>NC_009523.1:0-303409 GCF_000016665.1 Roseiflexus sp. RS-1
TTTCCACATTATCCGGGATGTTATCCACAAAATTGTGGATAACATCCTTCCATTGTATGAATCGCCGTATTGCCCATAAACAAGCGATAACAATCCCTCAGGATCGACCCTTCGTCCAGAGTTATCCACGATTCTGATCACCGTTGCTCGACATAGCAAAGAGGCGACGTGCGGGATCTCACAATCACGACCGCAGATCGGAGAGCACTTACTATAAGGAAGTGCGATAACCGGAAGCCTTCTTTCGGCTTGAAAAGTACGAAGGCATGGGGTATGATCGGTGGCACAAGAAACGCTTGCACGAAGGACCTCTGGCAAGGAAAGCGTCATCTGTGTCCATCGCATATATGCCGCACTGGAGTCCAAAGGTTGTACTCCAGGGGGATTGTGTTTGCCAACAACAGGGGGGTTGCAGTGAACCTCACCAAAGTCTGGAATACAACACTGGGATCGCTCCAGGTTCAACTGCCGCGCCACGAGTACAACACGTGGGTACGCGGCGCCACCCTGCTCGAGATCGACAATGGCGTGGCGATTGTTCGCGCGCCGAACGCCTTCATCAAAGAAGGGTTGGAAAGCCGATATCTCGCCACTCTCCGCGAACAGTTGGGATCGGTGGTCGGCTTTCCGGTCGATGTGCGCGTCGTCCTGGCATCGCCCGACTTCGAGCGCTTCGATGGCGCACCACACAACGGGCGATCCACGGAGAACGAGACGCGCAGGACTGCACAAAGTTTACCGTTGCAGCCGGGCAGCTCCAGCAATGGCGTGAACCATCCGCTCGAACGGACGCCGCCACAGCAACTCGAATTACATCGGGCGGTGCGTTCCAGCATGCTCAATCCGCGGTATACCTTCGACCGCTTCATTATCGGACCAAGCAATCGCCTGGCGAATGCCGCGTGCATGGCGGTGGCGGAACATCCGGCGCAGGCGTACAATCCGTTGTTCCTCTACGGCGGCGTGGGATTGGGGAAAACGCACCTCCTGCACGCCATCGGCAACTTCGTGCTGGACCGCGACCCGGAGGTGAATGTGCTCTACGTCTCTTCCGAGACGTTCACCAATGACCTGATCAACTCCATTCGCCGCCAGCAGACGGAGGAGTTTCGCATTCGTTACCGCAATATCGATATTTTGCTTATCGACGATATTCAGTTCATTGCGGGCAAAGAGCAAACCCAGGAAGAGTTTTTTCATACCTTCAACACACTGCATTCTGCCGGGAAACAGATCGTCATATCGTCAGACCGATCGCCCAAGGCGATCCTGACGCTCGAAGAGCGCCTGCGCTCACGCTTTGAGTGGGGGTTGATCGTCGATGTGCAAATGCCTGATCTGGAGACGCGCACAGCAATTCTGCGCGCAAAAGCGGAGCAATCACCGGTTCCGGTACCCCAACCGGTGATCGACTTCCTTGCCCAGCGCATTCAGAGCCATATTCGCGAACTGGAAGGATGCCTCAATCGGGTGACAGCATTTGCGCAAATGTATAATGTTCCGGTGACCATCGAGGTGGCGACCGCAGCACTGAGCGAACTGCTCGACACCAACCGGCGCAAACGGGTGACCCCCGATGCCATCCTGCGCGAAGTCGCCGCATTCTACAGCGTCGATCTGCGTGCATTACAGGGGCGCAGTCGTAGTCGCAATATCGTCATTCCCCGTCAGGTGGCGATGTATCTTCTCCGTGAGGAAACCGACTCGAGCCTGATGGAAATCGGTCAACTGCTCGGCGGGCGTGATCACACGACCGTTATGTATGGTTGCGAGAAGATCACCGAAGAACTCAACTCGGACGCGCGCCTGCGCCAGGAAGTTGCGACGATTCGCGAACGCCTGCTGCACAGCGCCGGATAAACAGAGCCTGTCCAGCTTATCTGCCAGGGGAGTAACCGCAGCATGCGCTGGACAGGCTCTGCTGTTTGACAGAGACGCCTCATGCGGCTATGCTTGCATAAGATACGGTGAAGACCAGACGGCTGCACGAAACGTTGCACCATGTATTCGAGGAAGTGCCATGCATCAGGATACCTGGACGCCGTTGATGGGGCCGAGTCTTGCCCCTGACGAGCATCTGACCTTTACAACTGCTGGAAACACCCGAAGCGCATTCGTTCTCTGGTTTGCGCAGGGGTTAAGCGCGGCGCTGGAACGCCACGGACATGCGTTCATCGCGCCCGACGCCCCTACAGACGATGAAGCTCCTGAATCACCGCCTGCACGCCTGGTGTTGAACCTGTGCGATCTTGATCGCCCACGACCGATCCATCGCCGTGGACAGGGCACATTTGTTGTGACCATTGTTGAGGGGGAAGACAACCAGCGTGATGTGATGAAAGCGGCGTATCCGCTGATTGTGCGCTCGCTGGCAAACATGGTGATTTACAACACGCGCATCGATGGCGTGCTCGAAAGCCATTTCGTCACCATCGAGCAGGGGCACTACACGGTGCGACTCGAAGGTGACGAGCAGACATTCTTCGATCAGATCTATCGGCGCATTCAGCCACTGGCGTGCAGTCATCTGGTGATCAACAACAAGTTCACGCCCGACCTGCCGGATTATCTGTGGGAGGGCGATGAAGCCACACGCCAGATCAGTTGGGCGGGGCGGCAACTCGATGGGATGGGCCTGCTGCCAGCGGCAATCCCGATCCACGAATACCTTTCGGAGCGCGAACTGCGCCACGTCAGGCGATTGTACGGCATTGGCGGTCTCAGTTATGGCAACCTCAGCGCCCGCGCGCTCCACAACCCGGATTATTTCTGGATGTCGGCATCGGGGGTTGACAAGAGCCGCCTTGAGGTGGTGGGGCGCGACATTCTGCTGGTCACCGGGTATGATCCACAAAACCTGCAGATCAACCTGAGCGTGCCGCCACATATCGAGCCGCGTCGTGTTTCGGTCGACGCCATCGAGCACTACATGATCTATCGCGAGCATCCGCAGGTGCAGGCGATCATTCACATCCACGCCTGGTGGCGCGATCCCATTCCTTCCACACAGGTCAACTATCCGTGCGGCACCTACGAACTTGCCGCCGAGGTAGCGGAACTGGTGCGTCAGGCGCCCGATCCGTCACGCGCGGTGATCGGCTTGAAAAATCACGGACTGACCATCACCGGTCATTCGATCCCGGAGATTTTCCAGCGTATCGAGGGGATGATCGTCCCGCAGGTGCCCATGTCGTAACCGACAGAATGAAACAGGTGCAACACAGAGGAAACCGATAAACGCTATGCTCGAAGGAAAGATTGCAATTGTAACCGGCGGCGCCGGGGCGCTTGGCAGCGCCGTGGTGCAGACGTTGCTCGACACTGGCGCGACGGTGTGGGTTCCATACATTAATCCGTCTGAATTCGACCATCTGCGTCAGCGTCTCGGCGCCCCCGCCAGTACGCGACTGGATGGCAGACTGCTGGACCTGACCGACGAAACAGCGGTGCAACAGGCGTATGCTCAGGTTGCCAGCGCCCACGGCGGCATTGATATCCTGGTCAATGTTGCAGGAGGGTTTGCTGGCGGTGAACCGGTGCACCGCACATCCTGGGCGCTCTGGCAGCAGCAACTGGACATCAATCTCAAAACGGCGGTTATCTCATGCGCTGCAGCGGTGCCGCATATGCTGGCGCGTGGCGGTGGAGCGATTGTCAACGTCAGCAGTCGCACCGCAACGCAAAGCGCCAGGAATGTCGCTGCGTATGGCGCTGCCAAACGCGCGGTTCTCCAGTTGACCGAGGCGCTCGCTGCTGAACTGCGCGACTCGAACATCACTGCGAATGCCATTCTGCCCAGCGTGATCGACACCCCCGCCAATCGCGCCGCCGATCCCAAAGCTGACCATAGTCGCTGGGTCGCGCCAGAGGCGATTGCACGCGTCGTACTGTTCCTCGTCGGTCCCGATGCGCGGATCATCAGTGGCGCTGCGATCCCGGTGTATGGGAGAGCATAAACCCTGCTGGGGGATTATGAATATTCACTACCAAATAAGAAGGCGCTAACGCAGGCGCGCCACAGCCGTAACGATCAGCAGCGCCATCCACAACCCGATCAACAGCAACTGCAACACGGCGCCGCTCAGCAGGGCAATAACGCCAAACCCAAAGAGCGGCAGCGCACCCAACCCCAACCCGACGCCGACCGACGCCTGCATTGCGCGTCCGCGCTTGTGCGTCAACTGCTCGACGATGCGCACCGTCAGCGCACCCATGAGCGGAGCGGACATCATTGCCAGGAACAACCCCAAAAACGGCACACCGGCAAGCGCCACGACCAGAATCGAACCGATCAGCGCAGCAAAAAACCCAATCACCACACCGATCAGCATGTGCGAAAGTTCCGCCTGGTAGTGCGGCGGGCGGCGCGCCTTGCGGCACTCCGGGCACAACTGGCCAACGGGGGTCATCTGCGCGCACGAGCCGCAGATCGGGCGGTTGCACTGCACGCAGCGCAAACCGGTCTCACGGTCGGGGTGGATGTAGCAGTACGCCACATCGACAGTTGTGGTCGGCGGTTCCGGGGCGGAGAGCAACGGCGAGGCATTACCGCTTGCGTGTTGTTCCTGGCGACGGTGTGAAGGTGCAATCTGCAACCCTTCCGCAATCAATTTTTCGACATACGCCAGACTATCTGCGGCTTCGGTATTGGTCGGGTCGAGCGCCAGCACGCGCTGGAGATAGTCGCGCTTTTCGGCAAGGATCGGAACGACGCTGCTCAAACCGAGCCACGCTTCGGGATTCTCGCTGTCGAGTTCAGTGGCGCGGCGAAACCGGGCGCGCGCCGTAAACGTATCGCCTGCCAGCGCGGCTGCTCGTCCTTCGGCGATCAACTGCTGCACTTCGGTAGCGGTCGATTCGGTCATGGGTTCCCCGGTCGCCTGCATAGGTTTCTCTTTCTGTATGAATTATACCCCGGAAGCGGATGTTTCTCTCAACACGTCTCTTCTGCGTCTGCGCGGTGCACGCCTTCTCCTACGAGGGGAAAAGGGGGATCCTTTTATATCGATGTTCTGTCCTGCCCCTGAACCCATCGATAGCGGTCACTTTATGGTACGTCCGCTTCGACCGGTATGATGCATCGCAAACATAAGGATTCGGTGAGGAAAGTATGCCATCCAGGAGACGGAAGGGGAGCATAGTCGCGTCGAAGGAAGCAAGATTTTCGTTCGTAGTATTTGACTGGTCTCAGCGCGCTGCGCACAGCGCCGGTCGCATGGCGCCAGAAAGCCAGGGAATGATCCCTGCGTCCACTGCAAAAAGGTATGTCATCGCTGAGGCGCAGCGTTCGCAGCGGCGGATTCCATAGCGAGTCACGCACACGCATGCTTCACCATGCATCCATCATGGTTCGTTTGTAGGGTCCTCTGTGCCCTCGGCGTCTCAGCGGTGCGTTTTGCAGCGAAGTCATCCCTGGCTTTCGACGGCGAGCATTGAGCCTGATGTACACGTGTTACGACGATGTTCCGCGAATAACCTCCAGCATTTCGGGAACGGTGGTCACCTTGACGCGCGGGCGACCCTGTTCGGCGCCACGCGCCGTTTCATACGCATCGAGCCGCTTCCAATCTGCGTAGGTGACGAAATCGGGTTTACGAACGCGCAGCAACTCGACGATGCGCTGCGGATCGCGGTTTTCGTCGGGAATGCCAGGCAATTTCGGCAGGTCTTCAACCATAGCTGCCACAGTGGCAACGGCGTCCGGTTTGTTGGTGCCAATCACGCCAGATGGACCACGCTTCGCCCAACCCACCACATACTCACCCAGAATGACCGCATCATCGCGCGGACGAATGACCCGACCGTTGACATTCGGAATAATGAACGACCCTTCCTGAAATGGCACTCCGGGCAACGGTACTCCGCGATACCCGACCGACCGCAGTACCAATCCCGCTTCGATAGTATCGTAGACGCCAATGCCCTTTGCCCGCAGACCGCCGTTCTTATCGACCACCAGTTCGTTGCGCTCCACCTTCACCCGCACCACCCGACCATTCTCGCCGATCAACTCGACCGGTGATGTCAGGAAACGCATCCGAATGCGGCGCGGGGCGTTATGAACCGTGCGCGCGGCGAACGAGCGCAGAATTTCAACATTGCGTGCCGCCGACTTGTCCTCCTTCACATGCTCGGCGCTCATCGGGTCGAGTTCCAGGTCGGCAGGATCGACGATCACATCAACGCCGTCCAGTTCACCGAGTTCTTTGATCTCCGCATTGGTGAATGCCGCCTGCGCCGGTCCGCGGCGCCCCAGCATCACGACTTCGCGCACCTTGCTCTGCCGCAGCGCCTCCAGGGCATAATCGGCAATATCGGTCTTCGCCAGTTTGTCAGGGTTGGTCACCAGAATGCGCGCCACGTCAATGGCCACATTGCCATTGCCGACCACAACGGCGCGTTCATGCGAAAGATCGAACGTCCAGTTGCAATAGTCAGGATGCCCGTTGTACCAGCCGACAAACGCCGTCGCCGGGTAACTGCCGATCAGGTCTTCGCCGGGAATGCCCATGCGCCGGTCAGCCGGCGCACCGACAGCGTAGACAATCTGATCGTAGAACTGTTTCAGGTCTTCGTGGGTGATGTCGGTACCGAAGGTTACGTTGCCGAAGTAGCGCACGCGGGGATCGGAAGCGATGCGATCATAAATGCGCGTTACCGACTTGATCGACTGATGGTCGGGTGCGACGCCTTCGCGCACCAGTCCATACGGTGTTGGAAAGCGATTGAACATATCGATCAGGACAACGATGTTCGACTGTTTGAGCAACGCCTCGGCGGCATAGAACCCGGCGGGGCCAGCGCCAACGATAGCCACGCGCACAGGGCGTCCTTCAGTTCCCAATTGTGCATCCACGCTCCAGGCTCCCTTTCTTCAAGAACTCAATCGAGGGCGCGGCTCAACACCCATCGGCGGCCGCGTCATCGTCGGTCGCACGTCGTGATTGTGATGGATGGAACAGGTTGAGCGAAATTATACCACACCCGCAGGAGTGCTTGATCGTTCATTTGGCGAGGAAAGGAGGGGGAACACCCTAGACAGGAGGCCAGGGAATATGGCGTGCAGCGCCGGGATCGGGGTAGCACCCGGTTTCGATCAGGCGGTCGAGGCGGCGGCGGAAGGCGCGCACCTCTTCGGGAGCGAGCAACCCTTCGAGTGCGCGGATGAACCGCCTGCCGTTGCGAACATCTTCACGCAATGCGCGCAGGTCTGCCATGATCTCTTCACAGATCGGTTCGCCAGCGTAGTCCCAGAGCACGGTTCGCAACTTCGGTTCGGCGTGAAAGCAGATACCGTGGTCAATCGCCCAGAGGCGTCCATCCGTTCCCTTCAAACAATGGCCGCTCTTGCGATCGGCATTGTTCGAGAGGATGTCGAAGGCGGCCAGGCGCGCGAGTTGATCCTCGTAGCCGCCCTCCTTCTGCATGGTGAACAGATGCGCATCCTGGTCGCAGTCGATATACAACTGCACCGAGCCATAGCCATACGGACCATCCCGCAGAACGGTCGGCGGCACAAGCGACCAGCCGAGGGCTTCGCTGAGCAGGAAGGCGGCGAACTCCCGTTGACACAACGTACCGCGCGGAAAATCCCATAGCGGGCGTTCGCCGCGGCGTGGCTTGTACACGGCAAGCCCCTGCAGATCGCCGTCGCGCACAGTGACGAGCAGCGTATAGTTACTGCTCCAGGGCATCATGCCCTGGACTTCCATTTCGCCTTTCGCCAGCAGCGCCAGCACGTCGCCGACACTCAACTCTGTGCTCATATCAATTCATTTGCGGGCAGAAGTGACCGCCGGGATCGATTGGACGGCCACAGTTGCCGCAGATCTTTCGCCCACGGGCAACCACGCTCGCCGCGTGTTCACTCAAAGCGCGCATTTGCTGACGCGATGCACCGAAACGTGCCGTCGGCGGCTCATCATCTTCGCCGTCCTCACGGTACCCCTGCATCACCAGAATGACCATATCGCGTTCAGCATCGTACCCGATCCCCATCTGAGCAATACGAAAACGCGGTTCGATCGGTTCTTCCAGGTTCATATCGCTCGCCAGAAGCAGATCGTCGGAAGAAGAGAGGAGCGGATTCTTCTCTGCCAGTTCTTCGAGCAGGCGATCGATTGCCTGAGCAAGCGCCCGAACCTGTTCCTTCTCCGCAATGAGTGAAACCAGTTCGCGCCCACGGCGCGCCTGGATGTAGAAGACGCGCTGCCCCGGCGGACCAACTGCGCTTGCCGTAATGCGCGTCACCGGGTCGAGATCATACGTGAACTTTGCCATAGCCATACGCCAGTACAACCACGTTGCACACCACTACGCCGATGTTGGCGAGCCGGTTGTCTTTTCTGCCGACGCCTCGACGCCATTCTCCGACGCCTGATCGGTTGGCGGCGCCGATCCTGCAGATGCCGGTTGCGTCTCTTCCGGTTTCGGCTTCAGATGTGACAGGGAACCGGTATCATTATACGCCAGCAATCGTGGCCCCATCCGGGTGAACCCGATGGCGGTCACCGAGCAGGGAGCGACTTCGAGCCGCTGGAACAGGTCGATGTGGATGCCGATATAGTACGCCGTCGCCAACCGAATGGCATCGGCATGCGACACAACCACGATCAACCCTTTCGGGTGGCGCGCGCGCAGCGCATCGAGCGCAGTCACGATCCGCATCTGCGTTTCGCCCAGCGTTTCGCCGTTCGGGAAACGGGTGCCGCTGGGGTAATGCTGGATGCCGGGCCACAACTCGTGTTTGTACAGTTCCTTGAGTTCGGCGCCCTGCCACTCGCCGTAGTCCACCTCTTGCAGCGCCTCGACCAACCGGATCGAGAGACCTCGCGGCGCAGCAATCGCCTCGGCAGTTTCGACGGTGCGATCCAGCGGGCTGGAATAGATCGCGTCGATCGGCAGGTCTGCCAGGCGCGCCGCCAGATTGGCTGCCTGACGCCGCCCTTCTTCGTTCAGGCGCACTCCGGGGAGACGACCGGCAAGCCGACCGTACACCATGTCGTTTGCGCCGTGACGAACCAGTAAGAGTACTGTCACGCTTTTACCCTCGTCAACATTTCTCATAGTACTATACCATATTTCACTGGCGCTTCAAAGACTCGCCTGAAAAGGAAGTGTTCACATTTCTCCTGGGGGCAGGGGCATCTTGCCCTCGCAGGCGCGTGTGCCACCCCAGGTGTGAACAGTTCCCCCAAAACGTCTCAGGCGTTGCACCATGAAATGCCAGGATCGGATGGGCTCATGGTTGCAGCATTTCCGCAGCACGCGCGATACACCGCCAGCGCTGCCCCGGCATCCACCGGTTTTGCGCAGACGTATCCCCTTCTGAAGGTCGGTTTTCGTCTTGCACGATTGAGATGAGTGATACGCCGGTCACAGTCTGGATTCCTGGCGACCAGTTGCTGCGTGCGCACCCGGCGATTGAGGCGGCGGAGTCTCGTTCTGGTCGTCGAAATATCCGCATTGTCCTGGTGGAAAGCGATGCGCGGATAGCGCAGTTGCCCTACCAGCGCAAGAAGATCGTCCTGATCCTCAGTGCTATGCGCCACTACGCAGCAGCGCTGCGCGAGCGCGGGTACCTGGTCGATGAGGTGCGCGCGCCGTCATTTGCGGAGGGGTTGCAGCATCACGTTGCGCAGCATCGATCGCAGCGCCTGGTGACCATGGCGGCTGCCGAGTATGAGACGCGACGCTTCCAGCACGAAACCCTCCACGCCCTTCTTGGGATTCCGGTCGACGTACTCCCGAACACGCAGTTTCTTGTCGGTCAGTACGATCCTTTCCCGGCTATCGAGCCGTCGCAGCGCGTGATCATGGAGCGCTTCTACCGCGCGATGCGCCGCCGCTTCGCGGTGTTGATCGAACCGGACGGTTCGCCGACCGGCGGGGAATGGAACTTCGACCGCCAGAATCGCCGTCCGTTGCCCCGCACGGTTGCGCCGCCGCCGCCGATCACCTTCGAGCCGGATGCGATCACACGCCAGGTGATGACCGACGTCGATGCGCGCGGCAGCGGGGTCGGCACAGCAACCGGATTTGCGCTCGCCGTCACCCACGCGCAGGCGGAAGCGGCGCTCAACGACTTCATCACCAATCGCCTGGCGGCATTCGGACCCTACGAGGACGCCATGAGCGCCACGCATGATGTGGTGTTCCACTCAATGCTCTCGCCCTACGTTAATATCGGTCTGCTCGAACCGTTGCAGATGGTGCGCGCTGCTGAGGAAGCATACCGCACCGGCGCCGCCCCGATCCAGTCAGTCGAGGGATTCGTGCGCCAGGTCATCGGCTGGCGCGAGTATATCTACTGGCAGTACTGGCGGTTGATGCCCGCATTGCGCGATGCGAACGCCTGGAATGCGATGCGTCCGCTGCCGCGCTTCTTCTGGAATGGCGAAACCGACATGCGTTGCCTGCGCCATGTTATCAAGCGTGCAATTGCGACCGGCTACACCCACCATATCGAACGTCTGATGGTGGTCTGCAACTTTTGCCTGCTGGCAGGAATCCGCCCTTCAGAGGTCAATGACTGGTTCCTGGCGCACTACATCGACGCCTATGATTGGGTGATGCAGCCAAATGTGATCGGTATGGGGCTGAACGCCGATGGCGGGTTGACGGCGACCAAACCGTATATCGCTTCGGCTGCGTATATCAACCGGATGAGCGACTACTGCGATGGGTGTCGCTACAACCCGAAGCAGCGCGTCGGACCGGATGCCTGTCCGTTCAATACGCTCTACTGGAACTTTTTGATCCAGCATGAAACGACGCTCCGCGCCAATCCACGGCTTGGTCCGGCAGTGCTGGGGCTGGCGCGACTCGACGCTACCGAACGCGCAGCGATCATGCGCGAGGCTGCGGGGTTGGTGGAGGGGTTGTAGGGGTTTATAGCGGTTCTCAGATGCATTGAACCCTTGACCGGATTTCTGGAGCGTTCCATCTTCGCCTCCGGCGGGTTGATGAAGATTGAAAATTAAATCCGCTATACTGCGCTAGCCGTGGGGCTGAAGCCCTCGGCTAACCAGGGCAAAGCCCGCCTGCGCGGGCTACACCGGATTATTTATTCAAAGACCATAAGCCCTGGCTGAGGTCGGGCAAGCCCTGCGGGCTGGATCAACCCCGGTCCCCCCGAAATATGGCAAGGATAACCGAAACGCCAGCCCCGCAGGGGCTTCCATGCGCTCAGGGAGGGCTTGAGCCCGCACGTACTGCGGTCGTCCGACGAGGTTCAACCTCTATGAGAATTGCTATAGATATCAGAGTCTTGATAATGGTGATCCCTAAACTTTCTGTAACTTGACGAATTGACACTGTATATAATTATAATTTTCGATGCACAGTCTCGTTATTACTGATGACGATGGCTGATGAGCACGCATCATTTCAGGAGGTTACTGTGGTTTCTCTCAAAACCATTGCCCACTTTTGTTCAATGCTTTTGCTGCTGGCGTTGATACTGACACCGGCGGGGTCTGTTCGCGCTGCGCCGGGGAATACCATTCGTGTCTCAGTTGCTTCGGATGGAACGCAAGCAAATGGCGGGTCTTTCACTCCTTCCATCTCTGCCGACGGGCGCTATGTGGCATTTGCATCAATTGCTGTAAATCTGGTGAGTGGGGATACAAATGGCGTCCAAGACATCTTCGTTCACGACCGGCAGACGGGCCAGACGACTCGCGTTTCAGTCGCTTCAGGCGGAGCGCAAGCGAATGGCCCTTCATTTGATCCCTCCATCTCCGCCGACGGGCGCTATGTGGCGTTTGCATCGCTTGCCACCAACCTGGTGAGCGGGGATACGAATAACGAACAAGACATCTTCGTCCACGACCGGCAGACTGGTCAGACCACCCGCGTCTCGGTGGCTACAGGCGGAGGACAAGCCAACCTCGCTTCGTCTGATCCTTCCATCTCTGCTGATGGGCGCTACGTGGCATTTGAGTCGATTGCCAGCAACCTGGTGAGTGGGGATACGAACAATACTGGAGACATCTTCGTCCACGACCGGCAGACAGGCGCCACCACCCGTGTCTCTATCGGTCCGGGAGGCACGCAAGCGAATCGCGGGTCACTCGCTCCCTCTATCTCCGCTGACGGGCGCTATGTGGCATTTCATTCATCTGCCACAAACCTGGTGAGCGGGGTTACGAATGGCACCACACACATCTTCGTCCACGACCGGCAGACAGGTGCTACCACTCGCGTCTCTGTCGCTTCTGATGGAACGGAAGGGAACAGTGTATCAATTAAACCCTCCATCTCCGCCGACGGGCGCTACGTGGCGTTTCAGTCGATAGCCACAAACCTGGTGAGTGGGGATACGAATGGTACCCAAGACATCTTCGTTCACGACCGGCAGACCGGCCAGACCACCCGCGTCTCTGTCGCTTCTGATGGAACGGAAGGAAACAGTGGGTCAAATGATCCCTCCATCTCCGCCAACGGGCGCTATGTGGCATTTCAGTCGCAGGCTAACAACCTGGTGAGCGGGGATACTGGTTTCATCACAGACATCTTCATTCATGACCGGCAGACTGGGGTCACCACCCGTGTCTCTATTGCTTTCGACGGGACGGAAGCGAACAACGTGTCATCTGCTCCTTCCATCTCTGCCGATGGGCGCTATATAGCATTTGAGTCGAATGCCAGCAACCTGGTAGACGGGGATACGAATGGTACCCAAGACATCTTCGTTCATGATAGAGAAGACAACACTGCCCCCACTGTTGTCTCTATCACTCGCGCCGACCCGAACCCGACCAGTGCCGCCAGCGTGCGCTTCACGGTCACATTCTCTGAACCTGTGACTGGCGTGGACGCAAGCGACTTCGCCCTTACTACCACCGGCAGTCTAAGCGGCATGAGCGTCACGAGCGTCAGCGGTTCGGGCAACACTTACTCCGTCACGGTAAGCACCGGTACAGGCACAGGCACGCTGCGGCTGGACGTGATCGATAACGATACTATTATCGATGCAGCTGGCAATCCCCTCGGCGGTTCGGGTTTCGGCAATGGGAACTTCACCGATGGGGAGATCTACACCATCCAGAAGGCCATCTTTTTGCCTTTGATCGTTCGTTAGCAGTGTTTCTGGTGCAAAACTCTCGAACGGACTGCCTGAACAGGCGTCATGCTGAGTTTTGCACCAGGTCATCCGGCTCTTGGGTGGCGCCTTTACATTGCCATCTTATGAGTCTCGCGCAAGAAGAAAGGTTGTTTTGCCGCAGAGGCACACATAGAGCGCGCGTGGAGAAAACCGTGTCCAGGTTTGCTGACCCATCCACCAATTCGCTTATTGCGTAACGTATCGTTACCAATAGCAGGAAGTTGCCTATGTCCTCCAACATGCGCCGGGAGTTTGCCAGCCGCGATGAGTTGATCGCCTACCTGCGCCGTGAGTTTCCGCAGGCTGCGGCACGGAGCGGTGAGGTGAGCGCGATCCGTGGCGGACGGCAGGAAGCGGAGGTGCGCTTGCAGCGCATCGACCCGCGCCGCTACGCCGCCACACGCAACTACCTGAATGGTGCGGTCACCCATCTGTCGCCCTACATCCGCTATGGCGTGCTCAGTCTGGCGGAGGTGCGCGACGCTGCGCTCAGTCGGGTGCGCCGCCCCGCCGATGCTGCCAAACTGGTGAGTGAACTGGGATGGCGCGACTACTGGCAGCGGCTCTACGAACGCCTTGGCGATGATGTCTGGCGCGATCAGGAGCCATACAAGACTGGTTACCGCGCCGACGAGTATGCCGCCGAACTGCCGGACGACATCATTGAAGGGCGTACAGGGCTGGCATGTATGGACGCATTCAGCCGCGACCTGCGCTCCACCGGCTACCTCCACAACCATGCGCGCATGTGGCTGGCATCGTATGTGGTACACTGGCGACGAGTCGCGTGGCAGGCGGGTGCGCGCTGGTTTCTCGAACACCTGCTCGACGGCGACCCGGCGAGCAACAATCTGTCGTGGCAGTGGGTGGCGAGCACCTTCAGCCATAAACCGTACATCTTCAATCGTGAAAACCTGGAACGTTTTACCGATGGCGTCTACTGCCGCACATGCCCCCTCTACGGACGCTGCGACTTCGAAGGAACCCACGAGGCGCTGAACCGGCGTCTCTTTCGTGATGCAACCGACGCTGGCGGATGAATATGCGATGGGCTTTTATACACTGCGCAGAGAGCGCGATCCGGAACAACTCGATGCAGTCACCCGTCTGAATATTGAAGACCTGATCGCTTCGTTCAAACTCGACCGTATCCGGCGCGGTCGCCGCCTGCTGGAGTTGATCTGCTGGCTCCCTGCGCGCCGCTTTGCGCATCAGATCCTGGCGTATGAACAGATGGTCGGCTCGTGTGGTCTGCACGTCGGCGCATCGTGGATCGTGCATACCTTCGCCCGTCGTCTCGAAATCTATGGGGCAGAACTGGTTCCCCGGCGAGGTCCGCTGCTGGTGCTCTCGAACCATCCAGGGATGTCGGACGCGATGGCGCTGTTCACAGCGCTGTGCCGCGCCGATCTGAAGGTCATCGCCGCCGAGCGCAAACTGTTGCGTCTGCTGCCGAACATCAGCAGCCATCTGGTGTTCATACCGGAAGGCGAAGACGAAAGCCGCGGACGTATGAGCGGCATGCGCGCAATCGCGGCACATCTCCGACGCGGCGGCGCGGCGCTGATCTACCCTGCCGGCAGGATCGAACCCGACCCGCTGGTCATGCCCGACGCCATCGATGCTCTGGCGAACTGGTCGGAAAGTGTGACCCTCTTTGCGCGGCTGGCGCCGGAGACGCTCGTGTTGCCGGTCGCAGTCGGTGGAACGATTTCGGCTGCCGCACTGCGCAATCCGATACCGCGTCTCTACCGTAAACGGCGCGACCGTGAGTGGGCAGCGGCGACGCTCCAGGTGCTGATACCAGCATACCGACCGCCGGTGGTGCGCGTCGTTTTTGCCGAACCGTTCCAGGCTGCCGGTCTCGCAGAACTCGGTGGTCCACCCGATATTATGCGCGCCATCACCAGGCGCGTCGCCGATGCCATGCGGCGAATGCAGACGCCAGACCCGATGAATGTCATCCGGGCAGGTGATGAGTCAATCATCGAGCAACCGGCGCATCTGGCGTCATCACGCGAGCACATCGGTGCATGCAGGTGACGGGCACAGGAGCGAAGGGAACAGTCATACGGGACAGGCAGGCGGGGGCGGTTTTTTTGACGGAAAGAGGGAACACCTGATGACAACGCGCCAATTCACACGCCCGATTGTGTGGGTTCACGGTGACTGCCTGAGTCCGTATGGACCGGCGCTCACGGCGTATCCCGGCGCACCCGCGATCTGGGTGTGGGACGATGCCCTGCTCGAGGAGTGGCGAATCTCGCTGAAACGGATCGTCTTCATCTACGAGTGTCTACTGGATCTGCCGGTCGTCATCCGTCGCGGCGATGTGGCGACCGAAGTTCTGGCATTCGCCCGCGAGCACGCTGCCGATGGCATCGCAACCGCTTCGAGTCCCAGCCCGCGCTTCCGCGCGATCTGCAACCGTCTGCGCAGTGAATTGCCTGTCGCCGTTTTGCCGGTCGAGCCATTTCTGACGTATACTGGTCGCCTGGATCTCCGCCGTTTTTCACGCTACTGGGCAACGGCGGAGAAGTACGCCTTCGGGCAGAAGCCGCTGTTCGACGAACAATGAAAGCACCTGTTCTCGCGCTCTTCCTGAGCATTGTTCTCATCATTGCCGGTTGCGGCGCGTCACCTGCAACTGCGCCCCCAACTGCTGAGCCGACCGTCGCGCCTTCTGCGACACCGCTGAGCGAAGAGGCGGCGCTGCTCGCTACTATAGCAGCCAATGCGCCATCTCCCGCAGCAGCGACGCCTACCGTTCCACTGCCGACCACGTTCCCGACCATCACCCTCGGACCGACAGCCGAACCGCGTCCATTGCCGGAAGGATGGTGGGATACTGCGGTGTGCTACGAAATCTTCGTTCGCTCGTTCTACGATAGCAACGGCGACGGCATTGGCGACATCAATGGGTTGATCGAGAAACTCGACTACATCAACGACGGCGATCCAACCGGAGGCGATGATCTGGGCGCCACCTGCATCTGGTTGATGCCGGTGGCAGAAGCAGCGAGTTACCACGGCTACGATGTCATCGACTACGACGCCATTGAAAAAGACTATGGCACAAACGACGATTTCAAGCGTCTGATCGAAGCGGCGAACAGGCGCGGCATCCGGGTGATCGTCGATCTGGTGTTGAACCACACCTCCAGTGCGCATCCCTGGTTTCTCTCGGCGTTGAACGATCCATCATCACCCTACCGCGACTGGTACATCTGGTCGCCAGTTGATCCAGGTTACCGCGGACCGTGGGGACAACAGGTGTGGCACCGTTCGCCGGCGCGCAACGAGTACTACTACGGCATCTTCGTCGCCGAAATGCCCGATCTGAACTATCGCAACCCGGAAGTCGTCGCCGAGGCGGAGCGAATCGCCGCCTTCTGGCTGAATGAGATGGGGGTCGATGGGTTCCGACTGGATGCCATTAAACACATCGTTGAGAACGGTTCTGAGCAGGAAGGCACGCGCGAAACCCACGCCTGGATGCGTTCGTTCGAGGCGGCTATCGAGCGGATCAAACCGGGCGCGTTCACAGTCGGCGAAGTGTTCGGCGGGCGCGCTGGCTCGCTTGCTGCGTACTACCCCGACCAGCTCGACACCTACTTCGAGTTTGGCGTTGCAGAAGGGATCCTGCGCTCGGCGAACACCGGCGCGCCAGGACCATACCTCACCGCTGTGGAAGAAGCGCTGACACGCCTTCCCTACCAGCGCTGGGCGCCGTTCCTCACCAACCACGATCAGGAACGCGCCATGACTGTTTTTGGCGGCGATGTCGGCAAAGCGCGCGTTGCAGCAATTGCGTTGCTGACCCTGCCCGGTCTCCCGTTCATCTACTATGGCGAGGAGATCGGCATGACGGGCGCAAAACCGGATGAGCGCATCCGCACGCCGATGCAGTGGACCGGCGAACCCAGAGCGGGGTTCACGACCGGCACACCCTGGCAGGCGCCACAGAGCGACTTCACGACGGTGAATGTCGCTGCCCAACAAGCCGATCCCGACTCGTTGCTCAACCTGTATCGCACCCTCATCCGGCTGCATACCACCCGACCGGCGCTCGGCAAAGGCGATTTCACGCCTGTGAGCGCAACCGGCGGCGCAGCGGCTTTTCTCCGTCGCCACAACGACGATGTTGCACTGGTCGTCATCAACTTCAGCGCCAACCAGGTGTCGGGCGTTACCCTTTCGGCGGCGCGGAGCAATCTTGAAGCGGGTACGTACAACCCTGATGTTCTGTTCGGCAGCGGCAACCTCCAACCGCTGACCGTCGGCGCCGATGGATCTATCAGCGCGTATGCACTGCCCGATATTCCGCCACAAAGTGCGCTGATTGTCAGTCTTGTCAAGTGACAGCAGACGCAATCCGGTATGCGCCTCTTGCCGTCGGGCTGATGAAGATTGAGAAATAAATCCGCTATCCCGCGCTAGCCGTGGGGCTGAAGCCCTCGGCTAGCCAGGGCGAAGCCCGCCTGCGCGGGCTGGAGCGGATTATGTACTCAAAGACCATAAGCCCTCGGCTAGCCAGGGCGAAGCCCGCCTGCGCGGGCGAGAGCGGACATATGCGTCTGCAATCAACGGCGCGTTCCGCCTGTCGGTTTTAATCCGGTATGCGCCTCTTGCCGTCGGGCTGAAGCCCTCGGCTATGCAAGGCGAAGCCCGCCTGCGCGGGCTGGAGCGGATTATGTACTCAAAGACCATAAGCCCTCGGCTAGCCAGGGCGAAGCCCGCCTGCGCGGGCGAGAGCGGACATATGCGTCTGCAATCAACGGCGCGTTCCGCCTGTCGGTTTTAATCCGGTATGCGCCTCTTGCCGTCGGGCTGAAGCCCTCGGCTATGCAAGGCGAAGCCCGCCTGCGCGGGCTATGCGGAATAATGACTCAAAGACCATCATTTCGGTCTACACTCCGCCGGAAGCGGCCGTCTCGCGCGATACGGCAGACCCGGACAAGGGTCAACGTATCTGAGAACTGCTATAATTGCACAAATGCACACTGACATCCCACAGACGCCGCGCCAGGGCATCATCACGCGCAAGCGTCGACGGCTCGATGGGACGACATTTTGCGAAGTGTGCGCCTGTGACCCCGGCAACCTCAGGCGAGGTCGCAAGATACACCGACGTCTGCGCGCCCTGCTCAGGCGTTTGAGCAAACAGACGCATCCACACATTATGGACGAACCATCCCTGCACGCCAGTGTAGACGCGCGCAAAGTCAGTTTTCACCAGACCCGGCTCCAGGCTGTTGGCAGTCACGCCAGAACCGGATAGTCGCCGCGCCAGTTCGCGTGTGAACAGCACATTGCACAATTTCGACCGGAAATACGCCCGATCCATAGTATAGCCGCGTTCGAGATGGAGATCATCAAAATCGATGCTCCCCCACCGATGCACCAGCGACGATACGACGACAATACGTGATGGCGCACCAGCCTTCAGTGCATCCAGCAAACAGTGGGTCAAAAGAAATGGCGCTCCATGGTTGACGGCGAGCGTCATTTCGATGCCATCGACGCTGAGGGTGCGTTGCGGCAGTTGCAGTCCGGCGTTGTGGATAAGAACGTGAATGTGGGCATAGCGGGCACGAATATCGTCGGCTACCTGACGCACCTCGGCCTGCGACGACAGATCGGCGCGAAAGAGGTCAACCGGTGCAGAGGCGACGCGCTGCACCTCTGTCTGTGCCGCCTCGCCACGTGCGCGGTTGCGACAGATCATGACGACGGTGGCGCCCATCCGCGCCAGACCAAGCGCCGTGGCTTTGCCAATACCCGTGTTTGCGCCGGTGACAACGCAGACACGACCGGTCATATCGTTCATGGTTCGCCTCTTCGCTCATACGTTCACGATGCGCATCAGACCGCCAGGAAGCAGCGACATTCCGATAACCGCACACATCAACGCTCCGCTGACCGAGAACAGACTATTGCGCGCCCGCACCCTGACGGGAGCATCATCCCAGCGCAGAAACAGAAAACTGACGACGATGGCGAGGCAGGTTACGATGCCGTGAAGGATGCTCGTAAGCGGGAAAGCTGCACCCAGCGCGCCCAAACCGAAGAGCGCCACCAGACCCAGCACTCCCTGCACGGTCATCACAGCAGCGAATCCTGTCAGCAATACCCGATCGATCCCTCCACGCGCCTCGTTACGCACCCACACCCAGCCGCAGCGCACAAGAGCAGCAAGCGCCAGCGCCAACAGGATCCAGCGCCCCATTGAATGCCAGTTGTACGCCAGCAGCACCAGTTCACGAAGCATAGCGACTTCCTTTCCCCAGTAACAGTTTCAGCCATCTGAAAACGTTCTCCGCATCTCGTCGCGCAACGCGGGGGCGCTCCACGCCGGGATCAACCGGAATGATCATCTCTCCTGAAAAACTGCCGCTCGATGGACGCAATCTCGTACTCATAGAGCGCCTTGATGTCAGCGCCGAAGGGTGGCAGGTTCCCGGTGATCTGGAGTGACACCAGTCCATGCACCCGCGCCCAGATCAGCACCGCCACCGAGAGCGACAGAATATCAGCATCGCCGCCAAACAGTTTCCACTCTTCGAGGAGCGCCTCATAGCCTGGTATCAGAGGCGGGAAAGAGTCCGTCTGTAACGTTCCTGCCCGACGCGCCGCTTCCACCACGCTCACGAGTGCGCCAAACGCTCGCGCCGAAGCAGGAAAGACCTGATCCATCGGCGCTACATAACCAGGAATCGGTGCGCCAAAGATGAGTTGATAGCGCTGCGGATGCGCCAGCGCCCACTGACGATACGCACGCCCGATGGCGTACAGCCGCCCGATGAGATCATGCGGCGGGAAGGCGTCGCACGCAGCGATCTGCGCATCGCCCAGGGACGTGAAGGCATCGATGATCAACGCCGTCACCAGCGCATCGCGGTCGGGGTAGTAGTTGTAGATGGCAGGCGCAGTGATCCCCAGGGCGCGGGCAATGGAGCGCAGGCTCAATGCAGGAGCGCCATACCTGGCAATGTGCTGCCAGGCGGTTTCCTTGATCGCCTCCTGCAGATTGATACTGCGTTCGCCTTTGCGTGGTCGTGGGGACATGCGCCCTCAAAAACTAAACAGCGTACATTTACACTGTAAATATACATCGTTTATTTTTCTTGTCAAGAGCGAAATGCCGATCTATGCTACACTTTGTGCAGGAGAGAGGATCGATGAGCAATGCTGTACAACGTGGGGCAATCGCCGGTCTGATCACGGGCGCCCTGGCGCTTGCAAGCCTCCTGGCGCTTGCCATGCATTGTTTGCCGCTCCGCATCTCCGCTGTGATGCCCATGCCCTGGTACTGCGCCGATCCGGTGTACGGCGCGCTCGGGTTTCTGGCTTTCCCGGTGAATCTGTTGACGAATGATCTGGCGCAGGCAATCTGGCTCGCTCCGCTCTCCCTGATCACGTATATGCTGCTGGGGATAGCAATCGGATCAATGCTGAGAAAGGCTCGCTCGCCGGGTGAGTTTTGACGAGAGGGGTTGAAGGTTGAAGGTTGAAGGTTGAGCGGTGGGCTGTAGCTCTGTGTTCGGTTCAATGTGTACGTCACTATGGTATACTTCAAGCATACAGGCGTTGCAAGGGCAGAGGGTCATGCCATATTCCATTGAATATACAGAGAATGCAGGCGAAGATATTGCCTATTTTAATTGGAATGCAATGCCGATATAGGTAAGCAGAGGATTACTTTGCAGAATCTCTCTCCATTCTCTTAAAGTTTAGTGCTTTACATGGAAAAGGCGACCAAGCAGTGCTGATTTGAGGGCGCTATTCTAAAAAGACAGGGGAGAATCCAAGAAGCAAAGGACAAATTACTTCGGAGTCTGGAGATGAAGACAGAGATCAAAGATTACCCGCGATGCTATGAGCTATATAATTGGTTAGGAGAACTTATGGAAGTCAGCGCAAAACGTGTCCAGAACTCAGCTCATAATCTTACATTAGCGGATAACTACTACAAAGAATGTATCTCTCAGGCGCAAGTCTCAAAAAGCAGGCATTATTTTGCGCGCACCGCTCTTATTGGCCTCATCCGCGTCAAACACGCTCAGGGGGGCAATGCCGCCATTTCATCGCTGCCGGCGGAGGTGGAGCAACTCGCCCAGCAGTACGAATACAACGACCACCTGGCATCGCTGCGGCTCACGCAGGGGCATATCGCCTGGGAAGGCAACGCACCTGCGTGGGAGAACGGCTTTGACGCCGTGCTGCGCTACTACCAGCACGCTCTCATCTACGCCCTGCGCTACAACCGCTTTTTGCCGGATGAAGTCCTGAGCGGCCGCCCCAGGGCACGCCGTTGCGTCCCATCATCCCCGAATGCCTGCAGCGCGGCGAGGAAGGGCGGCGGATGCTCATCGTCCTGCGCGATTGGTGGCAGACGGGCACGAACGACATCGGCACGCCGCGCCCCGATACGATTTCACCCATCCCCGAAGGTATCGCGCTGCTCGAAGCCGAACGCATCGCCCGCGAGCGCGAGCCGGGAGACGGCTCGCTGCAGAAGAGTGTGGTGGAGCAGATTGAGGCAGTGCTGTGAAGACCATCGAGCAAATCTTGCGACAACTGACAAATGGCGAATTTGAGTTTACCCGCCATGCTCTGCGACGAGTCGTTGAGCGCAACATCAGCGAGAGCGAGATTCGTCAAGCGGCGAGAAATGGTCGTATCATTGAAGATTATCCTGACGACAAGTACTCGCCCAGTTGCCTGATATTGGGCTTTACTCAAGAAGGACGACCCTTGCACATTCAGGTATCGTATGCCGAAAACGAAAAAGTGAGAATCATCACTCTATACGAGCCTGATCCTGATGAATGGATAGAGTTCTCAAAACGGAGGTTGTAATGTTCAAGTGCCATGTCTGCGGTTCGACGGAAGGACAGGAGGCGCGTGTCCATGAAGTGTTTCACATTGACGGACAGTTCGTGCTGGTGGAAAACATTCCCGCCGTTGTCTGTCGCCGTTGTGGTGAGACCATTTTTAGCCGAGAGACGGCTGAGTCGGTGCGACAACTGGTACGCGGACAAGGCAAGCCTGTCAAGTCAGTGCGACTGGATGTCTTTGCGTATGCCTGAACAGCAATCAGCAACTCTGTGGCTATTGCTTCATCCTTCACCTTTTGTCATAAGGAGAGCCACCTATGTCCTCTCTTTCCGAGCACGACCGCGAACTGCAAACCTATTTCACCGATGTGGAGCACCTGCGCGAACTCTTCAAGCAGTGGCTCGCTGCGCCCACGTTGCCCAAACGGATGCTGGTCATTCACGGCGTTGGCGGCGTGGGCAAGTCGTCGCTGCTGAAGAAGATTTTGCCGATGAAATTGCACGAACACGGCAAAATGCTGCACTTATGGACCTCTTGCGCGATAGAGCGCAAGAGAAAAAGCGATTGACCTCCGAAGAAATGCGGAAGCGCCTTGGTCTAGATTAGTGTATCATCCCTTCCAGCAATTCTGCCACTGCCGCCCGGTGGATCTTCCCTGACGCGGTGCGCGGCAACTCGTCAACGACCCGGACGATGCGCGGTTGTTTGTAGCCTGCCAGCCGGGTGCGACTGAACGCCAGGATCTCGCGCACGTCCACGGCTGGATCGCGCAGTACGAGCACAGCGCCGACCTGTTGCCCCCACTCCGGTGAAGGAACGCCGACAACCGCAACATCGGCGACGGCTGGATGCTGACGCAGCACCTGTTCGATCTCAGCCGGGTAGATATTCTCACCGCCGCTGATGATCAGATCGCTGCGTCGCTGCACGACCCACAGATCACCGTCGGCATCGAGATAGCCGATGTCTCCCGTCGCAAACCAGGCGCCAGCGTCGAGCGGCGGTTCGCCGAGATACCCGCGCATCAGGGTCGGTCCGCGTATCAGAATGTCGCCGTAGACTCCGGGTGGTTGATCATGCCCTGCTTCATCGACGACACGCACGCTGGTGAATAGCAGCGGGCGTCCGACGCTGCCGGGTTTGCGCCGCACCTGTTCGGGCAGCGCTGTGGCGACCTGCGATGCCGCCTCGGTCAATCCATAGGTTGTGGCAAGCGCCCATCCTGCCTGTAACGCGCGTTTCAGCAGGTCGGGCGACGCGGCAGCCCCGCCGAGCAGCACGAGTCGCAGGCGTGGCGGCGGCGGTTCATCGCCGAACAGTTCCAGCAGGCGGTGGAGCATCGTCGGCACAAGTGAGATCAGCGTCACCGGCGCGGTTGTCATGCGATGGGCAATGGCTGCGGCATCGAAGCGCTGCCAGAGATCAACGGCGGTTCCGTAGAGGCAAGATCGCAGAAGAATGCTGAGTCCGCCGACGTGGTACAACGGCAGCACGCAGAGCCATCGATCATCGGGAAGCACGCCGATACGATAGGCTGATGCCATCGCGCTGGCGAAGAATGCGCCACAGGTCAGGACTGCGCCCTTGGGACTGCCGGTTGTCCCCGATGTGAAGATGATTGCGAAAGGCGCGTCGGGGTCGATCATACCCTCACGGAACGTTGCGGGATCGCCGGTCAACCGGTCAAGCGGCGTCAGGCGTGGGTCATCAATCGGATCGACGCACAGCAGTCGGGGCGCAGATGGCAGCGCCAGCGCTGTCGGCAGGGTGTCACGGTCGCAGAGCAGGAAGCAGCATCCGGCACTGCGCACCTGCATATCGAGTTCCACCGGTGTGAGCCGGGTGTTGAACAGCGCCAGCGTCACTCCGAGACGTGCTGCGGCATGAATCGCCAGCGCCGCTTCCAGACGGTTTGGCAACAGGATGCCCACCACATCGCCGCGCGACACGCCCCACGCGAACAGACGGGCAGCAAACTGCGCCGTCTGTTCGTTCAGTGCTCTGTAGGTCAGCATCGTCTCGCCGACGATCAGCGCCACCCCGTCGGGGCGCGCCTTCGCCTGAGCCGAGAGCCAGTCGGGCATCATGGTCGGCGGGGGAACTTCGAGAAATCGGGCTTGCGTTTCTCAAGGTAGGCTTTCCTGCCCTCGTTGCCTTCTTCGGTCATGTAGAAGAGCATCGTCGCATCGCCCGCCAGCACCTGGATGCCGGTCTGTCCATCCAGATCGGCGTTGAAGCCAGCCTTGAGGAAGCGGATGGCAATCGGACTCTTCTCAAGAATCTCCTGCGCCCAGCGTACCGCCTCATCTTCCAGTTCATCAACCGGCACCACCGTATTCACCAACCCCATCTCCAGCGCCTGCTGCGCGTTGTACTGGCGGCAGAGGTACCAGATCTCACGCGCTTTCTTCTGCCCGACAATCGCCGCCAGATAACTCGCGCCAAAACCGGCATCGAAACTGCCAACGATCGGACCGGTCTGTCCGAAGATGGCATTGTCCGCTGCAATCGTCAGGTCGCAGATCACGTGCAGAACATGCCCGCCGCCAATAGCGTATCCGGCAACAGCAGCGATCACCGGCTTGGGCATCGTGCGGATGTAGCGTTGCAGTTGCAGGACGTTCAAACGGGCGACACCCTGGTCGTCGACGTACCCCGCCTGCCCGCGCACTGTCTGATCGCCGCCGGAGCAGAAGGCGTATTTGCCATCCTTCGGGCTTGGACCGTTGCCGGTCAGAATGACAACGCCGACTTCCTGGTTGTGCCAGGCGCTCAGAAAGGCTTCGGTCATCTCGTCAATCGTTTTCGGACGGAACGCATTGCGGATTTCCGGTCGGTTGAAGGCAATGCGCGCAATGCCGCCGCCAACGTGAAAGGTGATGTCTTCGTACTCCTTCACCTCCGTCCATTCGACCAGCGATGAAAGTTTGGGGGTGAAACGTGTCATACTGCTGCTCCTCCTTATCATTCAGTTTTCTTTTTTGCGTCAGCGCATACCGGTCCTGATCCAGAAGAGTGTTCCAGATATGCGTCGATGCCGCACCTGCACGGTCGCGGTTCGACCTTCAACCATGCAGCGGTACGATCACACCAGTGTGCCAGATGCATATGTCCTACAACCCACGAACATCGGATGCTTTTGCAGACCGCATCAGAGCCGGACGACGGGCGAGATCGGCGCGCGCATCGGTGCGGAGTTCGATGATCGTTGCAGCGCGCGCCTCGATGCTCTCGCGGAAGGCGCGCCGGAATGCCTCGCGATCCCGCACCTGTACGTAGTCCAGACCATACATCTTCGCCGCGTGAGCAAAATGCAACCCATGCGGCGTCACGAAATAATCGGTAAACTCCGGCTCGAAGCGGTTGATCGGCAGACGATGAAAGATGCCGCCGCCATCGTTGTTGAGCAGCACGATCGTTATTGGAACGCCGCAACGTCGCACTGCCAGCAAGCCATTCATATCGTGGTAGAACGTAATATCGCCAACAATGGCTGCCATCGGCGTATCGGGTCGTCCCGCGCCGACGCCAAGCGCCGTCGAGATATTCCCATCGATGCCTGATGCGCCCCGGTTCGCAAAGGCATGGATACGCCGGGCGCCCGGTTTCCCGAACTGGTCGAGATGACGTACCGGCAGGCTGTTGCCGACGAAGAGCGCCGCACCTTCCGGCAGCAGACTCACAGCGTCGTAGACAGCAGCGCCGTCGAAATACGGTTCGTCGTTAAGAGCGGCTTCAACTGCCGACCAGACCTGCGCTTCCGCTTCCTCGAACATTTGTATCCATGCGCCCCGGCGCTCCTTCAGGTGCGGCAACAGCGCCCGAATGAACGCAGACTCATCCGCTGCGATGAAATGGCTCACCCGATGACTGTCATCCGCCCATACGCCGCCAGCGCGCACATGGATGACCGCCGACGGCGCAGCCGTGTCGAGATACTGGTTGAGCCACTTCGAGGTGGGAACCGCGCCGAACCGCACCACCACATCGGGGGGCGGAAACGAGTGTTCGCCGAAGAGGAATGTCTCGTACCCGCCAATCACGCCCGGATAGCCAAAACGGATCCCCGATACACCATCAACCAGCGCCGGGTAGCCGGTGCGATCCGCCAGTTCGCTCACCAGTGCGCCAAACTCCCCGCTGGGGCAGCGCGGACCGCAGACGATCAGACCGCGTTCGTGCTGCTGAAGGAGGGAGGCAATCTGTTCGATAACTGCTTCTGGCACTCCAGAGCGTGTCGCGGTCAGGCAATACGTGTAGGGCGCACCCGCCTGGCGTGGTTGTGCCGCGTCCGGGGGAGCGGTGATGTCTCCGGCGACCGGCGTCGGTTCGAGCGGTGGACGGAAGGGAAGGTTCAGATGCACCACTCCTGGCGGCTCACCGCCAGCGATCGCCATCGCTCGCGCCGCCAGCGTCCGCAGGGAGCGCACCACAACCGGCGGCGGGGTCGCTTCCGGCAGCGCCAGATCGACACTCCAGCGCACAAAGCCGCCAAACATTTTCACCTGATCGATGGTCTGGTTTGCGCCGCTGTCGCGCAGTTCGTGGGGGCGATCCGCTGTCAGCGCCAGCAGCGGCACACCCGCCTGGTGCGCCTCCACAATCGCCGGAAAGAAATTCGCCGCCGCCGAACCAGACGTGCAAACAACCGCAGCCGGCGTATCGGTCGCCAGCGCCAGACCGAGCGCAAAAAACGCCGCGCTGCGCTCGTCCAGGTGCGAAAAGACTTTGATTGCGGGATGGCGCGCGCATGCCAGCACCAGCGGCGTATTGCGCGAACCGGGCGCCAGGCACACAAAGCGTAACCCGGCGCGGGCAAGTTCATCCACCAGTGTCGTTGCGTAAAAAATGTTGCGATTGGTCATGGGTGAGAACCAGGAACCGATAGCCAATAGCCGATAGCCAATAGCCGATAGCCGATAGCCGATAGCCGAGAACTGAGCGCCAGGAACCTGAGAACCGCGCCTACCGATACCCATCGGCGGGCAAACCGAGCGCCTCCAGCATCGGACGAAACTTGAGGTTCGTTTCGTCCCACTCGCGCTGCGGATCACTTGCCGCGACGATACCCGCCCCGGCATACAGCCAGGCGCGTGTCGTTTGTACGACTGCCGAACGAATGGCGACCCCAAACTGTCCATCGAGCCGTCGGTCGATCCAGCCGACCGGCGCTGCGTACCATCCGCGCGGCGCCGGTTCCAGTTCACCGATCAGGCGCATCGCCGCCTCACGTGGCTCACCGCCGAGCGCCGGCGTTGGGTGCAGGGTTGCGACGAGCGGCAGAACACCGCGCGGTTCGCGCAGTATCCCATCAATCGGCGTATGCAGGTGCTGAATATTGCTCAGCGTCATCACACCTGTCGCACCGACTTCCAGATGACGGGTCAGTGGAGTCAGGCGAGCACGCACCTCGTCCACCACAATCTGATGTTCATGGCGATCCTTAGCGCTATCGAGCAGCACTGCGGCAAGACGCTCATCTTCGTCGGGCGTCGCACCACGTCGGATGCTGCCAGCCAGCGCCATGGTCATCACCCGATCACCCTTCACCTGCACCAGCAATTCGGGTGTTGCCCCGAAGAACGCACGACCTGGACGCGGCTCGAACAGAAAGCGATAGGTATCGGGATAGCGTCGTTCCAGATGCGCCAGTGCACCATCAACATCCGCCGGTTCGTCGAACGATGCCTCAGCGATACGCGCCAGCACAACTTTCTTCAAAACGCCAGCGCGGATCTGCTGCACAATCCGTTCCACGCTGCGCGACCACTGATCGAACGGCATGGGATAGACAATACGCCCTGATGAATGACGAGCAGCAGGAGAAGAAGATACACGCTGCAACCGATCGATCTGCGCCAGCAACGCCTCGCGCAGATCGGGCGCCAGCGTGCGCGGATCTTCGCTGAGCGGTGCATGGACATTCAACGTCAACCAGAAGGAATTGCGGACACGCACCAGTTGATAATGCGGCAACACAAAGTGCGCTGGCGGAAAATCAGCCCATGCCAGATCAGGCACAAAATCGTCGCGGAACGAAAAGCCACCGAAGAGACGCGGCGCGGCGAGCGGCTCATGTTCATCGATCATGATTGCATGTTCGAACAACGCCCGCGCCTGCTGTTCAATCCCGGCAAAACGGTTGCCCCCCCACGCCATCAATTCAACCGCGATCCCCATGCCAGCGAATGCAATCCCATCGCGCGCACTCTCCCAGTACGACCGCGGTTGTCCGCGTGCAACATGCAGGAGATCGGCGGGAGACACCCCAGGGCATGGCATGCTCATGCTGATCAGGCGACCGTAGTGTTGCTGGTATGAGTTACGATGCACTGCCCTGATTCTCCTCCACGGGATAGTTGACGCTTCGCAGCAACAGCGGCACCAGGGTTGGCGGAATGCGCTCGGCGGGCGGGTCACCGGTCATCACCCAGCGGATCACCAGATTGTAGATAGCGCCCATCCAGGCGTGCGCCACGACTGTCGTATCGATCGGCTGAATCTCACCGACTGCAACCGCCTCATCGAGATGGCGCTTGATCAGCGCAGCAAAGCGATCGGTCACTTCGAGGCGTTTCTTCTCGAACGCCGCCCCCAGCCCCACCGCCTGAACCAGCAGGATTTTCGCCGGACGACGATACCTGCCGAACGTTTCGATCACCGCCATCACCGCTGCACGCACGCGGTCGATCCCGACCCGCGGTTGCCGCGCGATGGCTTCGGTGGCGCGCCGCTCGATCAGATCGGCAAACTGATCGACCAGCGCCAGGAAGAGGCGCTCCTTGTTGGGAAAGTAAAAGTAGATCGACCCCTTCGAGATATGCGCCGTCTCAACGATGTCGTCCAGACGTGCGTCGTGATACCCTTTCGACGCAAACACATCGAGCGCGGCTTCCAGAATGCGCTCGCGGGTGCTCACCGGCTCAGAACGTTTTTCAGTGGAATGAGTCATGGTTACTTCTAATCGACTGACTGGTCAGTACTGTTAATAGTATAGCATGGAAACGGATGTCTTTCTGCACCATTATGCCTTCCACGCAGCGTTAAAATTAACGATAGCGTGGCGTGTCACCTTTGACTGTCAGTTCAGCACACGACATCGGTTATAGTCTCGCCTCCCATGCCACACGCCCCGACTCTGTGAAGGAGAACGATTATGAAACGGTTTACGGCAATTCTTATGCTCTGCCTGAGCGCTCTGATCCTACCGCAGGCTGTGTCTGCCAGCAATCAGGAGCGTTGCTTCCGCGAAACCGGTTACTGCATCTCCGGACCGATTCTGCGTTACTGGGAGCGAAACGGTGGTCTGAGCACCTTTGGTTTCCCGATCAGCAATCAGGGGATGCAGATGGCGGAGGATCGGATGTTGCAGGCGCAATGGTTTGAGCGTGATCGCCTGGAGATCCAGGCGGATGGGCGAGTCACCGCCGGACGCCTTGGCGCGCGCTACCTGGAATTGCAGGACCGCCCCTGGCAGACATTCCCGACCGTCGACCAGGCAGATCCGGGGTGCGCATATTTTGCCATCACCCGTCATCAGGTGTGCGAGCCATTCCTGACGTACTGGCGCACCCGCGGCGGTCTGGAGCGGTTCGGATATCCGATCACCGAACGCATACGCGAAGAGATTGAGGGCAAGGTTTATGAGGTACAATACTTTGAACGCCGACGGATGGAATTCCACCCTGAACTTGCTGGCACCCCTTATGAAGTGCTGTTGGGGCGGTTAGGGGTGGAAGTCATGCGCATCGACGGTTGCGTTTCCCTTGAGCCGATGTATGAACCGACCGCTTACGCCTACCGGCGATTGCTCGGATGTCCGATAGCATCGTCGCGTGAACTGGTCAGTCCGACCGGTCCGGTTCAACTGAGGATGCGCCCTGTACCGCTTGCCGTTCAGCGTTTCGAGCGTGGCGTCATGCTATGGACGCGACGCTGGGGCGACGTGCCGGTCCCCAGCGAAATCTTCGTTCTCACCTCCAGTTCGACCGATCCGCAACGTTTTACCTGGCAGATGTTCGCCGACGAATGGACAGAAGGAACACCCATACGATTCAGCGAAACGCCGCCTCCTGGACGGTATGTGCCTGAACGTGGGTTTGGCTATGTATGGGTGCATAATGCGGAGGTGCGTTCGCGTTTGGGGTGGGCGATTGAACCGGAACAGGGCGAAACAGGGGGACACCGGCAGTTTCAGCGTGGTTTTATGATAACCCGCCCCTCAAACGATACGGTGTTCATCATTCTTGATGGGGGCGAAGCGCTCGTGGTACCGCGCAAGAACTGAGGACTGAGGACTGAGAACTGAGAACCAAGAACCAAGAACCAAGAACCGAGAACCGAGAACCGAGGACTGAGAACCGAGGACTGAGAACCGAGGACTGAGAACTGAGAACCGAGGACTGAGAACCGAGGACTGAGAACCAAGAACCGAAAACCAAGAACCGAGAACCGAGGACTGAGAACTGAGAACCAAGAACCGAGAACCAAGAACCGAGAACCGAGAACTGAGAACTGAGAACCAAGAACCAAGAACCGAGAACTGAGAACCGGGGACGTCGGCTGTCTTACGCCTGTTATCTTTCACCTCTTCCCCAAGACCCTTGAGGTCGGGCGACGTCCCCGGAATGGGCGCGGCTCCTTCGGCAAGCGACATTCAACGACAGGAACCGCCTCCACGGCAAAGACCGCAAGCATCGGAGACCTTCAGCCCGCACTCACAGAATGAGCGCGCCCCCTTCGGCAAGCGACATTCAACGACAGGAACCGCCTCCACGGCAAAGACCGCAAGCATCGGAGACCTTCAGCCCGCACTCACAGAATGAGCGCGCCCTCTTCGGCAAGCGACGCTCGCCCCCAGGAACTACCTCCACGGCAAAGACCGCAAGCATCGGAGACCTTCAGCCCGCACTCACAGAATGAGCGCGCCCTCTTCGGCAAGCGACGTTCGCCCCCAGGAACTACCTCCACGGCAAAGACCGCAAGCATTGGGGACGTTCAACCTTCAACCTTCAACCTTCAACCTTCAACCTTCAACCTTCAACCTTCAACCTTCAACCTTCAACCCTCAACCCCTCACTCGCGTCCCACTACCGATACGCAGCGAGATCACGCTCCTCGATGGGGGGCATATAGCGCGACATCTCGACCATCTTGAAGACCTTCTGATGGTGCGGGGTCACATTCATGGCGTACAGGGTATAGCCCGATTTCTTTGCCGACACGACAAACTTGAGCAGCGCCGAGATGCCTGCTGAGTTGATAAATGCCACATTTGCAAAATCGAGCACCGTGATCGGGCGCATGGCAGTTGCTGTTGCGACTGCCTCAATTGCGCTGGCCGACACGGCATCGACGCTATTGGTCATTATGTGGAGCACCGCGACATCGCCAAACTCCTCACGGCGGATCACTTCGTTCGTTTCATTCGTCATGGTCCTGGTTCCTCCGATAGAGACGTAGTGTCAGTGTTGTACCCGACTGTGACGAATTGACCTCGCAATCATCAACCAGTGCGCTGATCAGATACATGCCAAAGCCGCGATGCATGCCGGCATCGAGATTCTGCTCATCGACGACTTTCCGCGAGAAATCGATGGTATCGATGCCTCCGCCCTCATCGGTGACGTGCACCTCGAGTTTATCGTTATGGAGCGCAAAGACAACCTCCACCAGTTTACCGGGCTGACGCTTATTGCCATGGTCGATCGCATTGTTCACCGCCTCGCTCACCGCCAGTTTCAGATCCTCGACCCGTTCGGCGCTGAACCCCAGCGCACGTCCGACCTCATCGGCGCTGGCGCGGACGACGCGCTCAAAAATCGGCACAGACGGAATATTTACAAGAACCTGCTGCATGGACCCGTTACTCCTTGCAATTTACGACGACTCTAGCATGCCGACAGTGCGCTGGCGCATGGTCCGGCGCGTCACAGGCGCACTCGACTGTTCCTGGCTCGCCAGGTAGTCGTAGCGCCTGAGATACGCCTTGCCAAGCGATGTATTGCCAATCTGAAGGTACGAAGCGCCGAGATAATAGAGCGCCTGCACGTGGCGCGGATTGCGACGCAGCACTTTTTCAAACAGCGGAATGGCTCGCGCCGGTTCCATCAGTTCTTTGTAGCACAATCCGAGCATAAAGTTCGTCTCGACATCATCGGGCCAGAACTGGAGCACGCGGGCAAACTCTTTTGCTGCCAGGTCATAGCGGTTGCGTCGCACGTACATGTAGCCAAGGTCGTAGCGCAGAGAATGCGCGTCCGGAGCGAGTTCCACTGCCTTGCGCCAGGCTGCCAGCGCCCATCCCTCGCGTCCCATGAGGTTGTACATAAACCCCAGCAGGTAGTGCGCCTGCGGATCGTTGGGGAGCAGTTGCACGGCGCGCTCAAACGCTTTGACAGCGCCAGCGTGTTTGTTCATATCGTAGAGCAACTTACCCATATTCAGGAACAACTGACCATTGGTCGGGTGCAGTTTGGCGCACTCGAACAGGGTATCATACGCCTCGCGCATCTTGTTCTGAAGTTTGAGGATCGCGCTGATCCGAATGCGCGCATCGACGTAATATCTGTCCTGTGGCGGAATCTGGGCATACGCTTCAAGCGCTTCATCGAGACGCCGCGCGCGCGCCAGCAGATTGCCGAGCAGATAACGGGCATAATGTTCTTCGGGACGCCACTGGAGCAGCGCGCGGTAGATCCGTTCCGCCTCTTCCTCGTACCCCTGCTGTTTCAGATCGTTGCTGAGGCGGTAGTACCATTGGGCGACTTCCTCTTCCGAGCGGTTGACCAGCACCTCGTCCTGCAATTCTGGCGAGACGAAGGTCGGCTCGACGCGCAGCGCCTCGGCAAAGCAACGCTGCGCCAGTTCGTGCGCGCCGTGGCTCTGGTGCATCAATCCCATGTAGTAGCGCGGCTCTGCGGCCTGCGGGCGCGCCTGACACGCCTGATCGTAGTGAATGTACGCGCGACCGGCATCATCGAGGCGCTGATAGCAGCGTCCCAGTGAGAAGTGCGCCTCGTACAGGCGCGGATTGTGTTCGATGGCTTCCTTGAATGCGGCAATCGCGCGGTCGAGCCGCCCCTGCGCCGCAAATGCCACCCCCAGGTTGTAGTGCGCCTCAGCCAGTTGCGGATCGGTCTGCACGGCTTCGAGATACTCGCGCAGCGCCCCTTCCCAATCCTCCTGATACGCCAGCGCATTGCCGATGTACAGATAGATGATCGCCCGTTCGCGATCATAAATCTGAGCGCGTTCTTCACCTTCGATGTATGCAGCGATCAAAGCGGCTTTGAAATGCTCGATCGCATTGGCGTAGTCAGCGCGCAGGTAGGCGCGGATACCCTGACCGAACGCCGCGCCCAGGCGCGTTCCAGCCATGAATCGCTCGCTCCCGCTGAACGTGTCCAGATCGAGCGGCATGAAATTGAGCGGTTCTGTCGAACTCATCGTCTACCTGTGCCCTTCACCAGTCGGCGTGTGCACGTCGCTCCAGATCGACGCTTATTCTATTCTACTATGAACCCTTTCGTTATTGAAAGACGACTCGATTGCAGTTTAGTAGCGCATTGGTCCATATTTTTTCATGATTCGGTATTCTTCGAGCGTCAGACGGATCTGCGCGTTCAACTCGCGCGCCAGACCGCGCCCGAAACGACTCTGCACCGCTTTGACGATCTCCGGCAAGGCTTCCGTCCAGGCATCGGCGCCTTCGTGGTCATCGGGGCGCGGCAACGTCTCCCAGGCCTGCCCGGCGCGATCATCACCCAGGACATCGCGGAGAATGCTGTACAACTCATCGGCGAGTCGCTCGAACCGTCGTCGCACCGCCACAACGGTAATATCGTCATCCTGACCGGCGTCGCTCCAGGCGCGCAGTTCGTGCAGCAACCGTGCAACCAGGGCACGCGGCTTCAGGGTTGCGCTTTCGATCAACAGTCGCTCCAACCGCTCGTACCCGAAGTATTCGCCCCTGCTATTTGTCGCCTCGACCACGCCATCGGTGTACATCATCACCGTGGCGCCCGGTTCGATATCGGCGCATATCTCTTCGTAATCAACATCGTCATCGACGCCAAGCGGCAATCCTGAGAGTTCCAGTTCGCTGACGCGCCCGTTGAGCAGCAGCGGATAATGATGCCCGGCATTCGCCACCTGCACAATACCGTGGCGCAGATCGAGCACGGCATACAGCATGGTGATCATGCCCTGTGGAATGTCGGCGATGATCCCGCGATTAACGTCCGCAAGCGTCGGACCGGGTGTTGCGCCGCGCCGGGCGGCATAGCGAAACACGGTACGCGCGACGGCCATACGGAGGGCTGCTGGCAACCCTTTTCCTGAAACATCGCCGATCATGATCCCGTGGCGTTCCTCACCGAGCGGCAAAAAATCGTACAGGTCGCCTCCCAGATCGCGCGCTGGCAGCGAAATGGCGTGAATTTCCCATCCTGGCAGGCGTGGCACCGCTTCGAGCAGTAACCCTTGTTGAATATCACGCGCCAGGAGCAGTTCGTGCTCGATTTCCGCCTGACGACGCGCTTCCTCCGGGGTGAGCCGCGGCTGTGCAGGTCGCTCCCTGCGGCGCAGTCGACCGGTCGCTGCGTGACTGAGCAGCGTGAAGCGGTGAAAAGGTCGTTTGCGTTGACTTCGCATAGCGTTCTATGTCTCGAGCGATGCCAGGTGCTGCTCACACGTGGCGCGCAACCAACCAACCTCAACGCCTTCGAGGAGATCCTCCGCACGGTACGCTGCCAGTTTGCGCAGCGCGCTGCGAAATTCACGGGCAGCCAGTTCCTTCTTTCCCGCCTGACGGTATGCCATCGCCAGATGGTAGGAAACCAGCGCGGCGTCAGGATTCAGGTAGCGCGCCCGTTCGAGCGACTGAATGGCGTCGTGCCACTGACCCTGCCGCACATACATGGTTCCAAGCAAAAGGTAGGCATCGTCGCGCAATGCATCGATTTCGAGAGCACGGCGTACCTCCGCAATCGCCAGATCGAGTTCGCCACGGTTAGCGTGCACCCGCGCCACCAGCGTCAGCGCACGCGGCGCCAGCGATGAGTTGGGAGGAATGGTGCGCAAGACCTCCATTGCATCATCGAGCCTGCCAGCGTCGAGCAATGCCTGCGCCCGATCAAGATGATCGGCGTCGGCATTGGATGAGGTTGGTTTGGGCGTGATCGGCGCAATCGGAGACCGTCGTCCGTGCGAAGCGGTGCGCGGCGTGGCAGTGACCGGTGTCAGGCGCTGCGGCGCCTCCGCCGTTGTCGCCGGTTGACGCGACTCAGTGCGGCGCTGCAACGGCGAGGGCGGACGTTCAACCTTCTGGTAGACATACGCGCCCGACACTTCACGTGAGCGAAATCCGTCGAAGACATTCCAGAGCGTCTCTGAAAAACCGAGAAACAGCAACCCGTGGGACGGCAGACAGCGATAGAAGCGCTCGATCAGTGACCGCCGCGTTTCCGGTTGAAAGTAGATCGTCACATTCTGGCAGAAAATGGCATCGACCCGGTATGCCGTTGGTGGAAACGGTTCGAGGAGGTTCAACTGCTCGAAGTGCACCAGCGCCCGCACGGCATCCGCGACGAGAAAGCCGTCGCCGCGTTTCACAAAATAGCGACTGAGTAGCGACGGGGCGACGTTGTTAAGCGAACGACCGCGATAGAATCCGGCGCGCGCTTTTTCGAGCGCCAGATCACTGAGATCTGTCGCCCAGATCTCCACCGGTCGAATCATCGTCGACCCAAATGTTTCCAGCGCAGTGATTGCCAGCGAATACGCCTCCTCACCGGTTGCGCACCCGGCGCTCCAGATGCGGATCGGCTCACCGGCGGGCTTGCGACGGTGCATCTCGAACAGCAGCGTATCGCGCAACGCCTTCATATGCGGAGCATTGCGAAAGAAGCAGGTTTCGTGGTTGACGACCAACTCCGTCAGACGTTGCAACTCGTCTCGACCCGCAGGTGCAGTGATGCGACGCTCATACGCTTCGAGCGTTTCTTCCAGCGCTGCCAGGCGTTGCGCCAGACCGGACTCCAGCACCCGTTGCTGCGCTGTGTCGAGGTAGACGCCGCTGTAATCCGCCAGCAGGTTGCGCAAACGATCAAACGCTTCCTGCGATAGACGCACCGGCGGAGGAAGAAAGAGATCGTGCGCTGCGCTCATACAAACCGCCTGATCATCGTGACTGAACGTTCCGAAGCCTGTGCAACGTTCCTGTGTTTCACGTGAAACACGCTCTCCAGACCTTTCGTTCCTGCATCGCTTCTGCCATATGTTGCGCACAGCAGACGCTTGCGACGATCGAGCAGGATGCTCCTTCGCCCTGTTGCGACGCTCAACAATGGGATCTTCAACCGTTCACCTTGAAACCCATACTCGCCACCAGTTCAACCAATCGTGGCGCAATCGCGGTCGGCGGCAATACCTCCCGCACTGCACCAAGCTGAATGGCTGCACGCGGCATGCCAGAGATCGCGCAACTCGCCTCGTCCTGCGCAATTGTGTAGGCGTTACGACGGTAGAGCGACAACATTCCATACGCCCCATCGCGTCCCATGCCGGTCAGCAGCACACCGATCGCGCGCGATCCGTACACATCGGCAATCGCCTGCATGGTAATATCAATCGACGGGCGTTGCATTAGCAACGGTGCATCGCTCAGGTGGATCGTTCCCTGGTGCGTCACCAGCAGGTTGCGCCGGTCAGGCGCAATCAGCGCTTTCCCCGGTCGCACCGGCGCTCCCTCCTGCGCAATCTGCACCGGCAGCGTACCGGCGCTCGCCAGCCATTCAGCCATTCCGTCGCTGAACCCTTCTGCAATATGCTGCACAATCAGTACAGCCGCCGGAAATGATCGCGGCAATCCGGCAATGATCTGATGGATGATCCGTGGACCGCCGGTGCTGGCGCCGATGACGACGACCGGACAGAGCGAAGCGTCGGACGCATTGGCCGATGCTGGAATGGACGCTGGCGTGATCGCAGGATGCGGTGGTGCTTCCGGTGGCAGCGCCTGATGGTCGAGCGACGCTGGCGGCGACGGTGATCCATCGTTGAGAGCGCGGCGGCGACCGCGCAGATGGGTCACAACCTTGACGCGCGACAGGATTTTGACGCGCCTCACCAGATCGCGCGCGGCGTGTTCAAGCGCCTGCGGGTCGCTGCCGCGCGGTTTCTCGACCACTTCGAGCGCACCGGCGCCGAGCATCTTGAAGGTGATGTCCACATCATAACTGGCAAGCGATGCCGTCAGCACCAGAATCGGCGTGGGACAATACGCCATCAGATGTTCGGTCGTGGCCACCCCATCCATCACCGGCATGCGTACATCCATCGTCACAACATCGGGGCGCAACTGCTGCACCAACTCAATCGCCTCACGTCCGTTCGACGCCACGCCGACAACCTGGATGGCAGGATCGCGTTGCAGCATGTCGGTGATGAAACGCCGCATCATGGCAGAGTCGTCAACAACGACGACACGGATGGGTCTGGTCATGCGTCAACTCATTTCGTCTCAACGAAAACGACACGCGATAACAGAACCTGCGTGCATGCCAGAAAGCCGCCGATTGCTCCGGCGGCGCATCTCTGAAACCCAGGATATGCCACTGGTGTATGCGCTGCACGGCATCCGAACGGTGCCGCCCCGATACCGCACGTGCTAGTCCATCTCCAGGATCATCTTGACCCGATTGGGAAGATTAAGGAGATCAACATCTTTGTTCAGGTAGTCATCGACGCCTGCCTCGAATGCTGCGTGCTTGTCGTCACTCGAGGTCAGCATAATGATGCGCAGATCATCGAATGCCGGATTATCGCGCAACCGGCGACAGACTTCGTACCCGTCAATCCCCGGCATATGGACGTCGAGCACCAGCAGATCCGGCACTTCTTCCTCAATCGCTTTGAGCGCTTCTTCGCCGCTATGCGCCAGTCGCACCTCGTAGCCGTACATGCCAAGCCGCATCTTGACAATATCGGTGACCAGTTTGCTATCATCGACGACCAGGATCTTTTCCGCCATAGTAAACCTCGTGTCCTTTCGCGTCGCAACCGGCTTGTCGGGCCCGAGCAACGATAGAAGACAGGAATGATCACATGCCGATCAACTGCTGGATCGTCTCCAGCAGATTGTTCTGGTTGAATTGACTTTTGACGATATACGCCTGCGCACCGACTTCCAGCCCTCGCCGACGATGCGCCTCCGACGCGAGACTGGTCACGATAATGACCGGCAGGTCGGTCTTGCCCAGTTCGCTGCGGATGCGACTGGTCAGGGTGAAGCCGTCCACTCGCGGCATTTCGACATCGCTGACGACGAGATCGTAGGTTTCGGCGCGTAACCTGTCAAGCGCATCGAGTCCATCGACGGCGGTCGCCACATCGTATCCGGCGGCGCTCAGAATGCTGCGGATCAATTCGCGAGTGGCGAACGAGTCATCAACAACCAGCAACCGGGCGCGGCGCCGCGCACTTTGATCCTGTGTCGGCGCGATGAGCGCCGTCCCCCGCCCAAGCTGGATGAGCATCGACGGGTTGAGCAGCAACGCCAGCCTCCCATCGCCGAGCTGCAGTGCGCCGCTATAGCGGCGCTGCTTCTCCAGCAGCGGTCCCAGCGGTTTGATAACTGCTTCGCGTTCATCAACCATACGATCAACCAGCAGCGCCATAGGGCGCCGTGCGCCGCCGACCAGCAGCGCTGGTGCGCGCGTTGCAGCGGCAAACGGGTGACCGTTCGCAATTCCCAGCAACTCGTCCAGCCGGAGCAGCGGCGTGAGCGTCTGATGATGCTGGAAGACCGCCCGCCCCTCAACGGTGCGGATCTGATTGCGCCGCACCCATACCGTCCCCTGACATCCAGACGCCGGGAAACCGAACAGTTGACCGCCGGCTTCGATCAGCAGCACCCGCGTGGTGATCAGCGTCAGCGGCAAGGAAAGGGTCACCTTCGTGCCGATGCCGGGTTGCGACTCGACCTGCACTTCGCCGCCGATGTCGGCAAGATTGGTGCGTACCACGTCCATCCCAACGCCCCGTCCGGAAACATCGGTGATCAGTTTTGCCGTCGAAAACCCGGGCATGAAGATCAACTCCAGCGCCTCCTGATCCGAGAGCGCGGTTGCAGCTTCGCTGCTGATCAACCCTTTGCGCACCGCCGTCTCGCGCAACTGTTGCGGATCCATGCCGCGCCCATCGTCGCGCACCGTAATCAGCACTCTGCCGCCATGCGCCTGCGCTGCGATCTCGATCACTCCCTGGCGCGGCTTCCCCAACCGCTCCCGTTCATCAACCGGCTCGATGCCATGGTCGATGGCGTTACGGATGAGATGCACCATCGGATCGGCGAGCGCTTCGATAACCTTGCGATCCAGTTCGGTCGTTTCACCCGCCAGCAACAACGTCGCTTCCTTGCCAAGATCGCGCGCCAGTTCACGCACGGCTCGCGGAAGGTTGGCGTAGAGAGTGGAAACCGGCGTCAGACGGATCGCCATGACCTCCTGCTCGAGATCGTCGATCAATTGCGCTTTATGGGTATTGTGCTGTCCGATGCGTTCCAGTTGCATCCGGACGAGCGCGCCGACACGCTCGCCTGCATTGAGTGCGACATTCATTTCGCGATCAAAGAGTTCTCGCTGGGCTGGCGACAGCCGCATCCGCCGTAATTCCGACTCAAGGGTCAACAGGGCGCGTTGCTGCCGCTCAACAAGCGCTTTCACTTCTTCCAGCGCCTGAAGATGCGCCTCTTCGATCTGTCTGCCGATCGACAGTTCACCCGCCAGGTTTAGCAACCGATCCAGCCGATCCACCCGCACGCGCACCGTCTGACGCGCCCGTTCGCGCCCGCCGCGCGGCAGAGATGGCGAGGAACCCTCATCAACCGGCGGGTGTGGTTCAACGAGGGGTGCAACCGGACTTTCGACGGCAGGCGACGGTTGCGGCAAGCCTCGCCCAAGCCGACTCGTCAGTGCATCAACATCGATTGACGAAGGCTTGCCGTCAATTGCAGCCGCAACCAGTTCCAGGATTGCATCGCTCCCCTTCAACAGTTCATCGGTCAGAAAACGATCAAGTGAGCGCCGTCCATCACGGACTGCCGCCAGAATGTGTTCGCAGGTGTGCGCCACTTTGCCAACCGCTTCCAACCCAAGCATCCGCGCCGAGCCTTTGATCGTGTGCATGGCGCGAAAAATGGCGTCGATCTGCGCACGGCGCGCCTCTCCCTCCAGCCCGTTGTCTTCGAGCGCCATGAGACCTTCGGTGACAATGCGGATGTTCTCCGCAGTTTCATCACGAAATTGACTGTAGAACGACGCCAGATCCATAGATGTGAAGCATACCGTTGGAGTTCATCCGATGTCCCGACCAGACATTCGCATCCCGACTCAGGCCACCCGACCCGCGCCATCCTGTGAAAGTCCATGCAGCCGATTGGCAATCGCAGTCAGACGTTGGGCAGCGTCCTGCACCTGACGCGCACCGGCAGCGGTGCGACGCGCCACGTCGGCGATCTCGCGCATGGTTTCCACCACCTGCTCACTGGCGCTCTGCTGTTGTGCAGTCGCCAGATTGATCTCGGCGCTGCTCTGGGCAGTGCGCTCCGCCGCCATCACAATCACGTCCATCACCTGACCGGCGCTGTGCGCCAGTTCGACGCCGGCAGCCACTTCTTTGCCGCCTTCCTCCGCCGCCAGCACGGCAGCGTTGGTGGCCTGCTGGATTTCAGCGATCACGCCCTTGACCTCTTTGGCAGCAACCAGTGCGCGGTTCGCCAGACTTTTGACTTCCGCGGCGACCACGGCGAACCGGCGACCATGCTCACCTGCGCCGGCGGCTTCGATGGCGGCGTTGAGCGCAAGCAGATGGGTCTCGTCCGAAAGATCGTTGATCAGGTCGATGATTTCGCCGATCTGCTGCGACCGCTCGCCGAGATTCAGCACCCGCGCCGATACATCCTGCATGCGGCTGCGGATGCGATCCATCGCCTGAATACTTTTATCAACGGCTTCCTGCCCCTCGCTCAGGTTTTCGAGCGTCTGCCGCGCCGCTTCCGCCACCTGCTCGGCGGCGATGGCGATCTGGCGCGCTGTTGAACCCAATTCTTCAATTGTCGTGCTCACCTGCGATACGGCGCTTGCCTGCTCGGAAGCCCCGCTCGCCTGTTCGTGCGAGGCGCGCAGCAGTTCAGTCGCGGCTGCCGAGAGTTCGCTTCCCAGTTCGACCTGCTGGATGTTTTTTTCGATCAGACGCTGGTTGGTTTCATACAACTCTTCCGACTGCGCACGGGTCTGCTCCAGGAAGCGCGTGGTGCTGGTCGACCAGAGCGATGCAACATAGGTGAGCAATCCACCGACGCTGGCGAAGAAGATGACGAATGCCACAGTACGCGGCAATCCGGGAACATCGTTCTGTGGTTGCACCACGCCGACGGTTTCGGCAACGGCGAGAAGCAGGTAGGCAAGCAATGCGACGCCGAACAGGCGAGGACTTTCCGCAGCGCGTCCAAATAGCCCGGCCACGACCACCGGAAACAGAAACGCTATCCCGGCAGGACCTGTGACTCCGCCACCCAGGTAGATCATGCCGATAACATAGAAGAGTGAACCGTACAAGAAAATATTTGACGCGACTGTCGCCGTGCTGAGACGCAACGCGCCAAGCGTGCCACCCACGATCACGGCGATCATCGCAATGACCCCGGCTGCTGCACCGACAGCCTGCAGCGGCATAATGCCGACCAGGGCGAGAACGATGAACAGTATGCTGCCGACACCGGCAACTCCGCCAAACACCATCGTCAGATGGGTCAGTACTCTGGCTCGTTCCTCGTCGTGACTCTGCGGATTGGTGATAACGCTTGCAAAGATTTTATGATTCGATGCCTGTTCCATAACGCTGCTCACTTCTGTTCCGAAGCGTGTGTTCGCTGTAACAAAATGCTGCGTGCAATCGCCCGCACATCGAGTTGCACGACAGGCTGGTCATTGATCAGCAGGACGCCGGTCGTCCAGGGTTCACGCAACCGCTCGCGCAACAACGGCGGCAGCGGTTGAACGTCCGCATATTCGACAATCGTATCCACGGCATCGACCAGCAACGCAATGTTGCGCCGTCGCAAGGGAATGATCAATGCGTGCCGCCGCTGTACCGTGCTGACATCGGCTGGATCGATCAGCGGTCCCAATTCCACAGCGATCACAGAAGGATCGGCGTCTTCCCGCCTCCCGTCGTCGCCTCGCGTCATAGCGCGCAGGGTCGCCACATCTTCCCGCCGCACAATATAGCGATGCTGCGCTGTTCGGATGATGAGTAACATTTCGAGAACCGAGAACCGAGGTAACTGCTCAGGCGTGCGGTTGAAACCGCGCCTGAGAGGACGCTTCGCGCCGGGCGACCGCCTATGCGGTCGCCGTGGCAGCGTCCACGCAGGTGGACGCCCGGCGAAAAGTCTTCCAGAGGCGATTTCAATCGCTGAACTGAGTAACCGAGAACCAAGAACCAAGAACCAGGAACCGAGAACCGAGAACCGAGAACCAGGAACCAGGAACCGAGAACCAGGAACCAAGAACCAGGAACCAGGAACCAGGAACTGAGAACTGAGCGTGGAATATTCACCTTCAACAACCACATGTTCGCCCTCAACCCTCCCGCAGTGCAGCCACGATTTCACCAATGTCGAGCAGCGCTACCGTCTGATCGTTATGGTACGCAACAGCACGGAGGAACCGGGCACGCGCCGGATCAAGCCCGACCGGCGGTTGACCAAAGGCGTCTGCCGGCAGTGATTCCAGATCGATCACGGCATCGACCAGCAACGCCATACCGATATCGTCGTGCACGACAGAAATCAGACGGGTCGAGCGAGTTGCTTCGATAGACGGCATTCCCAGAACCAGGCGCAGATCGACAACCGGCAGGATGACGCCACGATGACTGACGATACCTGGGATCGCCGGCGGCGCACCGGGAACAGGAGTATATGATCGATACCGCCCGACTTCACGAACATGGATTGACGGCAGCGCGTAGATCTCGTCTGCGAGACGAAACAGCAGGACATGTTGCTCAGTACGTTCGGCAAGGTCGGGTTGTGCACCTGTCATGGATAGCAAAAAATGAACAACGACTCATCTCCTCTGCGACAGCATACTATGGAAGATCGGCGAAGGTCAAGCGCCCGACAGTACCGGAACCTGATCGGTTTGCATACGATTTGGTGAATGGGCATTGAAGGTTGAAGGTTGCAAGGTTGAAGGTTGAAGGTTGCAAGGTTGAAGGTTGAAGGCTGGAACGTTGAAGGTTGAAGGTTGGAAGGTTGAAGGTTGGAAGGTTCAACGTTGAACGCTCAACGTTCGACAGTCATTGACATCTTCTATCATTACTGTTACCATACTGCTGACAGTCCGGTCGTGTATTGATACCAAGTCGTATGATGGGCATTGACAAACGTCTGTTCTCCCGTCAGACAGGAAGATGGGTTGCAATCTCCGCCATCGCGGGATTGGCGACGGTGGTCTTGAACATTGCCCTGTTTGCGATGGTGGGTTGGGCAATAGAGGGGCTAAGGGTCGGTGCGTCCATTTTCTCCATTGGCACGCTGATCGGCGCCTTGACCCTGATCGCAGGCAAGGGCTTCTCCGGATGGCTTGAGCGCTTTGCCGCAGCGCAGGCGGCAGCCGACACGAAAATCGCAGTTCGCGATACGATCTATGCCCATGCCCTGCAAATCGGACCGGTCGGGCTGGATCGTGAGCGCACGGGCGAATTGGTCAATACCTCCGTCGATGGCATGGACTGGCTGGAGCAGTACTATAGCATCTACCTGGCGCAGTTCTTTGTTGGCATGATCAGCCCTGTGCTGGTCATCGCCTACCTTGCCACGCAGGATATCGTGACAGCGCTGATTCTGCTGCTGGCATTGCCGCTGCCGCCGCTCCTGCTGGGAGCGACTTCCCAACGGTTCAAAGCAGTCAGCGATCGCTTTTTTGCGACTGCGAACCATTTGAGTGCCCAGTTCCTCGACAGCCTGCAAGGATTGACGACCCTCAAGATGTTCAATCAGGGAAAAGCTCGCGGCGAGCAGTTTCGTCAGGAAAATGAGACGCTACGCCGGGAAACGATGCGCCTGCTGGCGGTTAATCAGATCATGCTGTTTGTCGTGGACGGTGGATTCGCCCTGGCGACAACGACAGCGTTGACGCTCACATCGCTCTGGCGGCTGTCAACAGACAGCATTACGCTGGGAACAGCCGTTACCTTCGTCCTGCTCAGCTTCGAGCTTGCCCGCCCGCTCAATCTTATCGGGCAGTTTTTCTTCGCTGGCGCCATCGGTCGCGCAGTGGCGAAAAAGATTACCGCGTTTCTTGATACGCCGCCAGGAGTCGCAGAGACGTCTCCGTCGGCGCATACGATCACCATCACCACTGCGCCTGATATTCGATTGGAGGGTGTGACATTCCAGCATGTGGGAAGAGACGCTCCTGCACTGGACAATTTCTCGCTGACCATCCGGGCGGGTGAACGGGTTGCGCTGGTGGGGGCGAGCGGCGCCGGGAAGAGCACGGTCTTCCATTTGCTGCTCCGCTTTATCGCAGCACAAAAGGGGACTATTCTCATTAATGGCATTCCTATCTCGGAGTTTTCACCTGACCAGCTGCGTGCATCGATTTCACTGGTATCGCAAGACCCCTACATCTTCTACGGAACTGTCGAGGAAAATCTGCGGGTGGCAAAGCCCGACGCAACCGCCGAGGAACTGGAACGCGCCATGCGCGCCGCACACTTTGATGACGTTGTCGCGCAACTCCCCGCCGGTTTGAGCACCATTATCGGCGAACGCGGCAGCACCCTGAGCGGCGGACAGGCGCAGCGTCTGGCGCTGGCGCGTGCATTCCTGAAGGACGCGCCGATCGTGCTGCTCGACGAGCCAACGTCACAACTTGATAGTCAGACTGAAGCGGTTATTCAGGATTCTATCGACCATCTCCTCAAAAATAAGACGGTGATCATTATCGCTCACCGTTTGAGCACGGCCAGTCGCGCCGATCACATCGTGGTGATGGAGCACGGACGAATTGTCGAGTCAGGTTCGCCTGCCGGGCTGCTGCGACAGAACGGCGTATTCGCACGTATGGTTCATCTCGCTTCAGGAGTTATGCGATGAGCCGATCCGGGATTCTCAGACGTCTGCTTGATATCTTGCGCCCTCTGTATTGGGTGATGGCGATCTCGATTATAGCGCGCATTTTGAACCTTCTTGCCGGAGCAGCGCTGCTGGCAATCGGCGTCTATGCGGTAGCGCGTGCCGCTCTCGCTGAACCGCTCGCGCTGGAAACGGTTGCGGTCACGCTGGTGATGCTGGCGCTGTTCAAAGGCACCGTCCGGTATATCGAACAGTACACCGGGCACTATGTTGCATTTCACCTGCTCGCCCAACTGCGCTATCAGTTCTATAGCGCCCTGGAACCACAGGCGCCGGCCGGGCTGCAACGCCTGCGCAGCGGCGATGCCGTCTCGCGCGTGATAGCGGATATTGATCGTATTGAACCTTTCTATGCGCATACGATTGCGCCCTTCTTCGCCGCCATCATCACACCACTGGCGTTGCTTCTGGTCCTTGGACTGTACCATATCACCCTTGTCCTGGGGTTGCTGCCGTTCCTGCTGCTGATCGGCGTTGTTGCGCCATGGATCGCCTACCGCGCAAGTCGCTCTCCTGCTGCAAAAACACGCATCATTGCAGGAGAGCTCAGCGCTTTGCTGACCGACAGTTTTCAAGGCGTGCGCGAGGTTCTGGCGTTCAACTACGGCGAACGCCGCCGCGCGCTCCTGCGCGCTGCCGGTGAGCGGCTGCGCAATGCGCAGAATGAACTGGTTCGCGCCGGCGCGATTCAAAATGGGGTGATCGAAGCGTTCATAGCAGGCGGTGTGTTGACGCTCCTTGCCATCAGCGCCTGGCTTGTCCGATCTGACGCGCTGGCCGTCAGCGATGTTCCGGTCGTTGTGGCGCTGGGATGGATGGCGTTTCAACCGTTGCTGGGCGTCAGCGGCGTCATCAACGATTTTAACGGCGCGATGGCGAGCGCAGAGCGTCTGTTCACACTGATGGATCAACCCCCGGTCGTCAGGGAGCCAGCCCATCCACGACCGTTTCCGGTCAATCAACCGCTGCACCTGCGCTTCGAGCATGTCTCGTTTTGCTATCCGCAGGAGTCCGAAGAAAAGAGCGTTCAACCGGCACTGGACAATGTGACCTTCGAGATACCCTTCGGTCGCTCCATCGCCATTGTGGGCAGAAGCGGCGCAGGAAAATCAACACTGCTCGCACTTCTGCTCCGCTTCTGGGACCCGACTGCCGGACGTATAACGCTGAACGGCATCGATATTCGCGAGTTGTCGCTGACGGCATTACGCGACCATATTGCGGTCGTTTCGCAAAACGCGCATGTGTTCAATACGTCCATCCGTGAGAACATTCGACTGGGCAATCCGTCGGCTCCAGAGCAGGAGATCATCGCAGCCGCGAGAACCGCCCGTTTGCACGACTTTGTCATGACCCTGCCGCACGGTTACGATACGCCGGTCGGTGAACTGGGCAATCGATTCTCCGGCGGACAGCGGCAACGACTGGCGCTCGCGCGCGCTTTGCTGAAGCATGCGCCGATTCTCGTGCTCGATGAAGCAACTGCCAATCTGGACCCGGAAACGGAGCACGCTATCCAGGACGCTCTGCGGGAAACCGCAGAGGAACGCACAACGATCATTATTGCGCACCGTTTGTCGGCAGTGCGCATGGCTGACGAGATTCTGGTGCTGGACAACGGTCGATTAGTCGAGCGTGGCGCCCACGACGATCTGCTCATGCGCAATGGAGCATATGCGCACCTCTTTGCACAACAGCGCGATGTGTGGGAAGACCTGCACCAGGAAAGGGTCGGTGTATGAGCAATACAGACAAGACATCAACCGCATCCACTGCGCCCTCAAACCCTCTTTTGCGTACACTCTTACTGGTGGGTGGAACGTTTTTTCTCATGCTCGGATTTTTGGGTGCGTTCCTGCCGGTTCTCCCTTCAACACCCTTTTTTCTTCTGGCTGCTGCCCTGTTCTTCCGCTCTTCGCCACGTCTGCATCGCTGGATGACCGGTCATCCCTTAATCAGACCACATCTTCAGCGCTTTCAGCAGGACCGTTCAATGACCATGCGTGCAAAGGCGACTGTCCTGGGGCTTGCCTGGATCGTGCTGCTCGCTGCGGCGATCTTTCTGGTCGATAGCCTTTTTATGCGCGGTTTTCTCATCGGACTGGCGATTGTCAAGACGATCGTCATTCTGCGTCTCAAGACTGCCCGACCGTCGTAGCATTCATTCGCGCGCATCGGCGCACCTGATGAGTTTACACCATCCGCGCCAGGCGGTCGGCAAGCCCGGTATAGGTTTCGGGAGTCAACGCGCGCAGTTCCGCCTTAATGTCGGAAGACACGTCAAGTTCATCAATAAATGCAAGCAACGCCTCGCGGGTCAGTGCGCGACCGCGCGTCAGGCGCTTGAGCGCCTCGTATGGCTCAGGATACCCGGCGCGACGCAGGATGGTTTGCACTGCCTCCGCCAGCACTTCCGGATGGGCGCGCAGATCGTCCAGTAACCGCGCCCGATCAACCGCGATCCTTCCCAACCCCCGGCTGACGCGCCGATAACCGAGCAGACAGTAGCCAAATGCGACACCGAGATTGCGCAGCACAGTGCTGTCGGTCAGGTCGCGCTGCAAGCGCGAGACCGGCAGTTTGCGACTGAAATGCTCCAGTAGCGCATTTGCCAACCCCAGGTTGCCTTCGGCATTCTCAAAGTCGATAGGGTTGACCTTGTGCGGCATGGTGGACGACCCGACCTCGCCGGAGCGCGCGATCTGCACCAGGTAGCCATCGCTGATGTAGCGCCACATATCCTGACACAGGTCGATCACCACCGTATTGAGCCGGCGCAGCGCGTCGCACAGTTCGGCAAGCGTATCGTGCGGTTCGATCTGCGTCGTCAACAGCACCGGCTCCAGGTCGAGAAAACGGATGAACCCGCGACTGAATGCGATCCAGTCCACCTGGGGCAGCGCTGCGACATGGGCGGCGAAGGTTCCGGTTGCGCCGTTCAATTTGCCGGTGAGTCGGATGCCGGACGCCTGTTCGTGGGCGCGTTGCAGACGTGCAGCAAAGACCGCCATCTCCTTGCCGAATGTCGTCGGCGTGGCAGGTTGTCCGTGCGTGCGCGCCAGCATGGGCGTTTCGGCTTCGGTCAACGCCAGGTCGCGCAGCGCGACGATGATCTCGCCGACCGCAGGCATGAGCGTCATGTCACGCGCTTCGCGGGTCATCAGCGCATATGCGAGATTGTTGACATCCTCCGATGTCAGGGCGAAATGCACCGCTTCCTTCCAGGCGCCAAGACCGAGTGCATCGAGACGTTCACGCAACCAGTATTCGACTGCCTTGACATCGTGGTTGACCCGGCGATCCCATACAGCAATCGCTTCCGCGTCGGCGGCGGAGAACGAGCGGTACAGGTTGCGCAGCGCCGCAGCCGCGCGCGGATCGAGTTTCGGCACAAAATCGATGTTCCGCGCGCGCGTTAGAAAGATCAGATACTCGACCTCGACGCGCACCCGGTAGCGGAACAACGCCGCCTCGCTGAAGTACGCTTCGAGTTCGGCGACATCCGCCCGATAGCGCCCGTCGAGCGGCGAGAGTGCAGTCAGCGACATTCCCTTTCTCCCTCAGTAGCGACTCTGTTGCATTTTTGCAATCAAAGCGATTAATTCGTTGTCCGCGATCCTGGGTATCATTTGGATAGATTGGAGCAAAACGTGAGTCCACTGCAACAAGGATATTTCACCGCAGCGCAGCGTTCGCAGCGGCGGCTTCCGTATCGCGTCACGCACACGTATGCTTCGCCGTGCATCCATCATGGTTCGTTTTTTTGACCCTCTGCGCGCCCGGCGTCTCAGCGGTGCGTTGTTGCAGCGAAGTCGAACATATCATCCATCATCGGAGGCGCCCGTGTCGCACACCGTTTCGCCCGACGTCCATCGCATTCTTACCGACGCCGTCACCGCCATCCGCTCCGGCGACAAAGCGCGGGGACGAACGCTCCTCGCCCAGGCGCTGCGCATCGATCCACGCAACGAAACCGCCTGGTTGGGGATGGCATCCGTCGCCGAGACTCCTGAACGGCGGCGTGAGTGCCTGGAACGTGCGCTGACGATCAACCCGAACAGCCAGATCGCGCGTCGCGCACTCCAGAAGTTGTCTGATTCACAGCCGTCGCGTGCGCCTCATGACGCCAGCGCGCCGGATCAGGCGTCTCGCTCATCGTCGTCTTCCGCTCCCATACATGCGCAGACCGTCACACAGGAGGGAGAGGCGCCGCAAGACCAGGCGCGCCATTGTCCGCAGTGCGGCGCACCGATCGGGGCGACCGACACGGTCTGTGCGTTTTGCAAGAGCCCGCTTGCGCCGCCGTCTTCCGCATCCGACACCCTATCATACCCGAAACGCACGCCGCTGACCAGGGAAGAGCAACGACGGCTTACCGGACAATCCTTGAAGCGGATCTGTGTGCCGCGTTTGTTTAATGCCACGACAATCGTCGGTATCGTCATCACGTGCATCGCAGGCGCTATCATTGCATGGACGATCCAACAGAACTGGACGGCACACCCAGGAGCGCTCTTTCTGTCACTTCTTCTGCCGTCACTGTTTCTCGTTCCGGGAATCATCAACATCATCCAGGGGATGCAAATGTATCGGTTCGCACGATCGCTGCGCAACGCCACAGCGGTTGCCGAAGCGCCAGTCCTGGATGTCTGGCAGTATGAAGGCTTCGAGGGTGAGCCATTTGTCGTCGCCTGGGAACTGACCGTCATCGACCGATACGGAAGGACCATACGCTACCGGCAGGCGCAGAAGATCGGCAAGGAGTTACACGATTATCTCCAGACGCGCGCGACGGTGCAGGTGCGCTACACGCCAGATCAACCCGACATTGCGATGCTGGACGAACAATGGGTGGCTGCCATCAAGGGCGCGTCGAGCACATGAGCGCATGTGTTTTCATCCATGAGTCCGCTGCAAAAAGGGCATGTCACCGCAGCGACGCGGCGTTTGCAGAGGAAGATTCTCTCGCGTATCACGCACACGCACGCTACGCCATGCATGGGTCGTTTTCAGGGTTCTCTGCGCCCCCGGCGTCTCAGCGGTGCGTCTTTGCAGCAAAGCACGAGTCCGCTGCAAAAAGGGCATGTCACCGCAGCGACGCGGCGTTCGCAGCGGCGGCTTCCGTATCGCGTCACGCGCATGTATGTCGTTTTTTACCCTCTGCGCCCCCGGCGTCTCAGCGGTGCGTGTTTGCAGCAACGTCATCCATAGAAATCGGTGAACCCATCAGCATCCAGGCGTTCGAGCATGCGCCGCACTTTCTCCGCCGATTCGGGGAACGGCGCTTCCGCGATCGTTTCAGCGGCGATATGCGCGGCGCGCTTCCAGACGCTCTGCGGTGCGCCGAGCAGCAGTTCCAGCAGTTCGGTCAAGGCGCGCCGCAAACGTGGCGTATCATCGCCGCGCAGTTTTGGCAGGATCTTCTGCTTGATCTGAAGATCGAGCGCCTGCTGCGGTGTCATCACCCCCTGCGACTGTTCAATGTAGCGTATTATCTCGTTCAGCACACGATACCCGAATGGTTGTCCGGCACGCGCGACAATGCTATGCACTGCGACAATGACGTTCCAGATCGTATCGTCGATAGCGCCAGGGTATGCTGTGCGGAACCCTTCCAGATCGACATCGGTCAATTCAATCACATTCGCGCGGTCGAGCAGTTTATCGGAGAGCGCATGCGCGCTTTCATCGACATTGACCGTGCCGGTGATCGCCACATTCGCCGGCAGGCGAAAAGGATTGGACAGCACCTCGCCGGTGACCGTCTCAACAACAGCGGCGGGCGCGCCGAGGTCGATCAGGCGATCATCGGTTTCCATCGCCGACAGGATCGGCGCCAGGTAGTATTCCGGTCGCGCCAGGTTCATTTCATCGAGACAGACAAAGTAGCGCGCGGAAGGGTCGGCGGATGCGCGCAGCAGAAAGCGGAGAAACGGCGTTGGATGGTATTTTCCGGTGATCGCATTGTAATAGCCGAGCAGATCGCGGGCGCTATGCCAGTCGGGCTGCACGGCGACGAGCAGATAGCGCTCATTTTCCTGACCAGGCGCGAAGCGTTCACCGACCACCGCATCGGCGTACAGACGAGTCAGGCGGGTTTTGCCGGTGCCGGAAATGCCCGGCAGGATGACAAGCGGACGGGTGCGCAGCGCGACATGGTACGCACGAATAATACGCTCCGACAGGGTAAAACCACGGGCGTGGATGCGCTCGATAATCACCTCAACAGGAGGTTCTTCCGCTGCCGTGTAGGCAGCGCGCTGTTCGCGCAACCAGGCGGCGCCGGTCGGATCGCGCGCTTCGGCTCGCTCCATGAGCGCCTCATTGAGCGGCAGCAGGGTCAGCGCATCGTCGATCAACCGCTCGATAAACCCCGGTTGCAGCACCTGCGGATCGTCCCAGCGATAGGCGAATCCTGCCAGCAGCGACGATGCTGCACGGTTCGCCAGATAACGGTCGAGCCAGTGCGTCTCCACATCGGAAGGACGTTCGCGTTCGGCAAATCGCACGTCGGTGAGCCGTTCGACCAGCGGCGACCAGAAAGCGCGTGATTCCTCCCACAGACGCGCCAGGTCTTCTTTGCGTCGCCGCGCGACGTGCAACGCAACAAGGATCAGACGCTCGGCGCCGCTGACCGCCACGTAGACTCCTGCACCGCGCGGCGGTCGATCAACGACCATGTAATACTCGTTGATTGGATCCCGCACTCCCCGACCACGGTTGATGGAGCGTTGACTGCGGTAACTGATCTCGTAGAGGTTCCAGATGCGCGGAAAACGCACGGAAGCCTCTGCGCCGAGACGTGCTGCGCATGTTGCCAGCACCGGATGCAACCGTTCCTGAATGGCATTCCAGCGCGCTGCGACACCGGGAACCGTCAGCGCGGCAAGCGCTTCTGGCGTGAACATGCTCTGATCCGACACGGTGGAGAGCGTCATTTCCTGGCTTTCTGATGCATTGTAACCTTCTTATTATAGCACCGTTGACGATGATGGACCGGCAAGCGAGAAGGGGCAGGAGATACATGTGTCACGTTGTCCAAAACGAACACCCGTTCACATCCCTCCCCGATCCCTGGCGATATATGGTATAATATGGAGGTTGTCTGTGACATATTTAGAGCGTCCGTATGCGGCAATCCGCCTCGATCATCGACACGCTGAGCGAAGGGTATCGCGCCATTCACCGGAGGCCGGCTGCGCTGCTGCTGGTGTTCGTCTTTAATCTGGCGCTTCTGATCACAGCACCGGTCTCATTTGCGCCGCTTTTCAATCGCTTCGATAGTTTTCTGACCAGGCTGGCAGGCGCATCGACGGACACAAACAGCGACACACAGGTTCAGATGAGTGCACTGCTGGCGGAGCTTGGTCAGACAGACCTGCGACAGACGCTGGCGTTGATGAACGTGATGCCGCGGTTTGTTATTCCGCGGTTTGCGCCCGGTGCGCTGGCGACCGGCAGTATGAGCGCGGTGGTGACCATCGCCAGTGTTCCGGAGGCGCTGCTCACGTTCGTCCTGATCAACCTGATCGTCTTTCCGATCGGTATTCTGTTTCTCACGCTGGTTGGTGCAGCAGTGCGTGGTGAGCCGGTGTTGCACCGCGATTTCTGGCGCGTGCTGGTGCACATTGGTGTGGCAGTCCTTGGGGTGATGGCAATCCTCGCCGCAGCGTTCGTGCTGATCGGCATACCGTTCACCTTCGCGGCTGCCCTGCTGATGGCGGTGAATGAGGTGCTGGGCATCCTGGCGTTCAGCCTGATCCTGGTAGTGATCATCTGGGTGCAGATTTATGTCGGTTTTGCCAACGAAGCGATTGTGATGAGCCGGGTGGGACCGCTGCGCGCTATTCGGACGAGTTTCGAGGTGGTGCGCCGCAACCTGTGGGGCGTCGTCGGTCTGTTGATCCTGTCCCTGATCATTACCCGTGGAACCGAGGTGATCTGGGAAATGTTCGGCAATTCGACAGCAGGCGGCATAGCGGCGGCGCTTGGCAGTGCGTACATCGGCGCCGGACTGGCGGCGGCGCGTATGGCGTTCTACCGTGAGCGCCTGCGTCGTCTGAGTGAGCAGCACCTGGTCCGACCAGGGGCATAACAGTGTGACACGCATTGTGTACATCCGTTGACCTGCACAGCATCCGTTGTCGGAACGACGCCATCAGTATCGTTCAGGCATCTATCGTATCAACATAACGAAGAACGACTCGAGCCACCTATGACGACAGAACCACTGCAGCCGGTCGAAGCAACCGGCTACGACGAAAATCAGATCCAGGTTCTCGAAGGTATGGAGGCGGTACGCCGCCGACCTGGCATGTATATCGGTCCGACCGATGTCAACGGACTGCACACCATGGTGCGCGAAGTCGTCGATAATTCGGTCGATGAGGTGATGGCCGGGCGCGCGACGACCGTTGAAGTCACCATTCACCGCGACGGTTCGGTGACGGTCGCCGACGACGGGTATGGCATTCCCACCGGTCCGCATCCCAAACTGGGCGTCAGCACGCTTCAGGTGGTGATGACCGTGCTGCACGCTGGCGGGAAGTTCGATAACAAGAGTTATAAAGTCTCATCGGGATTGCATGGCGTTGGCGTATCGGCGGTCAATGCGCTCTCGGCATACATGCGTGTTGATGTACATAATGCACGCGACGGGATGCACTACTTCCAGGAGTATCGCTGCGGTGTGCCGCAGTGCGAGGTGCAGAAGGTCGGTCCGACCACGCGGCGCGGGACGATCACGCGCTTTCTGCCGGATACGACGATTATTCAAACGCTGGATTACAACTTCAAAACGCTGGCGCAGCGCTTCCGTGAAATGGCGTATCTCAACAAAGGGTTGCGCTTCAAGTTTGTTGACGAACGTGACGGGAACGAGGTCAATTTCTACTTCGAGGGCGGTATCCGCTCGTATGTGCGCCACCTCAACAAGGACAGGAATGTCCTGCATAAACAACCGTTCTATGTTGAACGGATCGTCGATGATGTGATGGTGGAAGTGGCGTTGCAGTACACCGAAAGTTTTGATACCGACTCGGTGTATGCATTTGCTAATGGCATCAACAACACTGATGGCGGTGCGCACGTCGCCGGTTTCCGCAGTGCGCTGACGCGGGTGATCAACGCCTATGCGCGCAGTAAAGGGCTGCTTAAGGAGAATGAGGGCAATCTGACCGGCGATGATGTGCGTGAAGGGTTGACGGCGGTGATCAGCGTCAAACTGCGCGATCCGCAGTTCAGTTCGCAAACCAAGGAAAAACTGGTCAGTCCTGCGGCGTCGGGCGCGGTCAATACGGTGTTTGGCGACGCGTTCAGCGCCTGGCTTGAGGAGAATCCACAGGAAGCGCGGCGGATCATCGAGAAGTGTATTGCGGCGGCGCGCACGCGCATCGCTGTTCAGAAGGTGCGTGAAACGGCGCGCAAGAGTGCGATGGAGGGTTTTTCGCTGCCGGGTAAACTGGCAGACTGCTCGGATACCAATCCGGCGCGCACTGAACTGTTCATTGTTGAGGGCGATAGCGCTGGCGGGAGTGCGAAGCAGGGGCGCGACCGGCGCTACCAGGCGATTCTGCCGCTGCGCGGTAAAATCCTCAATGTCGAGAAGAGTCGGCTCGACAAAATGCTTTCCAACAACGAGGTAAAGGCGCTGATCACCGCCATCGGCGCCGGTGTCGGCGATCAGTTCGATCCAGCAAAACTCCGGTATCACCGGATCATTCTAATGTGCGACGCCGATGTCGATGGAAGCCATATTCGCACGCTGTTGCTCACCTTCTTTTTCCGCTATATGCGTCAGATTATCACCAATGGGCACCTCTATCTGGCGCAACCGCCGCTGTACCGGATTGTTCACGGCAAGACGGAAAAGTATGTCTTTACCGATGCGGAGCGTGATCAGTACCTGGCGACACTTTCGTCTTCCGAGCGGAATAAAGCGACGATCACGCGCTACAAGGGGCTTGGCGAGATGAACGCAGCACAGTTGTGGGAGACGACGATGAATCCGCTCAACCGTCTGCTGCTCCAGGTGACGCTCGAAGATGCGCAACAGGCGGATGAGACATTTACCATGCTGATGGGCGATCTGGTGCCGCCACGCAAACGCTTCATTCAGACGCACGCGCTGGAGGTGCGGAACCTCGACATTTGATGGTGTGCGCCCACTTTTCCTCGCTTCATGTTCACTCAATGCGCACACTGCGTCCCCTGCCCCCCTTCTCCTTGTACGGGAGAAGGGGGTCCTTCTGGCGTCATGGCGACCGAACAGGAGATGGAACGCAAGATCCTGGAGGGGTGTTGTTCCCCGATATTGAGTGCGAAACGGAGGCAGGGGTGTTTCACGTGAAACAGGGGCGCTATTCCACACCCTGCAGATACTCCAAAACCTCTTCCAGCGACATCACATCGCCATACTTTGCGTCGATATCGAACAGGTTGGCTTCGTGGGGACCGGGAGCGCGATCCCCGACACACTCACGCGGAACGATGACCCTGAAACCGTACTGCATGCCATCAACGGCGCTGGCGCGGACACACCCGCTTGTCGAGCATCCGATGAGAATGATGGTATCCACCCCAAGCGCCGTGAGTGTGGCAGCGACTGGTGTTCCAAAGAACGCGCTGGCATACTTCTTGGTGATTACCAGATCCCCATCACGCGGTGCAAGTTCATCGACAATCTGAGCGAGCGGCGAGTCGGCGGTGAGTTGGAGCAGCGCGGGCACTTTCCGGACAAACCAGCCGCCGTCGCGTCCGTCAGGCGCATAACTGACTGTTGTGTAGATCACAGGAATGTTGCGCTCCCGTACAGACTGGAGGAGGCGCGCACTGGCGCGTACTGCATCAGGAACGCCGGGCGCAGCATACAGCGGCGAGCCGGGGGTCGTATATGCTTTGATGAAATCGACCACGAGAAGCGCGGGGCGCGAACCAAAGCCGACCCGCGCAGCAAGCCCGTGGCGTTTGTAATCAGATTCGAGATCGGCCATCGACGTCCATACCCCCATACTACGATGTTACTCCAGCAGAACCATCGTCCGGCGGAATTGCGTTCCTCACGACAGACGCGCCCCGTCCGAACCTGAAGTGACATCTCCGACCTGCGCTGCTGCCCCGTTGCTTTCGCCAGAAGGCTGCGTCCTGCGTCGGGCTTTCGCAGCCGCCCACCGCAGCGGAACCGGCTTGCGCGGTGCGGGAAGGCCTGTTTCTGCTTCGCAGCGTGACAGCAACTCCTCCAGTGGCGAACTGGATACCGCTGCCCACCCTGCTCAACTCGAATGGTAGACCGGACCCGCTTTCCCTACCAGCGCCGGGAGCGGTCGTCCCAGGTGCGCGGCCAGCCAGTTCGCTGCGTCCAGCAATGTGCCGAGATCGATCCCGGTGCGTACCCCCATGCCGTGGAACATATGCACCAGATCTTCAGTCGCAATATTCCCCACCGCTCGCGGCGCAAACGGACATCCGCCGATCCCCCCCAGACTGGCGTCGAAGCGTCGCACGCCGACCTGCCAGGCAGCAAACGCATTGGCGTAGCCGGTATTGCGCGTGTTGTGAAAATGAACAGTCAGTGCTGCGCGTTGATCGAGCAGGGTCAGGGCTTCACGGCACAACCTGGCAACCTGTGTCGGCGCCCCCATGCCAGTGGTATCCGCCAGGATGATCTCGGTCGCCCCTAGATCGACTGCGCGGCGCACGAGATCCAGGACACGCACCGGCGCGACTGCACCCTCGAATGGACAGCCAAAAGCAGCGCCGACGGCAACGCCAAACGCCACGCCATCACGGACGGCTTGCCCGGCAATATGTGCAAAATCTGCCAGCGAGTCGCTCACACTGCGTTTGAAGTTCGCCTGATTCAACGACTCGCTGGCTGCCAGCACCAGACGAACATGACGCATACCGGCAGCAACAGCCAGTTCGTACCCGCGCATATTCGGGATCAGGCAGGTAAATCTGGCAGTCTCACCATCTGTCAGCGCCATTGCCACCTCGGTCGTGCCAGCTTGCTGCGGAACCTGGCGCGGGTTGACGAAAGCGCCGATCTCCACCCACGGTATACCCGATTCCACCAGACGCCGGATCAACGCGACTTTTGTGACAACCGGGAGTATTTCCGGCTCGTTTTGCAATCCGTCGCGCGGAGCGACGTCGATGATGGTTATGTCTCGCTGAAGGTTGTCCACGTTTCAAATGACCCCCTGATCGCGCAACGCCGCAAGTTCAGCAGATGACAGGCCAAGCAACTCGCCCAGCACAGCCCCGGTATGCTCGCCGAGTTCGGGACCGGTCCAGTCCACGCCACCGGGAGTTTCGCTCAAGCGAGGAATCACATTCTGCATCACCATGTCGCCAATGCCGGGCGCCTGAACGCTGATGATCGCCTGGCGCGCAACGAAGTGCGGATCGGATAACATTTCGCGTGCGGTGTAGATACGACTGGCAGGTACGCCATGCGCATCCATTAACTGCTGCAACTCGTCAGTTGTATGCTGGATCGTCCAGGCGGCGATCACCTCATCAAGTTCCGCCTGATGATTGCCACGTGCGCTGTGGGTGGCGTACCGCGGATCGGTCGCCAGTTCAGGTTGCCCCATCGCTTCAGTCAGACGACGAAAAACCGCATCTGCATTTGCGCCAATCGCAAACCAGAGACCCTCTTTCGTCGGGTAGATGTTCGAAGGGGCGACATTTGGCAAAATCGTGCCGGTGCGCTCGCGGATATGACCGGTCAACTGATATTCGGGGAGCATACTTTCCATAACCGCAAGCACTCCTTCGTAGATCCCGATATCAACGACCTGCCCGCGCCCGGAGCGTTGACGCTCATGGAGAGCAGTCAATGCACCAACTGTCGCAAAGACCGCAGCGAGCGAGTCGCCAATGCTGATACCGATTCGCGCAGGAGGACGATCAGGAAAACCGGTGACGGCGCGGATTCCACCCATTGCTTCGCCGATGCTGCCAAACCCCGCCTTGTCACGGTACGGTCCCGTCTGACCAAATCCGCTGACCCGCACCATGATGAGGCGCGGGTTCAGCGCGTTCAGCGTTTCCCAGCCAAGCCCCCATTCCTCCAACGTTCCAGGGCGAAAGTTTTCGACAACGATGTCGCACAGAGGAACAAGGCGTCGCACCAGTTCCTGCCCTGCTGCAGTCCTCAGATCAATGGTGACCGAACGCTTATTGCGCGCCAGAATTGGCCACCAGAGTGAACGTCCGTTGTGGCGCTGACGCCCCCATTCGCGCATCGGGTCGCCTTTGCCCGGCGGTTCGACTTTGATGACGTCTGCGCCAAAATCAGCCAGTAACTGCCCGCAGAACGGTCCCGCAAGAAATGCCCCCAGTTCCAGCACACGAATATCATCAAGCGGGCGTCGCGGGCGATCAGGAGAAGATGTCATTCGAGTACTCCGCTGGTTTGCATATAAAGAAGGCATCACCAAACCGGTGAACGGCGCTTACTGCTCAATATCGGTCGTCTGATCATCGTTAAAGTGTTGCAGCAATACATCTCGACCGTGATAAATATGTTCGCGCATCATTGCGCGCGCTCGTTCACCATCACCCTGTTGAAGCGCCTTGAGAATGGCGCGGTGAAAGAAATTCGAGATCTGACGCTCTTCCGGCGTGTACCAGTAGAATGAGCGAAATTGCAACGGAATATCGACCACGGTATGGACGATGGACGTCAGCCGTTCATTGCCGGCTGCAAACAGAACCGTGTCGTGAAAGATAGCATTCTGTTCGACCAGAAAACGCACCTCTTCGGTGTGCGAGTCGAACGTCTGGGTGAGCGATTGTTCCAGTGCGTCCGCAGCATCTTTCAGAATTGTCAGTTGTTCAGGCGCAATCCGGGATGCTGCCAGGTATGCCGCATGCCCTTCGAGTAAGGCGCGCAGATCGTAGATTTCGAGCAGGTCTGCCGTTGTAAAACGCCGCACAACTGCGCCACGATTGGGGAAAATGTGCACCAATCCCTCAGCGGCAACCCGGGCAAGCGCCTGCCGCACAGGCGTGCGACTGACCCCCAGATCGCTGGCGAGACGCTCTTCGATGAGGCGTGTACCGGGTGGATAACGCCCTTCGATAATTAACCAGCGTAAGCGGGAGTACACCTGGTCAACGTGTGGACGTTCAGGCATATCAGATCAGATTGTATACAATCCTGTGCGCTCCATTCCTTACACGACGAAGAGCCTGTCGCCATCTGAACGCAGCTCGCCAGAATCCTCGATCTTTCTGGTTCTGAAGCCTCAAAAACAACCTGTGTTTCGGTTGCAGTGATAATGATGGACGCCCTTGAACATTACTGCGGAGATTGTATACAAATATACCAGGACTTAAGAAACCTGTCAAGATGCTGGAAGGAAAAGCTTGCGCGTTCTTATTGGAGAGATACAGTGGCTACCTGGGCGAAGGTTCGAGAAACGCTCAAGATCGTCTGTGACAGGGGATGCCGTTCCAGCACCGGCGCGCCGGCTGCATGCGAAAGGCGGAGTGGCGCCCACAGACGCCGACACCCTCGTCTCCCAATAGACAACCGTGCTGTGGGTGATCCCTGATCCCCGGTAAAAGGCGCTGTGGGATTTCAGAGTTACGGCTGAACCAGCAGCATGGTCACCGTTACCCATTCGCCGGCATTACCGGCATAGTCAATCGGTTGCACGCGCAGGAAGTATTCACCCGGTGCGAGCGACGGGGTTTCGATCTCCGGCAGAGGGGTAAACCATTCCGACGCACCCGCAGGATCATTCCCGATATAGATGCGGTAGCCAGCGACACCCGACGCCGCATCGCCGGCTGGCGCCCAGGAGATCGACGACGGACGTTCAGCCTTGATGTTGACCGGTGCAAGCGCAGGGGGCGGCTCAGGCGGCGTTCGATCATACCCGATCGGACCGAATGTGGCGAGCGTTTGTTGCCCATTCCGGTCCCACCCGCGCACAAAAAGGGTATGCAACCCTTCGCCAGCGTCAGAAAGACGTACACTGCCATTCGGCGCCGCAATGTCTGGCGCACTCCCGCCTGGATCGCGCTCCCATGCCACCTGATACCCGGATGCCATCGCCGTCCCGCTGAACTCGATTCGCACATCGCCGCTGTACCAGCGCCCGACTTCCGCTCCGGCAAATCCGATCCCTTCGACATGCGACAATGGCGTGATCCCGGCGACCAGCACCTTCCCGCCATGCTGACTGCACCCGCCAACTTCCGGCAGATCGTACCCTTCAGCAAAGCGCAGCGGCACTGATCGTCGATTGCGCGCCCAGGGACCTTCTGCCGTAAACGCGGTGAAGTGCAGGTGAACGATGCCCGGCGATCCGCGATCACCGACGGCGCCGATCACCTCGCCGCGCGCCACGATCCGCCCGACCTGCGGGTTCTCGGCGCGTTGCATGTGGGTGTACATGGTGTAGAGATTGCCTTCGTGACGCAGAATGAGGGTCCCGCTGCGCGGCGCCCAGACGAAGATAACCCCATCGGCAGCGGCGCGCACCGGCGCACCGGCACTGGGACCGTCGGCGCGTACCAGGTCGAGTGAGTAGCGATCCCAACCGTTGTGCGTGCCACAGGCGTACCCTTGAATGATGCGCCATGGCTCGCCTGGAGGCGTCGGCAACCAGAGTTCAGGGGCGACGCCAGCGTGTTCTGCTGCCCCAAGCGGTGCGGCGGGCACGCATGCAACAAAAAGAAGCACAAGCGCCAGCCAGCGCCACAAGGGGCGTACTGAATATGCTTCCATGCAGTCGTCGTGGACTGTTTACTTTTCTTTAACGTTTTGCACGATGGGGCGAGCATACCATAGAACAGCGGAGGCGTCAAATCGACCGCAGGAGGCAGGAGGCGACTGTTCACATCCAGAGGAACCGCGCCTGAAAGCCCTCGTCGCGTCTACGAGGGCAAGATGCCCTTACTCCCAGGAGAAATGGAAACACTTACTGCGGGCGCGACAACCGGTTCACGCTGGCGGGGAAGGCGGCAGACAACGCATGGATCGCCTGTTGCAGATCGGCGTAGGTTTTCATGTCGAGTGCGACCCCCAGCCCCACAACCGTCTGCGCGACTTCGGGACGGATCCCGACCAGGATGACCTGTGCGCCGAGCAAACGCACCGCATCCGCCGCCTGGAGGATCATGCGGGCGACCTGCGTGTCGATCAGCGGGACGCCGGTCACATCGAAGATCACCTGCTGCGCCCGCTCGCGCTCGACCGCGCGCAACACATTGGCGACAAATACGGTTGCGCGCGATTCATCGATCGCGCCCACCAGGGGGGCAATCAGCACCCCTGGCAGCACCGGCAAAACCGGCGCGCTTAACTCACGAATCGTCACCTGACTTGCCTGGAGATCGGCGAGCGCCTGCTGTAACTGCGCCTCGCGCTGCTCAACCGTGCGCAGCGCTTCCTGAAGCCCGGCAGTGCGTTCGCTGACCGTTGCTTCGAGCGAATCGCGCAACTGTTCGAGTTCTCGCTCACGCGCCAGCGCTGCTATGAGCGATTGACGCAATACCGGACCGAACAGTGCAATGATGGTCGTTACCACAAAGAGGACGAGCAGAAACAGAGCAACTGCAACGATGGTCAGATCGCCCGGCGGTTGAACCATTGTTGTGAACGGGGCGATCACCGGATTGACCAGGAAGATCGCCGCCGTGATCAGGGCGCTCGCCGCCGCGATCAGAAGCAACGGGCGCGTTTCGATCAGCAAACCGGTCAGAATGACCGGTATGAACATCACCGGCAAGAAAGGCGTCGCCGCCGGGTAACCGTAGATGACCGTCACGAAAAACACCGCCACGATTAAACCGGCGGATGGAACCAGGACTGCCAGGCGAAAGTAGCCGCGACGCAGCGCCGCCACCCCTGCCAGACTGGCCAGCATGACCAGCACGGCGCCACCGGCAGGAACTCCGCTGGTTGGGTTAACGCCGAGCACGGCGAGAAAGACGATCAACGCAACCAGCGCTGCGACGCTGATTGCGATCAGGATCATCTGGAGCGCTGGCGCCTGCCGGCGTTCGATAGGATCGGTTGATGCAATGAGAAACTGGCGCATATCCGTCTGCATACTATCTCCGCTGCACAATGTTGAGCGTCCCGACGCTGCCGGGCATCATCGTTATGGTTCGGTTCCAGCACCATATCCTGATTCTGTCTGGATACATCACTCAATGGAGAGGCAGAACCGAGGATATGCGCCTCTATCAAAATTGCCCAGTGCTGCACGGACGCGCATCAATGGGCAATTCGGGATACCAGTATGATGCAACGCTGCTCCTGTTGTCAAGATAGTTTCGTCGAATGTTACACACGCACCAGACCGGCAGGCAGGGTGTGTAACCTTTCGCAGAGTGTTGCATTTCAAGAGTGACACAACCCTGTCATTGGAAACAGAAAGGAGATCACCCATGTTCACGAAGAATGAAGGTTCTCTGGATCGCGGTATTCGCGCCGTGGTAGGCGTGCTGGCGCTTATTGCCGGATTCACGATGCTGAGCGGCGTGTGGCAGATCGTTGCCGGTGTGGTGGGGCTTGTGCTGCTCGCTACAGCGGCAATCGGCATCTGCCCGCTCTACTCGGTGTTGGGCATCAACACCTGCCCGGTGAAGCCTGCCGAACGGCGTTGAGTTGCGCGAAGAACGGCGGTGGTTCGCCGACGCATGTGATCGCCAGGCGCTGCCCGGCGCGCGTCAACGCCATGTACAACCGGCGGGTGTTGTCGCGGATCAGGGCAGCGCGTTCTTCATCGGACAGAATCGGGTTCTGTTCCGCCTGATACAGGCGGTGTACGCCCATCACAAAGACGATCGGGCTTTCGAGACCGGTTGCGGCATTCATGGTGCACACCCGGAGATGCTTCCCTGGCGGTATCTTCTTCGGATCGGCTACCGCTGCACTGCCAAACTCCCGTCGCAGGCGTTCCAGCATCCGATCAACGCCCTGCCAGTCGGGATGGATCACCAGGATGTGCTCCAGCGCGACGCCACGTTCGCGGAGTGCACGAATCTCATTGACGACACGCGTCATTTCGTCCTGCTCGCTGTCGAGCACGACGACCTGCGGCGGTTCATTGTGCGCTTGAGGCGCGGCTTGTGCGATGATCGCTTCATCATCATCGGGCAAACGCATCTGATACATGCGGGAAGCAAAATCGAGAATCGCGGGAGCGGTGCGGTACGATCGGTCGAGACGCACGGAATGCCCGCGCACCTCCAATCCCATCTCTTTCCATGATTGCCCGCGCCGCAAAAATCCCTGGGTCGGGTCGGCGACAAGGAACAGATGACCGGCAGGCTTGAGGATCCGTTTGATGATTGCGAACCAGATTGGTGCAAAGAACTGCGCTTCGTCGATCAGAATAAAATCATACGGCTCAACCAGGAGTCGTCCTTCCACAAGGGCGCGCCAGATACGGCGCGGGACATCACCCCAATCGAGCAGTCCTCGCGCAGTCATTAAACGTCGATACGTGGTTATCGCATCGAACATACGGTTGCGCATCGATTCGTTCAAGCCAAAACCGCGTCCAGACCGTTTGGCGTCAAGGTATTCCTCGCGGGTGTTCAACAGCCGATCCTTGAACCAGTCGATCTCTTCCTGCAACATCCGCTCGGATATCGACGTGTCCGCCAGGTGCTGACGCCACACATCGGCAATCACCGAGGCGCGTTTACGTTCACTGATGATGTTCCAGCGTTCATCCGACGGCCTGTGGCGCCAGCACCACTGGTGAAAGGTCTGCCACTCGACGCCTGTGTCGTTGTTGGTGAGACGCCAGTAGCGCGCTTCGAGGTCGCGGATCAGTGGACGATTGAACGTCAACACGAGAATGCGCTTCTGTGGAAAATACTGCCGCAACAAACGGGCACGATACACGACCAGCAGCGATTTGCCGCTGCCAGCCACACCGCTGACCTGCCGCACTCCCATATCACGGCTCACGCTCCCGGCTTCGTCCGAAAGTTCCAGATCAACTTTGAGCGCCCATTCCTGCACCGGGCTGAGGAGGCAGTCGGTTAGTCCGGCTGATGTGTTCCGAAACGGCGACCCGCGAATAGTCATGGATGCAGGAACGACAACTTCGGGCGAAAAGATCGATCGTAACGCCATCGTCTGTCCGACCGTCAACGGCGCGCCGAGGTGCGACTCGATCCAGGCGGGCAATCGTTCCGGACTCAGATCGTCACGCCCGGTCGCCGGAATGTCCGGCGGCAGCGCCTGACGCAGATCGTTGTTGGAAATGTTCGGGAACAGGATGACACCCGGAACCTGTTCAGGCGCCAGCGCCTGTGCGGAAGCGCTGAGCATCGACCAGAACTGACGGAGGGCTTCCTGCGCGACGCTCCCGAATGCCGCGCCACCGCCGAACAACTGACCCTGCAAGGCAGTTCGAGCATCCTGCGGCGTCGCTGGTGATACCTTAATCAGCAGGTATCGTGCAGAGCGGTGGCACACCAGAAAATCGGGACCGGGCGTACTTCCGCTGGCAAGCCGCAACCAGACGGCATAATCGCTATCTGGCAGCAGACGCTTCAGCATCCGGAAGACTTTCGCCGTCTCAGGCGGGAGCGCGCTCGGCGGCGTGTTGGGAAACATGACAGCCATATCGGAACGATCCCTTCCACATCAACGCGCGTCTCACAACGAAATTACCGCACATACGGGGAGGTACGATACGCGCATGAGGCGATACATTCTTTCAACTGTTCCACCAACACCTGGATATCCGGATCCTCTGAGACCAGGGACAGCAGATGGCTGCTTCCCACGATAATGAGTTTCACCCGGGCGCGGGTGATGGCGACGTTCAACCGTTCCGGTTGCAGGAAGAAATCGGCGATCCCGGCGGCAAATGCCGGATTCGAGGTTGTCAGCGACAGCAAGATGACATCGCGCTCCTGCCCTTGCATCCGTTCGACGGTATCAACAATAATCTTCCGCCGTTGTTCGCTGTCGGGAGGCATGGAGTGAAGCAGATTGCGAATGGTGCGCGCCTGCGCCCGGTACGGCGTGACGACGCCAATTTCGTCGGGTTTGACGCCGCATGCCAGCAGTTCAGCGATCAGATCACAGATCAGGCTCGCCTCCGCCATGCTGCTTGTAGTGGCATTGCGATGGTGCAGATCGACAAACACTTTTGGCGCTTCCGGGTCAAGAATAGTCTCGAAGCGCGTTGGCTGTCGCATATACGCAACCCTACGTTGAGCAATCTCTTTCGACGCACACCGGAGTTGACCGTCGTAGTACTGCTGGCTGGGCCATTCGGTCAGTTCAGCGTTCATGCGATAGGTTTCGTCGAGCATCGTGTCGAACCGTCGCCCGACAAGCGCGCCAAACACCGAGGCGCGGAGCCATGCCTCCCTGTGTCGCGCGGTCAGCACCGGCGGCAACTGTTTGTGATCGCCGATGAAAATATACCGTTTTGCGACCAGCATTCCCATAATGGCGAGAGGCATGGTAATCTGACTGGCTTCATCGAAGATCACCGTATCGAACTCAACACCGTTGAGACGCTGTGTGCGCGTTGCGAATGGCGTGGCGCCAATTGCGTACCCGCCGCTTAACTCAGCAAGCGGCGACCCTTCGAACGTCTCGTAGTTCCGAACATCTGCACCTTCGCTGGCGCTTGCCTGACGCCCGATTTTGCAGAACGACGCCGGCGCTGCATCACCGAGACGATCCAGTTCAGCCAGCTTTTCCAGCGCGTTGTTGATCGCCCGGTGCGTGAACGCGGTTACGAACACACGCTCGCCATCCTCGACGAGCAGTTGCACAAGACGCGCAAGCACAAGCGTCTTGCCTGTTCCGGGAGGTCCCTGGATCAGCCAGGTCAGGTTGGTGGCATAAGCATTTGCCAGCGCCTCACACTGCGTCGCGTTCAACCCCCACTGCTCTGCGCGCTCATATGCACGCTCATAGCGAGCATAGTCGAGCGTCGGGTTCACCTGACCCATCAGAAGGGGCAGGATGCGCTGCTGACCGACTGCTGTCCCGGCAGTCTGATCAAGTGCGTCGAGGATGTACGGACTGAAGTCGACATAGCCGTAATCCAGCACCCATCCGGTGCGCTGGTGCAGGATTCGTCCCCAATTGACGCCGGGATCGTCGGTCGAGACCAGGAGGCGCGTTTCGTCATCGACTTCGAGCGTACAGGGGACGCGCGGCTCCTCGAAGGGATTGCCGCGGTTCAGCAGCAGGATATCACCTTCACGGAAACGAGAGACGTTGCGGTTGCAGGCAAGTTCGACGATCCCTTCCGGCGTCACAGAAACGACCTGCACCCCTTCAATGGCGTCTCCCTGGGCTACGCGCTCGGAGATCGGCTTCGACCAGGTTTGCACGATCTGCTGGCGCTGACTGTCGGCTTCGTCGAGCACCAGACGACGCAGGCGGCGCAGGAAATCGGCGGATGATGATACAGAACGCTCTGATGCGGTCACAGGATGCTGCACGCCTTGTGCTGTTGTCATGCCGGGTCGCGCGTGTCATTACAAAATGTGCAGCCGCACTGCATCAGTGTACTGTGAGTACAGGCATGATGTCAAGTATTTCTTGAGTTGCTGCGCCGTTGCAGGGTAATTGCAGGCGTCGGTCGCTGATGCACCATATGTGCAACCGGTCACGACTGCGCCTTTTCTGAGAGATTCGCTGATATCTGTAACGAAACGAACGCCAGCAACGTCAAACACTGGCGCGCATTGGGGTAGCGAAGGACTGACGAGGATTCGTCCTGCATACGCCGACAACGCACATTATCAGGCGAAGACCTGCTTGAGCAAGGGTAAAATCTCGTCAGCGGCGCGCTTGCCAGAGTGGAGGTTGCAGATCGAGGATGTCAGCGCATGCTGAAAGTGGTATGTTTGTCAGTGTGGCCAGCAAAAGTTAGAGAAATTCACGACGACTCACGAGGGCCTCTCAATCCGTGTTCCAGTCTGGCTCAGACGTGTGCTTCGCTACGCATCAAACCACGTTTCGTTTTTGGCATTCTCTGCGTTCTCGGCGTCTCAGCGGTGCGTTTTTGCATTGAAGTCATGATCTGGCAGATTCTGACCCTCCCGCCAGCCGACAGCCGACGGGAGGGTGTCCTGCTCAAGCCTTCGATCCTTAACCCAACATCTCTACCGACACCGTCCGATTATACTTCTGTTTGCGGCGAATGTCGCGCAGGGCGCGCCGGTTGCGGTAGACGGTGATGAGGACCGGGGTGTACCCCTTGTCATTGATGACGAGGGTGGCGCCTTCCAGATGATGATATTTTTGAAATATCGCCCGGTCGTCCGGGATGTCCCGCCGCCCCAGGAAAATGTGCAGCGCGCCGCCGCTGCGAATGCGACGACCATGTCGCATAATGAAAGCCACCTCGTCGTCCGTCAGGTTGCGTTGCGCCTGTCGCACGCGCGCGTGATTGCTTTTGGCGATCATTGCTGCCTCCTCCTGTCCGGATGCGGCGCTCGCTTTGTCTTGAGATACGCAGCGTCTGCACCGCGTGTTGCGCTCAGCATAGCGCTCGTTTATGAACACGATAAGACAGAGGCGCGCCCGTTTTTTCATCTTCAGCGGTTGACAATTGCAGCAGCGTGTGTTAAGAACTGAGAACTGAGAACCGACGGGCGCCGAGGGGGATGGTGCAGTTGAGGCTCTGGCGGTCTGACAAAGGCGGTTGATGCGATGGCACAGGAACGTTCCTGGTATGAGGTGGTTCAGGAGTGTCAGGCGCGCGTCGTCCGCATCCGCGCGGTGTTGACGACAGGCGGCACGCTGACGCCTGAACTTCAGTCCGACCTTGATGCCGTCATTCTTGCGATGCGCAACTGGCTCATTGGTCGCGTACGGCAGTATGGATTGACTGAGGATGCGTTCGGCGATGTTTTGCTCGCGGTTATCGAGCAACTTCACCGCGATCTGCGCAGTCCAGGCTTCGGCAGTATGGAGCGCAAGTTCGGCGCGTATATCACTTCGACGGTCAACCGCATTCTCTTCGAGCGAAGAAAAACAGATCAAACCAACCCCTTATCTTTTCTTAGTCTGGATGCACCGACGGGCGATGATGGTCTGCCGCTTCATCGCATGATTGAAGACAAAACGCTGGAACAGCACGCTGATGCATACCAGGAAGAACAGATCCGCGCCCGACTCGATGCGGCTATCGCCAGACTGCCCGTGATCGAACGTCAGGTTGTCACCCTGCGTCTTGATGGTGTTGCGAGCGTGGATATCGCCCGGCAGTTCGGCATGTCGCCTGCAAATGTCACGCACATTCATCATCGCGCGGTCAAAAGACTGAAACAGATTCTGACCGGCGAGGGGGCGTTATGAAAGACCGTTCGTATTTTATCGAGGCGGCGCTGCGCTATGAGGAACTGCTTGAGTCTGGCCAGATCATCAGTCTCGATGCGTTTGTGGCGCAGGAACCGCCGGAAGTGCGCGAGGAGTTGCGCGCGTTTCTCGAATTCAATCTGACGCTCGGTGAACCGGATGAGCCGGTGGCGCCGACGGCGACGGAGGAAGCGCTTGCCGATCGCGCGCTGGCGCTGGCGCACGCTGCCTGGGAGCGTGAACTCCGCGGCGAACCGACGCGAAATCTGACCGATCTCCGCCGGGAGCGACAGTTGAGCGTCGGGCGTCTGGCGCGACAACTGACTCTGCCGGTCAGTTTGCTGGCGCGTCTGGAGCGCGGCAAGGTGCGCGCAACCACCATTCCAGAGCGGTTGATCGAGCGTCTTGCCGATGCGTTGCACACACCGGTCGCTACAATCCGGGCAGCGCTGCTGGCGCCGCCGCCGGTCAGCGCTTCAGCCCGGTTGCACGCCGATGATGGCATCATCGAGCCGGAAGAGCCGACGGTCAGTTTTGCGCAGGCATTTGTTGACAGTGCGCCAACTGAGGAAGAGCGCGCCGCCTGGTCTGATGTGCTATGAGCGTTCGCCGACAACAGATCCGCGCTGCGGCTTGTGATGTGCGCCGCTCCTACTATGAGCGCGTCGGCAGTGATGATCTCAACCATCCGCTGTCGCTTGATACCCTTGTAGAGGAAATCTGGGGATTGACGGTCATCCGGGATGTGCTCGCCGCCGGTATTCAGGGGAAGGTCGAGCCGGAACACGACGTCATCCGGGTGCAGCGCGATCTTTCACCGACCCGTCAGCGCTTCGTGATTGCCCACGAGATTGGTCATGTGCACCTCGAAGGGTTGGATGCCGGCCCGTTCCGCGATACCGACGAAACGCTCGATGAGTGTGCCGCAGGCGCCGACGATGAGACGGCGGTTCGTTCGTACAACCGGCGCGAGCGCCGCGAACAGGAGGCGAACCTGTTTGCGCTTGAATTGCTCGTGCCGGCGGAGGAACTCTGGCAGGCGGTTCAGCAGGCGGACTGGAGCATTGAGTCGCTTGCAGCGCAGTTTGCCGTCTCAACCGATGCCATCCGCGCGCAACTGGTGAATGTCTGCTGTCTCGATCCGCTGACACCACCCGACGGATCGACCGTTACCCGACATACGTCGTTCACGCCGGACCCGGAGCAACAGGCGGCAGTCGATGCGCCGCTGCCGCTGCTGCTTGCGGCTGGACCGGGTACCGGGAAGACGCGCAGCATTGTGGCGAAGTATGTGTCACTGGTGCATCAGGGGGTCGATCCGGCATCGATCCTGGCGCTGACGTTTTCGAACAGGGCGGCGGAGGAGATGCGCGAGCGGATCATTGCTGCACTGCGTCAGGCAGCGCCACGCCTTGCCGGACGTGTGGAGATCAGTACGTTTCACTCGTGGGGACTGAATATCCTGCGCATCTACGGGGCGCGACTGGGGTTGCCGGCGGATGTGCGGCTTCTCGATACTGCCGATCTCTTTCTTCTGCTCTCGAAGCGCCTGGACGATCTGCGCCTGGCGTATTTCAAAGACCTGCGCGAACCGACCCGTCATCTGGTGACGATTATTCAGGCGATCAGCCGGATCAAGGATGAACTGTGGTCGCCGGAAGAGTTCGCGCGTGCGGCGGAGCAGGAAGCGGAGCGTCTGATCGGACAGGCGGAGCAGGATCATCCTGGCGCTTCGCGCAAAGCCACCGAAGCGCGCGAGCGCGCGGTGCGACGGGCGACCGCGTTACGCGAACTGGCACAGATCTACCCGCGCTACGAAGCGATCCTGCGCGAGGCGGGCGCACTGGACTATGGCGATCTGATTGTGTTACCGGTGAGGGCGCTGCACGATCCGGCAATCGCTGCCGATCTCCGTCGGCGTTACCACTACCTTCTGGTCGATGAATTTCAGGATATCAACTACGCTTCGGGCGAGTTGATCCGGCTGCTCGATGGTGGACGCGGACGGGTGTGGGCGGTCGGCGATGCCTGGCAGAGCATCTATCGCTTTCGCGGCGCATCGGCGGCCAATCTCGATGAGTTCCTGCACCATTACCCGACGGCGCAGGTTCGCTATCTGACGCGCAACTACCGCTCGTTGCAACCGATCCTCGATGCCAGCGCCGCAGTGATGGTCAGCGATCCTCGCGCTGCAACCCGTCCGTTGCTGCAGGCGCAACGCACCGGCGGCGGTCACGCAGTTATCGAACTAGTTGCACCGCACAGTCAGGATGAACATACAGCAATTGCGCACGACATTCTGCGCCGGGCGCGATCCGGTCGAGGCAGGGGATTGCCGCGCTGCGCCGTGCAACCGTGGATGCTGCACTGCCGGAAGATGCGACGTGCACTGCGTCGTCCACCCCTGTTCATTCGTCGCTGGCGTTTCCACGACCATGCAGTGCTCTGCCGCACCCACGAACAGGCGAGCGCAATTGCTGCTGTGCTCGAAGCGCACGGCATTCCGGTCGATCATCCGGGCAACGTGTTCGAGGCGTCAGAGGTGAAGGATGTCCTGGCAATCTGCGCCCAGATTGGATCGACGAACAGCGCCGGTCTGCTGCGAGCGTTGACGATGCCCGATCACCGTCTTGATCCCAACGACCTCAACCTGCTTGTCAGTCTGGCGCGACAGACGCAACAGGCGCTTCCACGCGCCGCTCGCGATCCGGCGGTTCTTGCGCAGTTGAGTGAAACCGCCCGACAGACGCTCACACGGCTTCAGACTATCGTCGAAACGCTGGAGAGAGAAGCGGATGTCTGGCACGCGCTGACGACCTATCTATTCGAGCAGAGTCAGGCGATGCGGCAACGGTTGAACCGCGCTGCACGGGGTGAGTATGCCGCACAACGGGAACTTGCCACACTCGGTCAGTTGATTGCGATTGCGCGCAACTTTGTGCGTCTTGCAACACCGGAGGAGAGCGGTGCGCCGCACTTCATCGCCTACATTCGCGCATTGCGCGCTGCCGGTGTGCAACCACGACCGTTGATCGGCGGGCAGGCGGATGCCGTGCGGGTCATGACCGTCCACGCTGCAAAGGGGCTGGAGTTTCCAATTGTGTATGTACCAGGATTGCAGGAGGGACGCTTCCCGGCGCGGGGCAATCAGCGTGGATTGTCATTGCCTGCCGGTCTTATTCGCGGTTCGATCGAGCCTGAAGACCAGGAGGAGCGCTACCTTCTCTACGTGGCGATGACTCGCGCACGTGACCGGTTGGTGCTCAGTCGCGCACTGACGCGGGGCAATGGCGAGAGAGCAGCGGAACGTTCTTCGTTGTTACCCGGCGATGGTGACGGGAATGGCGCACCCTGGATCGTTCGATCAGTCATCGGCGGGGCAACCTGTCCGAATCCAGCGCCTGCGATGCGGCTGCACGACACACCAGCGCCGCGTATGCCGTTACCGGCTTCGAGTATCGATCTCGACGGTTGCAAACGGCGCTTTCTGTATCAGTACGTATATCAGTTGTACGACGATCTTTCGCCGTTTTTACGTATGCATCAGGCAATCCGCGAATGCGTCAGGACGCTGACGGAACAGGCGCGTGCGGGTGTTCTGCCTGCCGATGACGATGCAGTACGATCGCTGGTATTCGGTCAGTTGCAGCGGTACGAACTCGACACGGTGCTCTACGCCGAAGACTATGCCACCGAGACGTTACAGCACGTTCAGGTGGTGTGGAATGACCTGCGAAGCGGGCGAATCGCGCCTGAGCGGGTAGACCGGCGCGTGCTGGTGCGGCGACCGGCTGGGGTGATCGAAGTGCGGATTGATCGAGAGGAGACGCAGGACGGAGTGACGCGGTGGGTATGGGTGCGGCCCGGTGCGCCGCGTGGCAATGATCATCTCTCGGAGCGTATGATCCTGTATGCGCTGGCGCGTCAGGAGGTGGGTCATCCTCCTGATGAACTTGCGATTGCCTTTACGGGAACAGGCGAGACAGTGCGGGTCACGCACGCTGAGCGGGTACTGGCGAACCACACGGCAAAGATCGACCGTCTGCTCGAAGCGATGCACGAGCGGCGCTGGGAACCGTCGTTTGGTTCACAGTGCGACACCTGCCCTTTCAACCTGATCTGTCCGGTATAAACGTTCAACGCTTCCATTATGGCGCCGGTGCGATCCGCAGTGCGAACGCGCCGACGCCCTCATTTTTATCGCTGCCGACGATCAAGCGGTAGACGCCGGTTTCTGGAAGGGTCTGCTCTCCAGGATCGCCGCACCCCAGACAGGTGCTGAACACCTCCGCCCCGGAAGGTGCGCGCAGCGTCATCGTCAACTGCCCCACTGCCGGATCGCGTCTGGAGACCGTTACGATAATTTTCTGACCGGCCTGCGCCTCGAAAAGATACACATTTTTAGCGCCGGGGGTTTCGATGCGTCCGGCGCCTGGCGCCGGCTGGTCACCATCGATCACGGCATCGATGTCGATGGTGAACTCTCGTGGCGGCGGCAGGTCATAGACGCCCAGTTCGTATGCGCCGGTCGCGGCATCCCGTTCGCTGCCGACCACCAGGGTATACTGACCTGAGCGCTGCAAGGTGTGTGCACCTGGATTGCCGCATCCCACTTCAACCTTCAACCTTCAACCCTCTCACCTCTCACCTCTCTTCACCCCCTCCAGTAGCGCGGCGCAACCCCTTCATCCAGGTCAACATCGGCCAGATTGGCGATGGTCAGTTCACCGCGCATATCGAGATACTCGACATACGCTCCGGCTTTCTGCAACGCCAGCAGTTCCTCATACCCGTTGACGCCCGGGTAGAGTGCGGCGGTGAGTTCTGCGATCGTGCGCGGTTCGCGGCACAGGGCGCGCACCTGCTCAAGTCGCTGCTCCTGCGCATCGATAATGCGCACAATCCAGTCGTGGATGTGATCCATTGGGGCGCCATGCCCGCCAAGCGCCAGGCGAATGTCGGGCAGCGCATCGATCAGACGCAATGCCCTGAGGTAGTGGTCAAGACCGGTAGAGAGGGTAATACTCTCCGGCGGCAGGAAGATCGACGTCTGCGGCAGGACGTGGTCGGCGCTGAGGAGCACATCGCCAATCTGAAGGCAGACCTGTCCCGGACAGTGACCGGGGGCGTGGTAGACTCGGAAGAGGTCATCAATCACATCTCCTTCACGAAACGTCGTGGCGACATCGACCGAACGGAACAGGTTCTTGCTCCAACCGTACAGGTGCAGCAGGATCGTCTGCTTTGCGGATGACACTCCGGCGCGGCGAAGGAATGCGGCAAGAGCGCGGCGCGCCAGAACGAACCGCTCCTCGTGATGTGTCAGAACGCGTCGGTCGAGTTCATGAACGGCGATCGGCGCGTCGGTCAGGCTGCGCAGCGCCGTCAAACCGCCGTAGTGGTCGATATGGGCGTGGGTGATAATGACCCGACGCAGATCGGTCCAGGTCAGACGTTCATTCCAATCGGAACGCAGTGCAGCGAAGGCGGTGCGCAGATCGGCATCACTGTCGCCTAATCCGCTGCCGGTATCGACGAGTGCTGCATAATCGCCTGCAATGACCACATATACATTTGCTGTCAGGTTCGGAAAGACACGGATCGGCAGGCGATAGATACGGACGCCGCCAGGCGCTTCGTGACGGGTAATGGTCTCAGGGGACACGATGACTCTCCTCCAGACGGGTAGACAGAGCAGATGCCGCTGCGGCGAGCGGCGCAAGTCCGGCGCTGCGTGCAAGACGAGCGGCACTGCGCAGATGCGCCAGTACCGGTGCAGGATCGCCGAAGTCACGTTCGATGCGGGCAACTTCGATGACGGTGCGGACATACTCCGGCAGGAGCGCCCGTTGCACCGTGTAGTGGAGGGTGTGCAGCAGCATCGTCCGCGCCCCCGGCAGGTCGTTGCGCAACGCTGCGAGGCGTGCTATACCAAGGTGCGCGCTGACATAGATGAAACCGTACAGTTGATGCGGCGCTCGCAACGCCTCGTGAAAATACGCATCGGCGCCGGTCAGGTCGCCGCGCGCCAGCGCTACCATGCCCATCCCCACGACCACACTGGCGCGGTGCGACTGAAATGCCGCTACGCCAGCGAGACGCGCTGCCATTTCAACAAAGCGTTGTTCCGCCAGCGCCAGGCGATCATCGATCAACCAGAGGAAGCCCTGATGGATGCGGGGCCAGATCGAGGCCCATGCCGCTTCGGATGCTCGCGCGGCGGTTTCCAGGCTGCGCTCCAGCCAGATAGTCGTTTCGTCAGGCTTGCCAGCGAGCGCGTTCAGGTGCGCCAGTTGCAACGCCGAGACGACGGCGGCCGGCGCCTGACCGGTTTCAACCGCCAGCGTATATGATTGTGTCAGACAAGGGCGTGCGTCGCGCAGCAATCCCTGCATCAACGCCGCCCATCCGATCTGGAACAGCGCCGCTGCCGCTTCGTCCGGTCCGAGCAGTTCCGGCAGTTCTTCCGCTGGATTGCCTGGAACAGGAGGGGCCGGAGTGAATGACGGGAATGTCCGCCAGGACGCATCAACATCATTCGAAGGAAGCACATCGGCGTGCTGGACGCCCTGTTCATCTGTTTCACGTGAAACAGTATCCGCCTGGACGAAAAGCGGATCATCGACCCTGCTGCGACGGTCGCGCAGGGAAGCGCGTGAGCGCTCGGCAGCGGCAGGAAGCGGATCGGGCTGCAGGATCAACGCCGTGCGCCAGAGCATATCAGCAATCGAGGGGAGCGGTTCGACACAACCGCCTTTTTGTGTGCGCGCTGCATGCGCGGCGCTGATTGCAGCGGCGCCCGCCAGATCGCCCATCAGCGCACGCAGCAGCACCAACCGACGCGGCGCAACGAGCGTTGGCGGCGTTACACCACGCTGCGTCGCCCAGCGCTCATAGCGCGCAGAGGTTTCTTCCAACCCGTTCCAGTCCAGCAGCGTCTCGCACGTCAGCAACCGTCCGGCAAAGGCGCGTTGCATCATCTCGACCGGCGCCTCAGCGCCGAGACGTTCGCCCGCTTCAATAGCGGCATCATAGTGGTGCAACGCATGACGATACCCGAACGCGCGCCGCGCATGATCGCCAGCATCAATCGCATAGCGCAGCACGTCGCGATCGGCAGAACGCCCAGCCTGGCAAAAATGATAGGTGATCTCGGCAGCACGCTCCGGTCGATGCCCTTCAAGCGCTGCCATCGCGGCGCCGATCCGATGGTGCAACCGCCGACGCTGCGGCGCAGAGAGGGTGGCCGCGATGATCGAGCGCACCAGGTCATGGTTGAACGCAAGGTGCGTATCGTCATTCTCAATAAGTATCTGACGCTCAAGCAGGATCTGCGCGGCTTCGAGCGCATCCGCGCCCCCCAGACGTTCGATCAGGTCGAGTGACGCCGGACGACTGATCAGCGCCAGATGCTCTGCCAGATCGCGTGCGTGCGGCGGCAATCGATCAATGCGCGCCCGCACCAGTTCACGCATCTGCGGCGCTTCGGTCGGATCGGGAAACGGCATACCTGCTTCGAGGTCGGGCAGCAACGCAGCGAGCGATGGCGCCCCGCGACTCTCCAGTAATGCCTGGACTGTCACCATCAATGCCAGAGGATTGCCGCCGGTGCTGGCGACCAGTTGGGGCGCCAGATGTGCGACCCGCCCGATCTCAACTCCGGCAAGTCCGGCGAGAAGTTCAGCAACTGCCGATGCATCGAGGCGACCCAGCACCAGCGGACGCAGGATCATATCGCGTCCCAGGGTGCGCAACAGATTGTGGAGCGCCGGGTTATCACTCAGTTCATCGGCGCGGTATGCCAGGATGAGCAACAACGCCCGGCGCGACGCCTGACGGGCGAGGCGCCCGACCGTCGCCAGCGTTGCATCGTCCGCCCACTGCGCATCATCGAGCGCAACGACCAGCGGGAGTGTGCGCGCCAGCGCAAGCGCCAGTTCACACAGACCGTCGATCTGTCGGTTACGCCGTTCCTCAGGCGGCACATCCGACAGTTCAGGCAGATCCGGCAACCGTTCCCGCAACACCGGAAAAAGATCGGCGATCTGCGCCAGTGCAAACTGCGGCAGTTGACGAAGACGATACTCCGGTACATTGCGCAGCAAGGGGCGCAGCATCTCTCCGACCGCAGCAAAGGGCAACCCCTGATCCAGCGGCGTGGCGCGCAGTTCAAGCGTAAATGCGCCCCGGTCGGCGGCAGTGCGCAGCGTTTCTGCTATCAGGCGCGTCTTCCCAATCCCCGCTTCACCGACGATGGTGACCATTCCGCCGCTACGCCGATCAAGATCGGCGAGCCAGCGGTGCAATAACGCCAGTTCCTCCTGACGTCCGACAATCGGCGTTGCTGCCGATCCCGGAGAACGTTGTCCGGCACGTGGACTGCGCGGTTCGATCCGCTGTCGATCATGACGGTTTTCGTGCGATGAGGAGACCGCAGCAGGCGCATAGGAACCAGGATCGCCGCGCAGGATCGCCATATGCAGCGCCTGTGTCTGAGGCGACGGCGCAGCGCCCAACTCGTGGTCCAGCAGATGACGGTAGCGCTCGTAACTCTGAAGCGCGCCGGCCGTGTCGCCTGACCGCGCCTGTGCCAGCATCAGGATGCGCCAGAGCGGTTCGGTGAGAGGCGCAATGGCAATGCCGCGACCGGCAAGCGCCGCCGCAGCCATCGGGTCGCCGCGGTCGAGTTTGATCTCCGCCACACGACGGAGCGCGTCGAGGTAGCGTGCACGCAACCGCTCACGCTCCATCGCCGCCCACGCCAGTTCCTGCTCATCTTCGAGAAAGTCGCCGCGATAGAGCGTAATCGCCCGCTCCAGGTCCGCCTCACCCTGCTCCATCGAACCGGTCGTCTGACCACCGGCGAGTGATTCGGTCAGCGTTAGAAACTCATCGACATCGATCCACGCGCCGCTCTCTCTGTTCCAGGCATACCCGCCGGAGCGGGTCAGAATATACCGGCGTGAAGCGCGGTCAGCCTCTGGTTCCAGCACACGACGCAGGTTGCTGATTGCGCTCCGCAGGTTTACCGATGCGCTGGCGCTGTCCGAATCAGGCCACAGCCATTCGCACAATCGCCCGGCAGCAATAACCCGCCCCCGGGTTGCAGCGAGAATGGCAAGCAGACGCTGCTCCTGCCGGGAACGCCAGACGGAGTCGGGTAGCGTGCGATCACCGATCTGTACGGTCAGCGCGCCGAATAACGCAATCCTGAGCGGCGCATCCATGCCCGTCTCCCTACCGCAATGTCATAATGCAGCGCATTATGAGTATACCACGCCCGTCGTGCGTTCGCAGAGAATGACAGACGCGGGATGCAGGCGGAGTATAACGCACCGGAAGACGCAGCGCAAGGCATCGGCTGCGGCAGGGTGGCGGGGTGGCGGGATGTGACGCAGGGAAGCGATAGATGTACCCCTGCTGCCAGTGCGTACACGATTTATGCCACACCCGATGAATCAATTGACATTGACGCTGTTTCTTTCCCCATGCTATACTATCAGACAAATTTGCTCATCCAGAGGAGTGGAGGGACCGGCCCGATGAAGCTCCGCCAACCCGTAGCCACTGGATCGAGCAGCCGGTGCGATACGCGCCGCTTCTCGACACTGGCAGGCTATAGGGTGGCAATTCCGGCAGCGCAGGCTGGAAGATGAGTGGTGATGAGGCTTCCGGAACCTCACGCGGGCGCGTGGGGTTTTTTGCTGCACAAGCGAGAAAGCGCAATCATCGCACCCGCCAGCCCGATCATCACGTGCAGACAGTTCGGATATGAAGTATCACGAGGTGTTTCCTTGAAGAAGCCAACCTACCTTGAAGCCCTGCGCGAGCGCGTCCTGATCTACGACGGCGCTATGGGCACCAGCATCGATACATTCCATCTCACGGCTGCGGACTATGGCGGTGAAAACACTTTCGGCGCCCGCGATTATCTGGTGATGACTCGCCCGGATGTCATCGAACAGATCCACACCTCGTTTCTGGAAGCAGGCGCAGATGTGCTCGAAACATGCACGTTCCAATCGACCCGCATCCGGCTTGAGGAATGGGGGCTTGCCGATCAGACGCATGCGATCAATGTCGCCGCTGCGCGCCTGGCGCGGCGCGTTGCTGATGCGTTCGAGGCGCGTGATGGTCGTCCGCGTTACGTCGCCGGCTCGATGGGACCGACCGGCAAGTTGCCCTCTTCCGATGATCCGTCGCTCTCTGATATAACGTTCGATCAACTCTCCGATATCTTCTACGAACAGGCGGTGGCGCTGATCGAAGGCGGGGTCGATGTGCTGCTGGTCGAGACGAGCGTTGACATTCTTGAAGTGAAAGCAGCACTCGACGGCATTCGTCGCGCGAAAGCGGATCTTAACCGTCCTGATGTCGCCGTGCAGGCGCAGGTGTTCCTCGATCTCTCCGGCAAGATGCTGCTTGGCACCGAGGTGCCAGCGCTCGTTGCCACCCTGGAAGCGATGCCGGTCGATGTCATCGGGCTGAACTGTTCAACCGGTCCTGAACATATGCGCGAGGCGATCCGGTATATGACCCGCCACTCGCGCAAGCCGATCTCCTGCATTCCCAACGCCGGTCTGCCGATCGAGGTGAATGGCGAGACGGTCTATCCGATGGAGCCGGAGCCGTTCGCCCGCATTCTGGGGGAGTATGTCCACGAGTATGGAGTGGCGGTCGTTGGAGGATGCTGCGGCACCCGCCCGGCGCACATTCGCCGTTTGCGCCAGGTAGTCGGCGCGGCGACGCCGCCGAAAGTGCGTGACATCGAGTACATCCCCAGCGTCTCGTCGGGGGTGCGCGCGGCTGCATTGCGCCAGGAAGGGACGTTGACCATTATCGGCGAACGGGTCAACACCCTCGGTTCGCGTAAAGTCAAGCGCCTGCTGCTGAACGATGACTACGACGGCGTGCTTGAAGTCGCGCGCGAGCAGGTCGATTCAGGATCACATATTCTCGATGTGTGCGTGGCAATGACCGAGCGATCCGACGAGCGTGAGATGATGGTCAGACTGTTGAAGAAGTTGACCATGAACATCGAACTGCCGCTGGCGATCGATACGACCGAAGCCGATGTGCTCAATGCGGCGCTGGCGATCTACCCCGGTCGCGCGATTGTCAACTCGGTGTCGCTCGAAGGCGGTCGTGGCGATAAGATTGACCGCACCATGCCGCTGGTGGCGCGCTATGGTGCGGCAACGATCGCCATGACCATCGATGAAGAAGGTATGGCGCACACTGCCGAACGTAAACTGGCAATCGCCCGGCGTATCGCTCAGATTGCGCAGGACGAGTACGGCGTGCCGCCCGAAGCGCTGATCTTCGATGTGTTGACTTTCCCTATCACGACCGGTCAACCCGAGTTGCGCCGCGCAGCGATCGAAACAATCGAGGGTATTCGCCTGGTGAAGCAGCATATTCCCGGCTGTTTCACCACCCTCGGCGTCAGCAACCTGAGTTTCGGCGTCGCACCGTACGCGCGTGCAGCGCTCAACTCGGTGTTTCTGAAACATGCAGTCGATGCCGGTCTCGATACGGCGATCATCAATCCGGCGCATGTGATGCCGTATGCCGAGATTCCGCCGGAGCAGATCAGGGTCTGCGAAGACCTGATCTTCGACCGCGACGAGCAGGCGCTGGCGCGGTTCATTCAGTTCTTCGAGGAGCACGGATCGGCAGCAAAAACCGAGCGCGTCGATCCGACGGAGGGGATGACAGCGGCGCAGCGCGTCCACTGGAAGATCGTGCACCGCAAGAAAGAGGGCATCGAGCAGGATATCGATACGGTCATCGCTGAACGCATCCGCGAGGCGGAGATGCGTGCAGGCATCCACGATAGCGCCCTCGATCCGGCGCATCCCTCGCGGGAGGCGATCTTCGCCTCGCCCTTCCGCAATAGTGCTGCGGTTGATGTGCTCAACACTGTGCTGCTCCCTGCGATGAAGGAGGTCGGCGACCTGTTCGGCGCGGGTCAGTTGATCCTTCCCTTCGTATTGCAGAGCGCCGAGGTGATGAAGAAAGCGGTTGCGCACCTGGAGCAGTATCTGGAAAAACTCGAAGGGGTCACCAAAGGCAAGATCGTCCTGGCGACGGTGTACGGCGATGTTCACGACATCGGCAAAAATCTGGTTCATACGATCCTTGCCAACAACGGGTATACGGTGTACGACCTGGGGAAGCAGGTGCCGATCAACACCATTATCGAGAAGGCGGTCGAAGTCAACGCCGACGCGATTGGTCTGTCGGCGCTTCTGGTGAGCACCTCGAAGCAGATGCCGCTCTGCGTGCAGGAATTGCACCGGCGTGGTCTCAAGTTCCCGGTGCTGGTCGGCGGTGCGGCGATCAACAAACAGTACGGGCAGCGCATTCTGTTCGTTGATGACCACACTCCTTACGAACCTGGCGTCTTCTACTGTAAAGACGCATTCGAGGGTCTGGAAACGGTCGACGCTCTGGTGGATCCGTCCACCCGCGCAACATTCATCGAACGCACGAAAGCGGAAGCAGCTGAGGCGCTCGGCAAGAAGCAACGCGGTCGCGTGGCGCTGGCGGAACTGGGGCGCGCAACATTGAGCGATACGGCGAAGGTGCGCTCGGCGGTGCGAACCGATGTGCCGGTTCCGACGCCGCCGTTCTGGGGTGCGCGCGTGTTGACGCGCATCAAACTGGCGGATGTGGTCGAATGCCTGGATCGCAATGCGCTCTACCGGCTTCAGTGGGGAGCAAAGAATGCGAAAGGCGAAGAGTGGGAACACCTGAAGGCGGATTTTGATGCAAAAGTGCGCGATCTGATCCGCGAAGCCGAACGCGATGGCTGGCTCGAGCCGAAAGTGGTCTATGGCTACTACCCCTGCCAGAGTGACGGGCACGAGGTTATTGTCTACGATCCGCCATCGGTGCTCAACGGCGCCCAGCCGCGCGAACTCACGCGCTTCGTCTTCCCGCGTCAACCGGAGCGTGAACGTCTCTGCCTGGCTGACTATTTCCGTTCACGCGAGAGCGGCGAGTACGATGTGGTTGGGTTGCAGATCGTAACCATGGGGCGCAAAGTCGACGACCTGACCGAGACGTTGCAGCAATCCGGCGATTATTCGCGTGCGTACTTCATCCATGGGCTGGGGGTATCGCTGGCGGAGGCGCTCGCCGAGTATACGAACCGTCTCATCCGCCGGCAACTGGGGCTGAAAGGAACCCAGGGCAAGCGTTACTCCTGGGGGTATCCCGCCTGCCCCGACCTGGAAGAGCACGAGAAGTTGTTCAGGGTGCTTCCAGCGGCTGAGATCGGCGTGACGCTCACCGAAGCCTGGCAACTGGTGCCGGAGCAGAGCACGGCGGCGATTGTGATCCACCATCCTGAGGCGAAATACTTCTCGATCGGCTCTGCCCGCGAACGCGCTGAAGAGGATGTCGCCGAAACGCTGGCGTAACGGGTGTCTGATGATTATTCGAATCTTCGCGCTCATCGCGGCGCTGACAATCCTGGCGGCATGCAGTGCACCGGCGACGGTCGTTGAACCCCGCGCCCGGCTCGCCGTCGCCGAAGCAATGGCAGGCGGCAACGCCGACGGCTTCGCCCGCGCGACGGTGCCGCGTCCCTTCACCTTCCCCCGCGACCACGGACCACACCCGGAGTACGCCATCGAATGGTGGTACTACACCGGCAACCTCCAGTCAGTCGAGGGGCGACGCTTCGGCTTTCAGTTCACCATCTTTCGCACCGGACTGATGCCTGGTGAAGCGGAGCGATCGTCGGCGTGGGCTTCCAGCAGCATCTACATGGCGCATTTCGCCCTCAGCGACATCAGCGGCGGCAGGTTCTATGCCTTCGAACGGTTTAGTCGCGGCGCAGCCGGGCTTGCAGGGGCGCAGAGCGAACCGTTCCGCGTCTGGCTCGAAGACTGGAGCGCCGAAGGTCTCGGCGCCGATGGGACGCCGATGCGCCTGCGCGCTGCTGAAGATGGTGTGGCGCTCGACCTGACCCTGACAGCCGGCAAACCTCCGGTATTGCAGGGAGACCGCGGTTTGAGCCAGAAGAGCGCCGAGATCGGCAACGCATCGTACTACTATTCCTTCACCCGCATGCCGATCAGCGGAACGGTGCGCATCGGCGAAACGCTGTATCAGGTCAGCGGATTGGGTTGGATGGATCGCGAGTGGAGCACCAGCGCGCTTGGCGAGGATCAGGTTGGCTGGGACTGGTTCGCGTTGCACCTGGACGATGGACGCGACCTGATGTTCTACCGCCTGCGTCTGCGCAATGGAGGCATCGATCCATACAGCAAAGGAGTGCTGGTTGATGTCGCCGGGAACGCGCGGCGTCTGAATCACGATGAGGTGCTGGCAGAACCCCTCGATTACTGGACAAGCCCGCGCAGCGGGGCAACCTACCCGGCGCGCTGGCGGCTGCGCGTGCCCGATGAGGCGATTGACCTGACACTGACGCCGCTGCTGGCGGATCAGGAACTGCCAGTCACCGTCGTCTACTGGGAAGGAGCGGTTGCAATCAGTGGCAGCGCCGCAGGCAGCGGGTATATTGAGATGACCGGGTATACGCCGCAAGACCGGTAAAGTAACGAGCGATCCCGAACCGGACGGAAACACACCATACGTGTCGGCGACATAGCGCCTGTTTGATCTCGGAGAGCGCACATCGGAGGACGGAAATCTGTTTTGTGCTGATGGCGCATCGGAATGCGTTGTTGTATGTTTGCGTCTCCTGAATAGGTTATTCTCCTGCAGAGGCGCAGCGGACGCAGCGGGCAATAGATGGCGCTGCGCACTCTGCGTCCTGGTGGTGCGTTTTTGCGGTAGAGTCATGGGTATGCTGTACCGTGATTGAAGCGAACAGGAGTCTGCGTGGAGCACCGTCTGATCTGCAAAGTCTACTACGAAGACACCGACGCCCTGGGCGTCGTTTATCATGCCAACTATCTAAAATACATGGAGCGAGCGCGCAGCGAGTATGTCGAACGGTTCGGCAAGCCGATCTGGGAGTGGAATCGGTTGGGATACTACATCGTCGTCTATGCGATGAACATTCGTTTCAAGCGCGCTGCACAACTCGGCGACACGCTCGAAGTTGTTTCCGCTTTCAGCCTGCAATCGCCGTACCGTGGGCTGTTCAAGCAGCGCGTCGAGCGCGATGGACAGGTGTGCGTGGAAGCCGACGTGGAACTGACCTGTCTCGATCCACAACGCAACCTGCGTGAGTTTCCGCCGGAGTTTCGTTCCGGGCGCGCCTGAATTTGTATTTTACCCAGAGGTGTGCTATATAGTTATTACCTTGATTGCTCGTTCATGTTCGTACAGATGCGTGCAATGAGCGCGTATCAAGGCGCCTTCAGTTCAAACCCGGCATTGGCGCCTGCCGTCCAGCGTCCAGCGCCCATCTTCTCCAGTTGACGGTTGACCGTTCGTCATCTCGACGCCACGACGATACGCGCGCAATTCAATGGCATCCATAAACCAGGCGTGCGGACGCATCTTCGCCCGGCGCACCGGGACCAGGCGCACTCCCGTTTCCGCCAGGATGTTCGCCGCATCAGCGGCGCTGGTGCGGCGACCGTAAGGGCGACCGTAAGGCGGTAAGGGCGAATAATTATTCGCCCTTACGGTCGCTCCGCCCAACAGCCGCGCCCCGGCGGGCAGTCCATACGCACCCCCCCAGTCCCCTCCGCGCGCGGGGTTTAGGGGCGGACAGAACGGATGAGCGCTTGCGGCCTTGGCCCTGGTCGGACATGACCGTGAGCCTGGAACCTTCTATGATAGATGTACCACCAACTATCGCAGAAGGAGCCAGACTCATGTCCAGCATACCGCACCTGACCGATGCTGTCGAGACGCTGCTGCGCGCTGGCGACGACCCGTTGCCGCGCGCCACCCGCCAGCGGCTGGCGCTGTTCGTGGTCGGCGTCTTGCTGGCCGGGACGGTCGTCCTGCGGCGGGTCGCCACGACCCAGACCCACATCGCGCTGGGCGCCGCCCAGGCGGCCAGTCACGAACGCCGACTGCGCCGCATCGTGAATGATCCCCAGTTGGGGGCAGCGGCGCCGATGGACGGGCGGGTTGTGCGCCGGGTGCTGCAGCGGTTGCGTCCCGACCAGCGGGTCTGGCTGATCGTCGACGAAAGCGGGCACAGCGATGTGGTGCGCACGTTGGTGGCGGCGCTGTGGTATCGCGGCCGGGCGCTGCCGTTGGCCTGGGTGCGCTGGCCCGCCCAGCAGCCGCATCCGCAGGCCTCTTGGACCGATTGCCAGACCCTGCTGGCGCAGGTGGCGGCCATCCTGCCGGCGGGACCGTCCGTGACGGTGCTGGCCGACCGTGCCTTCGGCTGCCCGGCCTTCACGGACCTGGTGGCGGCTCACGGCTGGCAGGATCTGGTGCGCGCCCAGCGCCAGACCTGTCTGCGCCACGACGACGGCCGGATGCAGGCCTTCAGCACCCTGATCCCACAGGCCGGCACGCGCTGGTGCGGGCGTGGCCAGGCCTTCAAGAAGCAGGGCTGGCGCCCCGTCAGCGTGGTGGCCTCCTGGCGGGTCGGCTGTCCAGAACCGCTCCTGCTGGTGAGTAATCTGCCGCCCGCCTGGGATCTGGTGCGTCCGTATCGGCGACGGGCGGCAATCGCGGCCTTGTTCCGCGACTGGAAGACCAGCGGCTGGCAATGGGAGGCCAGCCAGGTGCGGGACGTGGCCCATCAGTCGGTGCTGGTGTTGGTGCTGGCGCTGGCGACGCTGATCACGCGCTGTCTGGGGGAGGAGGCCGCCCAGACCATCCTGAATCAGCCGCCCCGCGCGGGGCGGCGGCGTCCCTGGCACGCCCGCGACAGCCTGTTTCGTGGGGCGCGACCGGCTCTGGCAGCGGCTCTGGCAGGACGAGCCGCCAGCCATCACCTGGGAGTTGGTCCGCTTCGATGCACCACATTGGTCGACCGAGTGTTGGCAGTCCGCCCGACCCGCCGCCACCCCGGTGCACCGCACCGGCCGGGTCGGCAAGCGTGAGCACCTGCGGGTCGCAGTCTAAGGAAACAGCATGCATGTGACACGCCTGTTCTGTCCGCCCCTAAAAGAGGGGTGGGGGGGGTGGTCAGGTCGTGCACCCCTGCGGGCAGCATCTGAACGCGCAGGGGCACGCCATCCGGTCGGCAGACCAGATGCAAACGCTATCCAAAGAACTTCTCCCGTTTCGCCGCACAATACCCGCAGCATTCGCGTCCGCGCGCCTTCCGACAGCGCCGGGCGCGCGCCCGGCAGCAGACTGGCAGGGGAAGGCTAGCGATGATGACGTATGGGCGCAGCACCGCTGCGCCCTGACCTGAACACCTCCCCCAACACCTCCGGAATCCAGGCCATCCAATCGGCGAGCTGATGCAAGCGACGATTGAAGCGCACGACGCCGATTCGCTCGGACCGACAGCGGCACCCATGCACGACAAAAAGTGAGGGAAGAGAAAAGAGAAGCGAGACGGACGTGCGTGACGAGCGACTCTCACTCCTCTTTCCTCTTCGCTCACTTCTCTTCTCCAGCGGCGACGACCGCAATCGTCAGAATTTCCGAGTCGGGGCCCCGCGCCCGCACATCACTGCAATGCCTCAGTTGTTCCATCAGCGTGTCAATCACGACAAAAGCGGCTATTATGTGGCGAGCGACCGTCGGCTCTTCCTGGCGATGATGTTATGTTGGTCTGGCAACCGCGATCACGCCAGAGGTGTCGGTGGGCGTCAACAGTATCGTGTTAGGGCGAATTTTACACCAGACCAAACCCGTGTTTGCGCGTAAAAGACAGGTCGCAAAAAGTGTAAAATTCAACCTAACGTGGCACTACCTCTGTGAGAACTGTTGGCAGCGCTATCCTTCGCACGTTGCCAGGAGAGAAAAAGGCGCTGGCGGGCGGGGGAAGCCTGTACTCTGGCGAGCGTATTCTTCAGGCGCTTGCAAGCCTGCCGCTATCGGCGCAGACATGCAGCAGCGAAGCGTGCACATGTCGCGGCTTCGGGTGCTGTGACATTGAATCACGAGATTATCGCCCCCCGACCAGGCGCAGCAGATCATCACGGGTCAGGTGCAAACCGGGGGGAAGATGCCCCGGCGGATATGTCTGCAGATCATCGGCGTCGAACACCAGGTGCAACGCGGTGATCGCCGGTTCACGCAACACAGCGCGCAACAGTTGCACGAGCGAGAGGCGACGCAGACGCGGCACGGTTGGCGGTTGGGTCAAACGATTGCGTTGCGCAAAACCCAGTGCAGCGTCGGGAGAAGGAAAAGCAAGCAATACACGGGCGCGTTTGTCCGTCGGCGTGGAAGAAGCACTCCCACGAGGCGTCCAGAAGACATAAAACGCATCACCTCCCGCGTGCATGCGCAGGGCGATCAATGCAGCGCGCAGGGTTTCGAGATCAAGCCCCTGCTCGGCGGCAAGTGTGTAAACGTCGTCTTCCACTCACGTAAGCAGCGCCAGGTGCGCAGATGTGAAATTGATAATATCGGTACGCTCGACGGCTGCGGCGAACAGCAGCAGGATCAGCAGCAACAGCACGAGCAGCAAAATCGCCGAAAGGGCTTTGCGCCGCGCGCTCACACCATTGTCGGTCAGTTCTTCGGTCGCGTTTGATTGCGTCGTACCGGTGTCGTTGTTCATGAGCAACCTCTGTACCTTTTGTTTGAAGACCATCCCCGCCCCGGCAACAGCCCGGAGGTCTGCCGTGGACTGAGGCAGGGTTCCCCGTCCACGGAAACGTGCACGATCCAGACAGGCGGATACAATACGCTGCAAAAACGCACCGCAGAGACGCCGAGGGTGCAGAGAACCCTGAAAACGAAAACTGCGTCTGAGTGACGCGATAGAGAATCCTCCTCTGCGAACGCTGCGCCTAGTATAATCTAACGGGACACGGTATACCGTTCTGCGCCAGGTTCACGAGATCGCCGCGGAGTGTTGGGTAGCCGTGTCCTTCAACGCGACCAAGCCGAACAGTTATCTGGGCCCTCAAACCCGCATATGCTAGCAAGGCTGGCGCCGTTTTCCTCAGGAGGTTCTGTGTATGGCTTCCCGTGAGTCGCTCTTTATCGGCATTGATGTCTCCAAACAGACGCTGGATGTGGCGTTTGGCGCCGACCCGCACGCGCCACGCGAGACGATACCGTCTACCGACGAAGGTGTCCAGCTCCTGGTCACGCGACTCCAGCGCCTGCAGCCGACCCTGATTGTGCTGGAGGCGACCGGCGGGCTGGAGCGCATGGTGTTCGCCCAACTGCTCCAGGCTGGCTTGCCGACGGCGCGGGTGCAGCCACGCCGCGTGCGCGCCCTGGCGCACGCGGAAGGACGCCAGGCGAAGACCGACCGCCTGGATGCCCGGTTGCTCGCCCGCTTTGCCGAACGGGTGCGCCCGCCGCACCACCAAGCGACGGACGAGCAGCGCGCATCCTTGCGCGACCTGCTGGTCCGGCGGGAGCAGGTGATTCAGATGCGGACGGCTGAGATCAATCGGTTGACGGCTGCCGCGCCGAACCTCCGCCCGGGCATCCAGCAGCATATTGATTGGCTGGATCAGGAGATCCGTGCGCTTGAGCAGGAACGCGACAACGAGGCGGAGCGCACCGACGAGGTGCGCCGGAAACGGGAGCTGCTCGAAAGCGTGCCCGGCATCGGCGCGATCACCGCACTGAACCTGCTGCTCCGCCTGCCCGAACTGGGGACCATCAATCGCAAGGAAGCGGCGGCCTTTGTGGGCGTTGCGCCGTATGCCAATCAGAGCGGCGCACAGCACAAACCCCGGCATATCTCCGGCGGCAGGAGGGATGTGCGCAGCGTGTTGTACATGGCGACCCTGGCGGCCACGCGGCGCCGTCTGGTCAGGCGCGCCTTCGATCAGCGCCTGTGTCAAGCTGGCAAGCCGCGCAAGGTCGCCATCGTCGCTGCGATGCGCAAGCTGCTGACTATTCTCGGCGCAATATTGCGTCAGCAAAAGCCCTGGGATCCGGCTGTGCATACGAGCGCCCCTTGACAAGCAACACAGTTACTCTGCGGTGACATACCCTTTTTACAGTGGACGCATTCATGGGCTGATTGACCGGCGATCATCCAACCACCTGCGGATCAGGTCAGCGAAGCGCGACAGGTCATCCAGTTTCGCCAGGTTCGTGTACACCTCGTCCCAATCCACAGTCAAATATTCGTGAGTCAGAATATTTCGCAGACCGTCAATCGGAGCAAGGCGTCCGGCGAAGTCCGGCGGCAACACGCCCAGTTCTCCCATGCGCAGAATCGCTTCATAGTAGCTTCGCGGTTTCTGAGCGCCTTCCAGCGCGATAATCCGGTGGCAGATGTCGATGCAACACTGCGCCGCCACTTCCAGATTACGCTCCACAATGTCGCGCAGATACGGATCGCTCATGAACTCAGTCTTCGGTCGGGCGCGGAGCGGCGCCAGACGCGCCAGGCGCTCGCTGAGTTCGTCTAAGCGCCTCTCGATACCGCTGAACTCGACGCTCATTGCCCGCTCCCTTCACAATGTCCTGACGTTGTGCGCGCAGAAAGGGCAGAAAATCCCCGTAGCGACTCATGACATCCGCTTCGTACTCGACCCGTTCGGCAATTGAACGCTGGTAGATGATCCTGCCCTGAGCAATGACCGCATATGCCAGTTCGATTGGCGCATGGTTGAGGATGACAACGTCCACAGCCTGCCCTTCCAGCGCCAGAGAAAAGAGGTGTTCCAACTGCGCGAAGACGTGCATTGCTGACGCCTTGTGCGCCAGCAACACTGCCAGATCGATATCGCTGAGCGGACCAGTCACTCCGCTCACCTGCGACCCGAAGAGGTAGACAAGGCGCACGTCAGGTTGCGTGTGAACGACCGTTTCAATCTGGTGTTGCAACCGCTGGATATCGATCTCTGGCATTGGAATCTCATTTGCGCAAACGCGATCGTCTTTGTGCAGGCAACTGCAGGCGCCGCCCCTTCATCTTCGCGCTGCCATTGAACCACTCTCGCCGTTCAGGGTAACGCTGAACCTTCAACCTTCCTTTATCGCTGCCCGGATCCGTTCTGCTATTGTGCGCAATTCAGACGGATCAGCCGGGTGCGGCGTCCAGGGTCGCAGCACGTGGTCACCCTTCCAGCGCGGTATCAGGTGCACATGGTAATGGAATACCACCTGCCCGGCCGCCGCGCCGTTATTCTGAACAATATTCAGTCCGTCGATATCGAGCGCATCACGGAGCGCCAGCGCCACTTTCTGCGCCGTCCGCGCAACGGCTGCAACCAGATGAGGGGGCGTGGTAAAAATATCGGGGTGCTCTTCCTTACAAATCACCAGCGTATGCCCCCGACTGGCGGGATTAATATCCATAAACGCCAGCGTCTCGTCATCCTCGTACACTTTGGCTGACGGCAATTCACCGCTCACAATGCGCGAAAAGACGGATGGCATGCTTCCTCCTCTCGATAAACAGAACAACGCTCAATGTCGGCGCAACCACTCCTGAAGCGCCTCGAAACTCCAGGTGTTCGCTACCTGCGCAGCGCCCGCCCAACCCCGCCGTGCGGTGATGACCCCGAACCGGATCCAGTCCAGATTGTCGGGATGGTGCGCATCACTGTTGATCGCAATGGTCGCACCCAGTTCCAGCGCGCGCCGGACCGCCGGACCCTCCAGGTCGAGGCGGGTTGGTCCACTGTTCACTTCGAGCAGCACCCCATGTTCGGCTGCTGCACGCGCCAGGGCATCGATATCGACCGGCGCTCCCTCGCGCGATCCGAGCATCCGCCCCACCGGATGACCGATTATATCGACGTGCGGATTGCGCACCGCGCGCAGCAAGCGTTCGGTGGCGGCTTCAGGCGACTGGCGCAACTGGATGTGCGCCGACGCCACAACGATATCGAGTTCTGCCAGCACATCGTCGGGAAGCGCCAGAGATCCTTCGGGCGTCATATCGACTTCGACGCCGCACAGAATGCGAAATGGAATGCCTTGCGCGGCATACGCCGCATTCAGCGCTGCGATCTCCCGGCGTTGCGCGCGCAACCGTTCCGCATCCAATCCGTGGGTCAGCCCGATATATGCGCTGTGGTCGGTTATAGCGATGTGGGAATAGCCACGGGCGCGCGCCGCTTCCGCCATGGTACGAATATCGGCGCGTCCATCGCTCCAGGTGCTGTGCATGTGGAGATCGGCGCGAATATCGCTCAGTTCGACCAGGCGCGGCAGCGCACCGGCGCGCGCCGCCTCGAACTCTCCCTCGTCCTCGCGCAGTTCCGGCGGAATCCAGGGAAGATCGACGGCGGCATACACCTCTTCTTCAGTAGCGCAGGTCAACACGGTTCCATCGGCGCGGCGGAATCCATGCTCGCTGAAACTCGAGCCACGCGCCAGCGCCAGTTCACGAAAGCGGATATTATGCGCCTTGCTGCCGGTGAAGTGTTGCAACGCTGATCCCCACAGCGCCGGGGGCACAGCGATCAGATCCGCCTGTGTGCCGTTATGGAGCAGAATGCTGGCTTTTTCGTCACCCGCCGACTCGACCCGCGCCACGAGTGGCAGCGTTGTAAAGGCACGGACGACAGCAGGAGCATCATCGGCGGCTACCAGGATGTCGAGATCACCGACGGTCGGGCGTCCACGACGCAAACTTCCAGCGTATGTCGCCTGGCGCAGTGTGGGGGCAGCGGTGCGCAGCGCCAGGATCAACTCCTCAGCGGTTTCGAGCGCGTGCGCCAGCAGCATCCGTCGCTCCTGTCGCTCCGCAACACTGATACCCTGGAGAATGCCTTCGATCATCTTTGCGCCGAAACCCTTGAGCGTCGCCAGGCGTCCTTCCTCAGCAGCACGTTTCAGTTCCGCCAGGCTGGTAATCCCAAGTTCGCGGTAGAGACGCCCGGCAGTACGCGGACCGACGCCGGGGACGCGCAGCAACTCGCGCACACCGGGCGGCGCCTTCTCCTGAAGGCGGTTGTAGTACTGCAACTCACCTGTGTCGAGCAACTCGCTGATCTTCCCGGCAATCGCCTTGCCGACTCCGGGAATTGCCTCCAGTTCACCGCGGTCGCGGTATGTCGCCAGTGGCGCTGGCAGATCGCGGATGGCGTCGCTGGCGCGACGATACGCCTGAACGCGGAACCGATCCTCGTCCAGGATCTCCATCAGGTCAGCAATAGCGCTGAACATCTCAGCGACTTCGTGGTTCGTCAGGCGCGACATCATACGGTTTCCGGGTTTCAGGCTGCATTATAGCATGCCAGGTTCATCACGCCGCGCAGCGTTCCCGCATGTTCTGCCCGCGATCAAAAGATTGAACAGGCTTTACAAACGGTGTGCAATCGCATATAATACAAATCGCCAACGTTATGCAATAGATAACGTTGGGTTGGGGCAAACCCGACAGGCAGGCTGAGAGCATGCTCTCAGTCGTTTCATTTACGCACACGATGCGACGGGTGACCACACACCCTGGTATCTCCCCCACCAGGAGAACGGGCGACGAGGCGACCGGACGCGCATGTGCGTCGGGTTGGTGGCGTCATTCTCTTGAGTGTCGCAGCCAGGCGTGTGTGGAGACGCAACCGTTCGGGTTATGCCCCGTAGTATCGGGTATGCCGCTCCACGACGGCGGCGGAAGCCGCAACGCAAGCGGACAGAGCAGGAAATCGGAAGAAGGCACGAACGATGAGCGACAAACCAGCATACCTCACCCGTGATGGGCGCGCCAGGCTCGAAGCCGAGTTGGAAGAGCTTGTCACCAAGGGCCGCAAAGAGATTGCCGAGCGTATCAACGCCGCAAAAGAACTTGGCGACATCTCCGAAAGCGGCGAATACGAGGATGCCAAAAACCAGCAGGCTCATCTCGAAGGTCGTATCCGCGAGATCAAGAGCATTCTCGCCCGTGCTCAGATAATCGACGAAGAGAACGGCGACAATCACGAGGTTCGCATTGGTTCGCGCGTCACAGTACGTATCGACGGCGAAGACGGCGAAGAAACCTGGACGATTGTCGGCAGCACTGAAGCCAAACCGAGCGAAGGCAAGATATCGAATGAGTCGCCGATCGGTTCGGCGCTCCTCGGCAAACGCCCGCGTCAGAAAGTAACGGTAGAGACCCCTTCTGGCACCATGAAACTTACCATCGTCGATATCCAGTAGTTCGACGTTGTTCAATTTTATGCACCGACCGCGCGTGGATGTCACCCGGAAGCGGTGATATCCACGCGCATTTTGCCAGGACGGATTCTTTGTTCTATGTCAGTCGCAGGCAGGGGACAGCACTTACCCTGTTTGCGTTTTAACCATAATCGCGTATCATAGGCGCTATGGAACTCAACGAACTTCAACAACAGCGCCTGGCAAAACTGGAACGCTTGCGCGCAGCCGGCATCGACCCGTATCCGCCGCGTACCCGGCGCACCCATACGATTGGCTTCGTGCTTGCCAGTTTCGACCAGTTGATGGAACGCGGAGAACAGGTCACCGTCGCCGGGAGAATTGTGGGCGCCCGTCGGATTCTGGGCAAACTGGCATTTGCCCACATCGAAGACGAGTCGGGCCGCATCCAGATCTGGCTCAGTCGCGGCGACATCGGCGACGAATGGTTCGACCGGTTTCGCGATGACCTCGATACGTTCGACATTGTCGAAGCCACGGGAACGTTGCGCCGCACGCAACGCGGCGAGCCTTCGGTGTTCGTCGAGCGCCTGGGGGTGCTGGCAAAATCGCTCAACCCGCCGCCGGAAAAGTGGCATGGTCTTTCGGACATCGAAGAGCGTCATCGTCAACGCTACCTCGACCTGATCGTCAACCCTGAAGTGCGCGACGTGTTTCGCACACGCGCGAAGATCGTCAGCACAATGCGGCGCTTCCTTGACGAACGCGGCTTTCTTGAGGTGGAGACGCCAACCCTGCAACCGATCTACGGCGGCGCTTCGGCCCGCCCGTTCATCACGCACCATAACCAGTTGAAGCAGGATCTCTATCTGCGCATCGCCGTCGAACTCTACCTGAAGCGCCTGATCGTCGGCGGCTTTGAGCGCGTCTATGAGATCAGCAAGGTTTTTCGCAACGAAGGGGTTGATCGTACCCACAACCCTGAGTTCACGATGATGGAATGTTACCAGGCGTATGCCGATTACAACGATATGATGCGCCTGGTCGAAGACCTGTACCGGACCCTGGCGCTGGAAGTCGCTGGCAGCACAACCATTGTCTTTCAGGGACACACTATCGATTTCGGTCCTGCGTGGCAGCGTGTTTCGATCCCGACGGCGATTGCCGCGCGCACCGGCATCGACATTCTCGAACTCACCGAACTCGAACCGTTGCAACGAGCGATCCGCGCAGTCGGGCTGAAGGTCGATCTCAAACCCAGTTGGGGCAAACAGGTTGACGAGATCTTTAGCGTTTATGTGCAACCAGAATTGATCCAGCCAACGTTCGTTATCGATCATCCGGTGGCGCTGTCGCCGCTGGCGAAACGTCGTCCCGATCAACCGCTGCTGGTGGAACGCTTCGAGCCAATCGTGGCTGGCATGGAAGTCGGCAATGCGTTTACCGAATTGAACGATCCGCTCGACCAGGAGCAGCGTTTTCTGGAACAGGGGCGCGCGTATGATGCTGGCGACGATGAAGCGCAACAGATGGACATTGACTTCCTCAATGCGCTGATGTATGGTATGCCGCCAACCGGCGGGTTAGGCATCGGTATCGACCGGACGGTGATGCTGTTCACCGATCAACCGAGCATCCGCGAAGTCATCCTGTTCCCGCACATGCGTCCGCGTGATTGAAGGATGACCGGCGCTGTACGGCGGGCAGAAGAAAGTTGTGCACACTATGGGAAACGGGGAGGAAGCATTGCCACGATCGTTTACTATCGAACGTGAGAACCTGCCGGAAACGGTCCAGGGATGGCTGCGCGCTGTCGGACTCGGCGATGAGGAACTGGTTGAACTGATCTTCACCGAGAATGAGGTGCTGCTGCGTCGCCCAATGAGTCCGCAGTTGCGCGAATGGGCGCGTGGTGTGAGCGATCGGTACGATAAAATGTTCCGTGAACTGGCAGGACTGTGAGGGACATCCAGAACTAAGAACCAAGAACTAAGAACCAAGAACTGAGAACCGGGAGCCAAGAACTAAGAACCAAGAACTGAGAACCGGGAACCGGGAACTGAGGACTGGGAACCGAAGAACTGGGAACCGGGAGCCAGGAACCGGGAACCGGGGATCGGGCGCCTGCAGGTGTTGGGAGATATTTCTACGGGCAGTACGTGTGGAGTGATGCACTATCTGACGAAAGACGACGTGCTGGACTTGCATACATATGCGGTCTTACGATATGGCGGGCGCCTGGGGATCGCCAGTCACGACCGGTTGATGTCGGTGGTGACGGCGCCGCGCCAGGTGCTCTTCGAGGCGGAGTTGTACCCTGATCTGCCGAGTAAAGCCGCAGCGCTGATGTTCCTGATGATCAAAAGCCGCCCCTTTGTCAGCGCCAATGAAGCGACGGCGCTGCTCTGCATGCTGCGTTTCCTGACCCTCAACAATGCATCGCTGCGTCACGACGTGGCTGAGGCGGAACTGCTCTGGCTGGTGCGCTCCGTTTCCAATTCCGATCTTGATCGCAGCGGAGTTGAGCACTGGTTGCGTCAGCGCCTGGCATAACCGGCATAGCCTGGCAGAGGTGAGCATGACAACAGTGCTGGTCACCGGCGTTGGCAGTGTGTTGGGGAGCCTGGTTGCCGGTATTCTGGCATCACAACCCCATATGCGTGTTGTTGGCGTCGGGCGTGTTGCCCCTGAGTATACACCCACCGATGTCGAGGTGCGCGTGTGCGATATGAGCGGCGAAACGCTGCTCACGATGATGCGCGCCGCGCGGGTGGATGTCGTGGTGCATCTTGACATCGCCGGTGAGGAGGAGGCGCCTCCCTACGAGATCACGGGTCGCGGCAATGTGTATCGCGCCATCGAGGTGCTGGGAGCATGTCACGCCGCAGGAGTGCCGCGCGTTGTGATGCGCAGCAGCTTGCTGGTGTACGGTGCGCGCCCCGATGCACCCGTCTTCATCCCCGAATCTGCGCCGCTGTCGAGCGGCGCACCGGCTGGCTTGCTCCAGGATTATATCGAGATCGAGCGGTTGGTCGGCGATTTCAAGGTGCGCCATCCCGATATGCGCATTGTTATGATTCGCTGCGCACCTGTCGCCGGCAACGGCGTCCGCTCACCTGTCGTGCAGTTCCTCAGTCGCCGCCCCGCGCCGGTGCTGGCGGGTTTCGACCCCCGGATCCAGGTGCTGCATATCCACGATGCAGCAGTGGCGCTGGCGCTGGCGACACTGAACGATCAGGTGGAAGGCGCGTTCAATATCGCAGCGCATCCTCCCCTGATCCTGTCGCAGGCGATTCTTCTCGCTGGCGGGCAACCGCTGCCGTTGCCCGCGTTCGCGTTTCAGGCAGCATCATTTCTGGCGCCGATCCGTTCGCTGATCGGCGCACTGCCGTTCCCGGTTGAGTACTTGAACTACGCATGCGTGGGTGACATCCGCCGTGCTGCGTGCGAACTCCACTGGGCGCCGCAACACCAACCCGATGAAACACTGCGCGAAATCGCTGCGGTCACCGCGTGATCCGCCCGGACCCTTCGCGTATCGAAGAGAGTACATCGATGGCAGAACCACACGATGATAGTTCACCCGACGCCGACTCGTCGGCAGAGCGCTCCCGGAGACGCAGAGCGCCTTCTTCCGGCGAACCGAAACCCCCGAAGAGCAGAAAACGAACCGCTTCGGTCAGAAAGCGCGAATCAACGGACGAGCATCCCGAAATAACCGCACGAATAATCTCACAGGAGGCGGATATGTCAGAATCGCCAGAAGCACATACAGGTGATCTTCCCATCAATGGCGTTCAGGCTGCCGACAACGTTCAGGAGACAAGCGCCGTTCCCGTTGTTGAAGATCAGCCCGCTGGCCAGAACCAGGTCGATGCGCCGGTCGAAACTGCCGACGACGCTGCGCCTGCGCCGGAGGAAGAGATCAGCGTCGCCTCAACCGCCGAACCGGTCGCGCCGATTGATGCAGTCGAAACCCTGCGCGCTGAAACCGCTGCCGCCGTTCAGGAACTCGAAGTCGAAATCCGCAATCAGACCGAAGGATCAGTGGAAACCCGCGACCTGGCTGCCGACCTGTTGCGTCTGATCCGCGAGAACCTGGAACGCCTGCGTCCGCCTGCGCTCGACAATGTCGTGACCGCGTTGCGCCAGAATGTGTTCAACAGCGACTACCTCGACCCGGACTTCTGGCGTGGTATTGCGATGGTGTTGCAGTACCAGGTCACCGAACTGACGGCGCTGATCCAGCGTCGATTGCGTGGCGAGTTCGCCGTCGATGCGTATGGCATGGACTCCGAACTGATCGAACTGGTGCGTCCGGTCGCGGGGTTCCTCTACCGTTCCTGGTGGCGGGTCACCAGCGAGGGTCTCGATGGCGTGCCCGAGGAGGGCGCGGCGCTCCTGCTGGCGAACCATTCCGGCGTGCTGCCGTGGGATAGCGCGATGATTGCGACTGCCGTGCTCGAAGATCATCCGTCGCAGCGGTTGGTGCGTTCGCTCCACGATCCCTGGATGACGAACGTACCGGGACTCGCACCGGCGCTTGCGGCGTTCGGTCAGGCGCCAGCGCTGCCGGAAAATGCCGTGCGCCTGCTGGAGGATGGGCATCTGGTCTGTGCATTTCCCGAAGGTGCGCAGGGCGCCGGAAAACTCTTCTGGAATCGCTACCGGCTGACCGGTTTCGATGCGCGTGAGTATATCCGGGCAGCATTGCGCGTTGGCGCGCCGATCATTCCGGTCGCGGTCATTGGCGCAGAAGAGATCTACCCGATGCTCATCAACGTCCGCCCGGTGGCTCAACTGTTGAACCTGCCCTACTTCCCGTTGACGCCGCTCTTCCCGTGGTTTGGGTTGCTGGGCATTGCACCGCTGCCGAGCAAATGGTCGATCATTTTCGATACGCCGATTGACCCATCCGCCTATGGACCGGAGGCTGCCGACGATCCGACAACTATTGCGCAGATCAACGATCTCGTTCAGCGCCGCATTCAGGCGCTGCTCGACGAGCGCACCGCCGCGCGTCGGTCGATCTTTTTCGGGTGACCTTCTTCCTCTGTGAGGAGCGTGGGCAGAGCGCCCGCATACGCACTCGCTGCGCGCGATCCCGGCAGTCTTTTCTGCACGTTGCTGCAGCGAAGGGGGCTATCCGCTTGCAGCGCAGCGTGTTGTGTGCACTGCACGACACGCTGCGCCGGGAGTTTCGTGTGAACGAGGTATGCGGGTCTCGCTTCAACGACCAAAACGGTGTACAATGATGTGGAACGCGGGAGTTCATGTCAGTATCTTTGAGTCCACTGCAAGAAGGGTACATTACTGCAGAGGCGCAGCGCTCACAGAGGAAATTCTATTGTCTGGCTCAGACGTTTGCTTCGCTGCGCATCGAACTACGTTGCGTTTTTGGCGTTCTCTGGGCGCTCAGCGTCTCAGCGGTGCGTTTTTGCAGTGAAGTCATCTTTGCAATGGTTGTGCAATGTATTCGGTCAAAGAGATTCAGGATACGCTTCAAAAGATTGTCCAGTCGCTCATCGAGGCCTACCGGCCTCAACAAATCGTGCTGTTCGGCTCCCTGGCGTGTGGGGCGCCGGATGAAGACAGCGACATTGATCTGCTGATTATCAAAGAAACCGACGAGTCACCTCTGGCGCGCCGTGTCCGCGTGCGCCAGTTGGTTGCGGATCCAGAGCGGCGAGTGCCCTTCTCGCCGCTTGTGCTGACCCCTGAGGAACTGGCTCACCGACTGACACTGGGAGATCCCTTTTATCTGGAAATCATGCGGCGGGGAAAGGTGCTCTATGCAGGCAACTGAGTCCGCCCTGCCATCAGATTGGTTCGCCCAGGGTGACCTGGACCTTCAAGCTGCAGAGATTCTGCTGACCCAAGATGGGCCTCTTCCTGTTGTTGCCTTTCACCTCCAGCAAGCGGCAGAGAAGTATCTCAAGGGCTTTCTACTCTCTGCTGGTTGGAAACTGCGTCGCATTCACGACCTGGAAGTCCTGATCCTGGAAGCCACGGCTCGCGATTATGATTTTGCTTCTTTCCTGGCGCCGTGTCAACGAATCACGGAGTACTACATCGAAACCCGGTATCCTATCGGTATCCATACATCGTTTCAGTAAGACGTTCTTGAGGCCGATTTGAATATCGTCCACACGTTGTGTACACTGATTCGCCGCAAGGTATCGTCTGCCCAATCGGCAGAATGATCTCTCGCACCTCTGTGCCCACAGTAATGCCCAACCATTCCTGCCCCTCGTTCGCGTCATCAGCGTTCGTATTTGCAGTGCAGTGTTGCATCTGGTGCATCGGTTGGGATGATCCCTCTATCCCGCATGCCCGGCGCCGTCTGGCTGCCCGTCCTGATGTTGGATTACCTGTTGACGCAAAGCCCTGAACCAGGTATCCGGGTCTCGCTTCAACGACCAAAACGGTGTACAATGATGCGAAACTCAGAGAGGTGATGCGATGAGTCGTTACGCCGACTGGTTTGCGCAGGCGCTCCGTGATCTGGAAAAGGCGCACCTCGATCTTCAGCACGAATACTGGGAGTGGGCATGCTTTACAGCACAGCAAGCCGCAGAAAAAGCAGTAAAGGCGCTCTTGATGTCGCGCGGCATGGATGCGTGGGGGCACGCAATAACCCCAATGCTACGCGCATTAAAGGACCTCGATGTGCCGCTGCACCTGATCGAATACGCTCAACTGCTCGATGTTTTGTACATTCCCACTCGCTACCCAAATGGATTTTCCGTCGGTAAACCTGCGGACTATTTCAGCGCGACCAAAGCGCAAGAGGCGCTCGATGCAGCAACCGCCATCATCCAGTACTGTCAGGATCATCTCCCTCGATCGTGAGGCGTTGCTGGCGCGGTTACGCGCTATTGCGGCGCAGATCCGTCGGGAGCGCGATGTGGAAGATATCCGCGTTTTTGGCTCGCTTGCGCGTGGCGATGCAACCGGAACAAGCGATGTGGATGTGCTGATTATCGTGCGGCATTCCGCTGAACCGGACATGGTACGACGGATTCTTTCCTTCCTGCCTTATTTTGATCTCGATCGCGGAACCGACCTGCTGGTCTATACCCGGGCAGAACTGGAACAGCAACTTGCAGCGCAGAACCCCTTCCTGCACCGCATCTGGCGCGAGAGTCTGCCGCTCTGATACCGGCATCCAGAACGCGCATCACTCGATCCGCCGCGAGCGAATGATCAACGCCACCTGCGCCACGAGTCCGGCGAGCGCCAGTCCGTAGCAGATCGACACAACGAGTTGCGCCGGCACAGGGGGAAGGCGCAACAGAACACCGGCGCCGGACACCAGGAACCCTGCGCCCATCGCTCCCAGCGAACCCTGCGCCAGGCGCTCCTGGATGCGCGCAATGCGGCGCAGGCGCGGATCGCGGAACGTCTCGTCCCACGGTCGTCCACCGAGGCGCAGGCGAAGCCGGGGCATCAAAACCGCCAGCACGATCATCAAAGCGCCGCCAGCGGCTGTAATCCATGCTGTGGTTGCGTCTGCCATGCCGTTCACTGCGTGCGCAGCGCCACACCGCCGCCGCGCAACCGGATCATCCCGGCGTACCGGTGGCATTCCGCTGCCACACGACGCCCCAACTCGACTGCATAATTCGTCCCGCGATCCCAGGGGTACACCTGACTCATGCTTGCCCAGAACAGGCCGCGGAGCGGCGTCGCCAGTGGAGGGATGTTCCGCGCATGGTTGACCGGAACGATCGGTTGTGCGTAGGGTTCGCGGTGGAGCCAGTATCCCCGCACCCACGACGGATCGAAGTGCGGGTTGACCCGCGCCAGCGCCGGGAGAAATCGTTGCAATAGTTCTTCGGCGGTCAGGCGGAAATACTCGTGATGAGGGTCAAGATAATCGCCGCAGTAGATCAGATGATCGCCGCCGTAGTGCGATGGTTCGATGAAATTCGTGTGTTCGACCAGCGCCAGGAAGGGGAACTCACGTTTGGGTGGCATCAACCAGTATGTTCCATCGGTCAGCAACTGTTGCCGCAGCGCGATCGTCAGCACCACCGCCCCCATCGAGCGCAGCGTGCGCAAATTGCTGAGATACGCAGCGGGCAGGTGTGGCGCCAGACGCGCCAGCAACGTTGGTGAACCGGTGACAATCACCGCATCGACGTCCTCTGCCGCACCGGACAGAGCGCCGCCAGCAGTCACCTGCCAGACGTCATCGTCGAGCGGCGTGAGCGCCGCCACCGGCGCATCGAGATGCACCACCGCCCCAAGCCGGCGCACCTGTTCGAGCAGCGCATCACAGAACGCCTGGAACCCCCCGACGAAGTAGCCAAGACGGAAACTGCGCGCCTTGAGACGCGCCCACAGCCATGCCATGTTGACGTCATCGGCATGCGGACCGAACTTGCCCTCCAGCAGCGGACGCCAGATTTCGCGGTACACACGCGGCCCGCACCAGCGCGACGTCCATTCCGCAGCTGTCACCTTTTCAAGATTCTGCCAGTCGTTGGTGACATACTTCAGGTACGCAGCGACCACTCCAAAACGGAGGCGGTCGATGAACGGCACGGCCGGGAAACGCAGCACCGGCAGCACGCCATCGAGCGCATACGCGCGACCATTCCACCACTGCGCCGTGATCGGTCGGCGGAAGAAGAGACGGTCGGCGAACCCTATCTCCTGCACCAGCGACCTGATGGCAGTATCACTCTCGAACAGGTGATGGTAGAAGCGTTCGAGGGGCCATTCCCAGAGTTCATCGCGGAACCCCGAAGCAAGTCCGCCCGCAACCGACGCTGCTTCATAAACCACGACCGCGTGGCCGCGACGCGCCAGATCGTAGGCGGCGGTCAATCCTGCAACCCCCGCGCCAATAATCGCAACCTTCACTGCACCGCCTCCGTCGCCCTGCCGAAATCGCCCCACCCCAGGTGCTCACTGATCATATACCAGGCGCCAAGCGCAGTGATCGGCAGCCAGAGCGCCACGTGCAACACGACGGTATAACTGGTTGCGATTGCCTGATCGACATTGAACGCCATCAACACAGCAATACCGGGCACATGGAACGTACCGATGTATCCGGGAGTCGAAGGGAGGGTCGTAAACAGATTCACCACTGCCGTCATCAGCATCAGCACCAGGAACGATGTCTCGAACGGAAAGGCATGCATCACGAACCAATACTTACCGGTTTCGGTCAACCAGATAAGCGTTGATGACACAAAGATCAACGCCAGGTCGCGCGGACTGCGCAGCGACTGCAACCCTTCGACAAAGCGGTCGAACAACCCGTGAACAAGAGAACGGAAACGCACCGGCACGAACCGCTCGACTATCCAGGCATACGTCCGGCTCATGCGTTCTGGGCGCGCGGCGATGACCAGAAATGCTGCCAGCGCCGCCAGAAAGACGACACTGAGGACGGTGACCAGCGATGAGTACACTGGAGGTAGAGGGGCGAACGGCAGCGTCACGAAGACGAACAGGAGCATCACCAGACCATCGAAGAGGCGTTCGAGCACCACAGTCGCCAGGGATGCACTGATCGGCACGCGCTCCTTACGCCTCAGGACATACGACCGCAACACCTCGCCTGCGCGCGCCGGATACACATTATTGCCCATATACCCGATAACGACGATGGGGAACAGGCGGGATACAGGAATCGGCGCGAGGTGACGCAGCATGTAGTGCCAGCGCCAGGTGCGCGCCCAGACCGCGAGGAAATACACACCGACGCCAGGCGCAAGCCACCAGTAGTTCGCCTGACGCATAACCTGCCAGAACGTCTGGAAATCGAGACCGCGAAGCGCAATCCAGAGACAAACGGCGCTCACGACGATTCCCAGCCACAACTTCCAATTGCGCACCAAGGGAGCCTCTCCAGAAGCGCGGGTCAGCCGCGCGCAATGTTGCTTGCAGCGATGCCGCGGCACTACACACCCGGCGTCGAAGGGGCATGATACTTCGCGTGCGCAGGTCTGTCAACGGCAGAGAGCTGTACTAGTAGAACCAAAAACTCAGGAAACTGTCAGACCAGGTCTGGGATGCGCTGCACCTCAAACACCATTCGCCTCGAAAACGCTTACGTGGACTGAATCCGACGCTCCATCCTGTTCCACCGTCCATGCCGCCCCGCCGACCTGGACACAATCGGAGTCAAAGCCTTCCTTTCCGCCCGCGAGTGGAGGGTTCGGGGGGATGGCGCGTGATCGCGCAAATCTTCGAGGGACTGCCGTTCTGCCACACACAACGGAAGGGTGCGGCGAACAGACGCTACACCCTCCCGAGAAAGGCACGACGCGAACGGAAGCTACAAGAGCGGAACGTTTCTTCAAAGCCCGTCAGATTCGCAGACAGAGCCGCATACTTTCAATGATCTGCCGGGCTATCGGGCGAATACTGGCTTCCACTTTAGCCGCCAGGCTGGTTGCGTGCAGGACACCAGACTATGCATATATGGGTCCATTGCAAAAAGGCTATTTCACCGCTGAGACGCAGCGTTCGCAGAGGAAGATGCCAGAGCGAGCCACTCCAGCGCACCATGCTTCGCCGCGCATACACTTCGTTTTCGAAGTTCTCTGTGCGCTCGGCGTCTCAGCGGTGCGTTTTTGCAGTGAAGTCATCTATGGTGCAGGTCAGAGAGAGAACCAGTTGCTCTTACGACGCATCTCCTGGTTGGAGACCGCGCGCTGTTAACAGCGCACCGAGTTTCTGCAGCCCCAGGCGCACACGCGTCTTGATCGTTCCGAGCGGTCGATTCAGTTTCGTGGCGATTTCCTGGTGCGACAACCCGCCGAAGTATGCCAGTTCAACTGCCTCGCGTTGCGTATCGGGAAGGTGATCGAGTGCGTCACGGATAACGCGCCGCTGTTCAAACGCCCACGCTGCTTCCGGCACATCAATCTGATCATCGGCGAGTTGCTGGATCACAGGATGATCAACATCCTCATAGACCTGAGTCGGGCGGGCGCGCATGCGGCGCAACTCATCGATGCACAGGTTATGCGCAATGCCGAACAACCACTGCGCCACACGCCCGCGCTCGATGTCAAAACTTGCGCTACGGCGCCAGACGCGCCAGAAAACTTCCTGGACAACCTCTTCTGCGAGTTCGCGATTTTTCAACATACGCAGCGCCATGCGGTAGACCACAGACGAATAGCGGTCGTAAAGCGTCTCGAGCGCGCTGCTGTCTCCCTGTGCGATTGCCGCGATCAGAACATGGTCGTCTGGAGTGTCGGTGCGGGGGATGGCGGCTGTTGTGCGAATGTACTCATCAGAGGATTGGTTGACCATGGAAGAACCTCTTTTCTCTTCCCGTGAGGCTGTTTACCTCGCCCTTGTTTCACGATGATTATATATCGTTCACAACCCTTTGTCAATGTTTTGAACAGATTTTGAAAAGATTTCTCATCCTCCTTTCATCTTTTCCCGAGACAGGGTTCTATAGCATAAGAAAGCCATAAAACAACCTTCCAACCTGAGGAGGTTGTATTTTGGTTGCACAGTTTTGTACTGTGCCTGCACAGGTTTCGGGCAGATCTGGGGAACAATGCCGCCTGTCCGGGCGCAGCGCAGCGCCCCTACCGCGCCCCCGCAGCGCTGATGCGCCCCTCGACGCCGGACGCGCTCGCTTCGCCTGTATGGGCGCAGCGCGGCTACGCCCCTGCTATTCCACCGAAACGCACTCCGGTCCGAGCGTATCGCGCAGCGCGCCGATCAATCCCTCATCGCACGTGATCGTCCGACGCATGCGCAGCAGCACCCGACGATCGGCAGTGTCCAGTTGTATCACAACCTGATCCGAGCCGTCGCGTCCACGCAGCAGATCGTAGATGTGCTGCATCAGGCGGATGTCTGAGTCGTGATCGCCGGTGCGACGAAAACGCAGGCGCATGGTACGTCCCTGCGCAGATCCGCCGTTGGTCTGCGGCGGATGATGGTCGTGCCCGTTCCCGTTCGGCGCTGCAGATGGTCGTGGGCGGGATGTAGCATGCGGTTTGATGATCGAAATAGGGGTGGTTACCGGCGGCGCAGCCGGAGTTGGCGATGGGGATGTAGACCCCACCTCTGCAGAGGGAGACTCTGGCGGTGTCGCCGCTGCGGTTGCAGGAACGGATGGCGCGACAGGGCGCGCCGTTTCATCTGGCGCTGTCGCATATGGAACGATCTCCGGGGGAACAACGCCGTCATCCTCCTCCGCCAGTCCTTCGAGATCCATTTCAGGCGCATCTGGCGGCAGCGCAGCTGCTGACAGGTCGAGGTGCGCCGCCTGTTCGAGCACCAGTTGCACGACGCCATTACGCTCATCGACTTTTGCCTGCACAACGAGCAGCGCGTCCTGACGGAGCAGATCGCGGTATTTTTCGCAGGCTTTGGGAAAGGCGACGAGTTCGACAACATCTTCATGTTCGTCTTCGAGCGCCGCAACCAGCATTGAGTCGCCCTTTTTTGTCGAAATTGCGCGAACGCGCGTCAGCATGCCAGCAAAGGTATGCACCTTGCCCATATATTCCTGCAACCCTTCCGGGTCGCGGAGCGCGGCAAGCGGCACGCGATTGTCGATGGCGGCATCCGCCAGCGCCACTTTACGCGGGTCGCTTGAAAAGACGACGCCAAGCAATTCTTTTTCCCATGCCAGTTGCTCTTTCCGATCATCAGGGGTCTCGTTGATCGTCGGCAGCGGGATCGCACTGATCGAGGCGTCCGTATCGGCGACGATATTGCCGAACATGTCAATCTGTCCAGTTTCACGGTTCTTCTGAGCGCGTGCGCCCGCCTCCAGCGCCGTGTCGAGGATCGCCAGCTTCTGCCGGCGCGTGCCGGGGAGCGGGTCGAGCGCACCGGCTTTGATCAGGCTTTCGAGCACCCGTTTGTTCAAGGCGTGACGGTCCACCCGTTCGCACAGATCGTCCAGCGAGCGGAACGGACCGTTCGCGTCGCGCTCGCGCAGGATCGCCTCGATCGGTCCGGCGCCCACATTCTTGATCGCTGCCAGCCCGAACAGGATGCCGCGCCGGATCTGACCATCGGACGGATCGCGAAATTCGCGGATGGTGAAATCGAGTGCGCTGGCATTAATGTCGGGACCGAGCACCGGAACGCCGCGCTGACGGCATTCATTGACCGCCTTGGCAATATCTTCCGTCACACCGCCGGCGCCCTTCAACACCGCCGCCATGTACTCGACCGGATAGTTCACCTTGAGCCAGGCGGTCTGATAACTGAGCAGACCGTAGAGAGTCGAGTGCGGTCGATTGAACGAGTACCCGGCGAACGGCAGGATCAGGTCCCACAACTGATCCGCCTGCTCCTGGGTCAATCCTTTGCGGAGACACCCCTGTTTGAACTTCACCTCGTTCTCCGCCATCAACTTTTTGTCTTTTTTGCTGATGGCTTTGATGACGATGTACGCCTGACCGAGGGTATAGTCGGCGACCTCCTGGAGCAGGCGCATGATCTGTTCCTGGTAGACGATCACGCCATAGGTGTCTTCGAGGATCGGTTTCAGGATGGGATGGAGGTACTTAATATCCTGCGGGTTATTCTTATTATGAATATAGACCGGGATCTGCTCGAGCGGACCGGGGCGATAGAGGGCGACCATCGCGTACAGGTCTTCGACGCGGGTCGGCTTGAGTTGCATCAGATAGCGTGTCATGCCCGGACTTTCGAGCTGGAACACGTTCGTTGTTTCACCGCGGCTGAGCGCCTCGAACACCTTCGGGTCATCAAGCGGAATATCGGCGAGTTCCATTTTTCTGCCGGTCGTCTGCGCGATATACTCCAGCGCCTCGGCGACGACCGAGAGATTGGTCAATCCGAGCACGTCCATCTTCAGCAGACCCATCTTCTGCAACGTTGGACCCTCGAACGCCGCCATGAGCGCGTTCTCGTCCTTTGTGGTGCGTTGCAGCGGCACAATGTCTTCGAGCGGCGTGCGACTGACGACCACACCGCAGGCATGCGTGCCGACGCTTTTCATGCGCCCTTCGACTTTCTGCGCCCAATCGATCAGCCGCGCCAGGTCCGGGTTCGTCGTGTAGATCTGTTTCAACTCCGGCACCCGTTCAAGCGCCTGCGCAATCGTGGTTCCGACCGGCAGCGCCGGGATGAGTCTGGCAACGCGATCCACCTCATTCAACGGAATCTCCAGGACGCGCCCGATGTCGCGCAGGGCGGCTTTGGCGCCGAGCGTACCGTAGGTGATGATCTGCGCCGTGTTCTCGCGCCCATACTTCGCCGCGATGTACTCCAGCACCTCGTGGCGGCGGCTATCGGCGAAATCGATGTCGATATCCGGCATCTCCAGGCGTTCCGGGCTGAGGAAGCGCTCAAAGAGGAGTTTGTTCTTCACCGGATCGACATCGGTAATGCCCAGGCAGTAGAGGATCAACGATGCGCCCGCCGACCCGCGCGGCAGGCAGGGAATGCCACGCGCCCGCGCAAACTTGACGTAGTCCCAGACAATCAGCATATAGTCGGGGAAGCCGGTTTGGTTAATCACATCGAGCTCATACGCCAGGCGTTTGACGTACTCTTCCGGCGGATGACCATTGAAGCGGCGCATCAATCCTTCCTCGCACACCAGGCGAAGATAGGAGGCGGCATCGTGTCCTTCGGGGATATCAATCGTCGGCAGCTGGACGCGCCCGAACTCCAGGGTCAGGTTGCAGCGCTCGGCAATGCGGCGTGTATTTTCGAGCGGCGTCGTACCGTATTTCTTAAACCGGCGCCACATCTCTTCGCCCGACATGATGTGGTAGGTGGCGTCCATCTGATAGTTCTTCGCACACAACTCCTTGAGGGTCATGTTGTAGCCGAGCGCCAGGATCATCTTGTGGGCTTCGAGGTCTTCCGGACGGACAAAGTGCGTGTCGTTGGTGACCACCAGCGGAATCCCCAGTTCCTTCCCGATACGCACCAGTTCATCGTTGATCTCTTCAAGCTCCGGCGTGTTCTCGTGCAGTTGCAGTTCGAGGAAATAGTTGTCGGGTCCAAGCAGGTCGCGGTACCAGGCGGCGATTTCACGCGCCTGATCCTTTTGCTTTTCGGTCAGTCGCTGGATGACTTCGCCAGCGATGCATGCGGATGTGACGATCAAGCCGTCGTGATACTGCTCCAGCAGTTCCCGGTCAATGCGCGGTCGGGCAAAGACTCCCTTCCCCATGCCATCGAGGTGGGCGCGCGTCGTCAGGCGCACCAGGTTGCGGTAGCCGACCTCGTCCTTCGCCAGCAGGAGCAGATGGTAGTAGTTCTTCGCGCCACGGCTCGTTGCATCGCGGCGCGATCCGGGCGCCATGTACGCTTCCAGCCCGATGATCGGCTTGATGCCCGCTTTTTTTGCGCTGGCATAGAACTCCATGACGCCATACATCACGCCATGGTCGGTCAGGGCGATGCTGTCCATCCCCAATTCGACGGCGCGCGCAGCGATGGCGCTTGTGGCAGCGTAGCCATCGAGCAGACTGTATTCGGAGTGAACATGCAGATGGACAAAATCGTTCATAGGAGTGCTCCGCAAAGCCTGGCGATATACAGATTGAAATGCTTTACACCTGGAATTGACAATTCAATCAAATAATACCCTGCAAAGCAGCATATGCCGATCCCGTTTCGGGCAGGTGTCAGTCAGAGCGCATCAGAATGCGGCGGCTCAACATAACAACAAATGCACAGCCGGTATTGTCGGCGTCAACAGTGCAAGTATAGCACACCCATGCGAGATCGGTGAAGTGGATAACCTGTGGATGTGTAAGAGATTATTGTGGATAGTATCAGGATGCCATGGACGCAGAGAGGTGGTTTCATGATTGCGAAACAGTTGCTTTTTTGCGATACTTAACAAAATAGTGCTATCCGCCCCGCGTCCCTCCTCAACCGAAAGGAAGCGTGGTATGTCTATCACTATCACCCAGCGACAGAGTTTCATCGCCATCTGCGCCCTGATCGGCGCGAGCGCGCTGATCTATGGCGCACTATCGGCGTTTGCTGGCGAATGGTCACGGGTTGTCGTCAGTCTGATCAGTTTGCTGATCACAGTGCTTCTGCTGGCGGCGTATCTGCGCGGTTGGGAGCAGGCGCGGCACGTGCTGGTGATTGTGTTCGTTTTGCTCATCGTTGTTGGCTCGGTCGATGTTGAAACAGTGTACCGACCCAATCTCCTTGTTCCGCCAGCGCTGGCGCTGGTACTGCTCTCCCCGCCCTGGGTGATTGGGGTTGCTATCGCTGGCGTTCTTCTGATGGGGATGCGCACGGGATGGAGCGGACCGTATCTCGACGTGCTCAATCTTATCGTCTACACGGTTGTGGTCGGTCTGATGCTGCTGGCGCGCGCCATTCTGAGCACAACCGCGCGGCAGGCGGAAGAAGCGCGGCGGCAGGCGGAAGAAGCCCGGATGCGGGCAGAGACGCTGGTGGAATCGCTGGCGGAAGCCAATGCTGCGCAGCAGACCCAACTTGAAGAACAGCGTCGCCTGCTCGCACTGGTCGCCACGCTCGAAACACCCGCCATCGCGCTTGCCGATGGCGTCCTGTTCGCGCCGATCGTCGGGCATGTGGACAGTCGGCGCGCGTCGGCGCTGATGCAACGCCTGCTCGAAGCGGCGCACAGCGAGCGTGTACACCACATCATCATCGATATTTCGGGGGTGACAACCGTCGATTCGATGGTTGCGAAAGCGATCGTCGATACAGCGCAGGCGCTGAAACTGCTCGGATGCGACGTGACGTTGAGCGGTATTTCGTCGAAAGTGGCGCTCACTCTGACGCAGCAGGGCATTGCGATCAGCGATGTTGCAACCGTTCGCAGCCCACAGGAGGCGTTGCAACGGATAAGCGCCGGGGGTTGAGCGTGGAAACGAAGGTTTACTTCCGCTTCCACGCCGATACATTCCACGTCACAGGGGCAAGGGCGTCGGGCGAAAGCCCCTCGACGCCGGGGTTTGCCGCGACGATGCTCAACCGCTGAAAGAGGGGCAGCGCTGGCAGTTCCTGTGTCCAGAGTTGCTGCTGACGCAGATATGCTTCTGCGCGCTCGACCGGATCAAGGGTTGTATCGGCGGTTCGCACGGCGCGATCGGCATCGCGGAAGCACCAACCGGCGAAGTTTTCGCCGCGATACCCGTTGCTCTCAGAGGGAACCGCAGCGCAACTCCAGAGTTGCAATCCGCCCGGCTCTGCTCCGGCAATCCATCCAAAGAGCGCCAGATCGAACTGTCGCAGGTAGAGAGGACCGTCGGCATCGAACATCTCTTCGGATGGGGCTTCGTTGATCTCGATTTCGATACCGAGGGCGTGCATATCCTGCTGGAATCGCCGGGCAATCTCGCTGCGCACTGCACTCCCCTGGGTGGTCAGCAATTGCAGCGTCAGTGCGACCCCCTCGGCGGTGGCACGGATGCCATCGCCGTCAGGATCGGCATATCCTGCCTCTTCAAGCAACTGTCGCGCCTGATCGGGATCGTAGGGGTAGCGGGTCAAGTGGTCAGGCGGAGCGGCGAGTTGATCCCCCGGCAGCACCCAACTGTCCAGCACCGGTGTCCGCCCGCCGAACAGCGCATCGGCGATTGCCTGCCGGTTCGTACCGTATGCGATAGCGCGCCGCACACGAATATCCTGAAGGATTGGAACATCCAGGTTGAACACAATATGCTCCCAGATAGGGTTGGGAACGGTCATTACCTGCAAGGTTTGTTCGCTGGCATCGCTGGCGAAACGATCCAGCATTGCCGGCGGAATGCGATCGGCAAATCCCAGGTCAAGATTGCCGTTGAGCAGATTGGCGCGCAACAGTTCAAGATCGGCAAAAGCGCGGATCACCAGGCGTGACGCGGAAGGCGCCGGACCGAAATAATACGGATTGCGCTCGAAGCGCAGTTCGGTGGAAGTTCGCTCGACAAGTGCATAAGGACCGTATCCGACTGGACGTTGCGCGAACTCACTCTCGCGCACCCGCACTGGATCAACGCCCCGAAGCAGATGGCGCGGCAGAGGAGTCCAGTAACTCATGAAATACGCTGGACCAACGTAATCCGGGCGCAGAACGGCGCGCGTCGTATGGTCATCGACCTTCTCGTATGCAACTGTCCGCGCCAGCAACTCGGCGGCGGCATCGCCCGGCGGCGCCGCTTTCGCCAGTTCGTAGGCGAACACCGAATCATCAGCGGTGACGGGTGTGCCGTCAGACCAGCGTAATTGCGGGTTCCAGCGAAAGGTGATGACCAGTTGATCAACCTGGGTAACAACATCGGTCGCTGTCGTGGTTATCGCGCCGGTCGCATCCAGATACACATCGACCTTGCGCAGTTCGGCATCACCATTGTCGAGGGTCGGAATACGCTCGAGGACACCGGTCACGGTGTACCCGTAGTTGTAGGTCAGGATCGGCGCCGGAAACAGCAGTTCGGTAATCGGCGCCGTTGCGCGCTGGGTCGCTGCCGATTGGGGATACGGGTAGATGTCCGGCGGAAGATCGACCATCCCGATCATCCATGTGTCGCTACGCGCCGCCATGCGTTCAGCGATGACCGCGCTGGTGGGGATCGGACCGATCGGCGCTCGTGTTGGTGCGATGGTCGGGGTCGGAACACCGCCTTCAATTGTGCAACCTGCCAGGGCGATGCCTGCAACGGCAAGCAGCACGATCAACCATGCGGCGCTTCTGAGTCGTTGTCGGATCATACGCCCTGGGAGTGTACCAGGGTCGCGCCAATTTGTCCAATGCTGGCATACCAATAAGGTTGTGCGCCATGCTATAATCGGTTACAGTTTCGTCATCGACGGAGCGCTTCTGTGACAGAACCAGCCGTTATCTCAACCGATCAACTTATCTGCGACCTGGAGCAACTCATTGGCATGGCGGGCAGCACCGGTCAAACCGATGAGTTGCGCACGGTCGCTGCGCGCATTGCAGCAATGATGCGCAATCGCGGCTTGAAAGTCGACGTGCGCCCAACGCCTGGCGCACCGATCGTGATCGGCTGGCGCGGCGGACGTCAACCGTTCACCCTTTTGCTCTACCATCACTACGACACCCCTTCGCCAGGTCCATGGCGCGCCTGGTTGCACGATCCATTCCAGCTTGCTGAACGGGACGGGATGGTTTACGGGCGCGGCGTGGCGGATGGAAAAGGACCGCTGGCAGCGCATCTTAACGCAATTGCTGCATTGATCGATGCGGAAGGCGAGTTGCCATGCGGCGTCGTTGTGGTGGCTGAAGGCGACTATCTGACCGGGAGTCCTTACCTTGGTCCGTTGCTTGCCGACCGCCGTGCACTGTTCAGGGCTGATGCATGCCTGGCGAGCGGGGGGGATCGCGATGCCAGCGGACTGCCGCTCTGCTACAGTGGTGTGAAAGGGTTGGTGCAGATCATGCTGCGGTCGCAGGAGGCGCAAACGGCGTTGCCCGCCGGTATGGCAGCCAGTGTGCCCAATCCGCTCTGGCGACTGATCTGGACGCTCAATCAGATCAAGACCGATCAGGAGGAGATTCTGATCGGCGGGTTCTACGATACCATCGAAGGTCCGACTACCGAGGAGAATCGCATCCTGCGCACTGTGCTGGCGGACGAGGCGGGACGTCGCAGCGCCTGGCAGGTCGATCAGTTTCTCTTCGGCTTGACAGGTGCGCCGCTGGTGCGTTCGGAAGTGACCCTGCCAACGTGCAATATCAATATGCTGCACACCGAGCCGGTCAGCGACCCGCCGGTGATCCCGCGCAGTGCGGTTGCGCGGTTGGACTTTCAACTGGTGCCGCGCCAGCGCCCGCAGGCGGTTGTCGATGCGCTTCAGGCGCACCTTGCCGCCAAAGGGTTGACCGACATCCTGGTTGAGCGTCTGCCGGGCGGATACCCGCCCGCCCAATCGCCTATCGACGATCCCTTCGTGCGCCTGGTGAGCGATGTCGGCAGATATATCCACGGTCAACCGCTCACCATCCTGCCACGCGGTCCGTTTACCATGCCCCTGTTCTACTTCGCCGAGGCGTTCGGTATTCCTGTCGCCTCGATTAGCGTTGCGCGCCCGTCGAGCGCAATCTTCGGCGCGAACGAATGTATCCCCCTCCCCGACCTGGTGCGTCACGGGCAGCATTTGATCGAGGTGCTCTACGCCTGCGCCACCACAACTGTCAGTACATGATGGCGCCATCCTGTCTACGCCCTCGGATACCACGGGAACACGTTCTTTCGGCGACGCTCTCCGTCTTCCTGTTCGTGGTTTTTCTTCTCGTGTATGGCGCCACCGCAGCACCCGACGTCCTCTCCGGCGACTCGGCGGAGTTCCAGTTTGCCGCCACGCTGTCTGGCGTTCCGCATCCGACGACCTATCCGCTGGCAACGATCATGGGTCATCTGGCGACCCGTCTCCTTCCGTTCGGTACGCCTGCCTGGCGGGTCACCATGGTTTCGGCGCTGTGCGCTGCGCTGGCGGTAGCGCTGTTTGCGCTGCTGGCACGGCGTGTTATCGGGAAATGGTTGCCTGCGTGCGTCGGAGCGCTGGCGCTGGGGGTTGCGCCGGGTTTGTGGAATGCCGCTACACTCGCCGAAATCTACGCGCTGCTGGCGCTCCTGATCGTCGCGCTGGCGCTGGCATTGCATCGCGCGGTCGAAAACCCGGCGCGCCGTGTGCTGGCATATTTCGCTCCTGCGGCGCTGATCGCCGGGTTAGGGTGTACGCACCACGGCTTATTCGTTGTGACTGCGCTTCCGCTCTTCATAGCTGGATGTGGTGCAGCCATGCGTCGTGATGGCGCGTATCCGTCGTTACGCGCGACGGCGATCACGCTCGTCTCCGTCGCGCTCTGGTTCCTCATCGGCACGACCCCCTTGATCTATCCATTGGTGCAGTTCGCCCGTTTTGGTCCGTTCGACGGGCTGGATTACGGCTTGCCGGGGCACTATTTCTGGGGAGCGCCACAGTCGTGGTGGGATGTGGTGGATCTGCTGACGGGCGGCGAGGTTCGGCGCGGCATCTTTCAGTTCCCCGACGCTGCATCGGCGCTGTCCACCATTCAGATGGTCGGAAGGCGGCTCTGGTTCGAGTTCGGACCAGTCGGCGTGGCGTCCGGCGTCGTTGGGTGCGTTGTGCTGGCGCGATCTTCCGTCTGGGTCTGGCGCGCCTCCGCCTGGGTGTTCTTTGCGACGCTGACGTACCTTTTGCTGCTTGGTCCTGCGGTTGGTGATGCACCGGTTTTTACCCTGCCGATGCTGCTGCCGTGGGCGCTGTGGATCGGCGTCGGCGCGGATGCGCTCACCCGCCGGGCGCAGTCACCGCGTGCGCCCTGGCGCTCCGTGGCGCTGATTGCCATCCTGGTTGCATTGACGCTGGGGTGGGGCGCAACGCGCTATCGGGTGTCGGCAAAGCAGCATCTCTGGCTCTACCGCGAGTTCGCCACGGCGACGTTCTCCGTGCTGCCGCCGGATGCGGTTGTCATAACCCATTGGGAACAGGGAACCACGCTGCTCTACCTGCGCCTGGTGGAAGGCGTTCGTCCCGATGTGTGGATCGATGTTGTCGAGCCAGGCGATGATCCCTGGTTCGAGCGGGCGCAACGACGGTATCCGGATCGTCCGGTCTACTTTGTCGGGCAACCAGACAGCGTCGCCGGAATACCGGTCGATCTGGTGATCGACGAAGCATACGCGAATGTGTATCGGTTACGGAGCAGACCGGCGCCCTGAACAGCAGTGGCGCCGGTGAGCGACTCTGCCAGACGCTCGCCGTGGAGACGCGCAAAGACCGCAGTTCTTCGACCGGTCTGGTGCATTCCTGGTTGCGAATGTCGCTGGCGGAGGTACGCCGGGCTATTCGTCGAACGGTGCCAGCGGACCGGTGAGCAGCGCTTCGAGTTCGGCGCCAGCCGGGAATGGCTGAGTTCCTGGCGGAACGATGAGCATCGCATTCGCGCCCAGCATTGACAGCAGGCGACTGCTTCCCTGGCGACCCGTACTGCGCGCCAACAGGCGACCTTCCGCCCAACCGACGATGGCGCGCTGATACTCCGGGCGATCAGCGGAGGGGTAGATGGGATCGCGCAGCGTCACCCGCACACGCGGACGTTCAGGGCGCGCGTCCCCCTGAAGCCGGCGGAGCGCCGGACGCACGAACACCTCAAACGAAACCAGCGATGAGACCGGAAATCCGGGCAACCCAAAGACGAGGAGCGGAGCGGCGCGTCCCGGACGGTCGATGGTTGCAAACGTCGTCGGCTTGCCGGGCTTGAAAGCAATGCGTCCAAAATGCACCGCACCGAGTTCTGCCAGCAACGGCTTGATCAGGTCGCGCGTTCCCATTGAAACGCCGCCGCTGGTCAACAGCACATCGGCGCGATCAACCGCATCGAGGATTGCCGCGCGCTGCACCGACAGGTCATCACGCGCGATGCCGAGCGACACCGCCACACACCCGGCTTCGCGCGCCGCCGCCATCAGCGCATAGCGATTGCTATCGCGCACACCGCCGGGAAACACCTCGCCATCGGGTTCATATACCTCATCGCCGGTTGCCAGTACCGCAACAATCGGACGACGGTAGACCTGCACCCGGACACGCCCGACCGTCGCCAGCAACCCGATCTCGGCGGCGCCAAGCGTCGTGCCGCGCGTCAACACACATTGACCGGCGGCAATATCCTGCCCGACCGTATGAATATTGTCGCCAGCACTGAGCGCATGGCGCACCGTCAGCGTACCATCCTGCTCCTCGGTGTGCTCTACCATCACCACCGCGTCGGCGCCTTCCGGCACCGGCGCACCGGTCATAACCCGAACCGCAGTCCCCGGCTCAACGCGCAGCCCCGGCGCCGCACCGGCAGTCACTTCGGCAATCACACGACGCGGGGCGACGCCATCGGCGCTGCGCAGCGCATACCCGTCGACTGCCGCTTTCGGCACATCGGGCAACGGATCGGTTGCATAGATATCCTCAGCCAGCACACGACCATCGGCGGCGTTGCGGAGAACGTCCATCTCCTCGACGCCGAGCGGTGCGACATGCGCAGTGATAATGCGCTGCGCCTCGTCGATCGGAACCATCGGATAGGGCGATTCGCGTCGCATACCCGGACCTCTGTTCGCTTCTTATGCTGGCGTCGTGGCGAGTTCAGCCGACTTTCGGGCGGCATGCTCCTGTTCGCTCAGGAACCAGGTCGCTTCCATAGCCGCCTTGCACCCCTCACCGGCTGCCGTGATCGCCTGGCGGTAGATATGATCGACCACATCACCCGCTGCGAACACCCCTGGAATCGCGGTGCGCGTCCGGTGATCGGCAAGAATGTATCCATTCTCGTCAAGTTCCAGCTGACCCTTGAACAACGACGTGTTTGGAATATGCCCGATGTACGGGAAAACACCGTCGGTCTCGATAATCGAAACCTCACCGGTCTTCAGATTGCGCACCCGCACGCCCGTCACTTTGTCGTCCCCCAGGATTTCCTCGACCACCGAATTCCACACGAACGTAATCTTCGGGTTGGAGAACGCGCGTTCCTGAAGGATCGGGTCAGCGCGCAGCGCATCGCGCCGGTGGACAATCTTCAACTCCGAAACATAGCGCGTCAGGAACAGCCCTTCGTCCAGGGCGCTGTTGCCGCCGCCGACCACCACGACCTTCTTGTTGCGGAAGAAGAAGCCATCGCACGTGGCGCAGTACGACACGCCGCGGTTTGCCAGCCGCTCCTCACCCGGAACCCCCAGTTTTCGCGGCGACGCTCCGGTTGAAATGATCAGGGCATCAGCCGTCACTTCCTCGCCGCTATCGGTGACGAGGCGGAACGGGCGCTGCGAGAGATCGACACGTTCGACGATCGCATCCATATAACGAGCGCCAAAACGCGCTGCCTGCTTTTCCATATTATCGGCAAGCTCGAAGCCGCCAATTCCTTCGATGAAGCCGGGATAGTTCTCGACTTCGCTCGTCGTTGCAATCAAGCCGCCCGGCTGCAACCCCCGGATCACCAGCGGCTCGAGATTTGCACGCGCCGCATAGAGGGCTGCGGTCAATCCCGCCGGACCAGAACCAATAATGACGACTTTGCTGTGCATGTCGCAGACTCCTTGAATTGAATGAACGGCTTCCCTGCGCCGCCGCTCTTATGATGATACCACACTCGAAAAAGTTACGTCGACAGATTCGGCACCGCCAGGGGATTGCCGTACTGTTGCCTGCACCCCAAACAGCCACTCCCGACAGGGACAATTGTCCATCTTTTGTGAATGGCGCACCTGTGGCACTATCGACGCAGGTTCTGTGTTTGCAGCAGGAGGGGTTATGCGCCGGTCGCTCCTGATTCTAACAATCCTGGCTATGCTGTGGATGTTCGTTACCGGTCCGGCATACACCGCCGACCCTCCGGTTGCACTGATCAACGAATTCATGCCAGCTCCTGCAAGCGGACCGGAATGGGTCGAGATTGTCAACTGCGGCGACACACCGCTCGACGTGAGCGGTTGGAGGATCGACGATGATACGCCGGGCGGACCACAGACCATCATTCCATCCGGCACAATCATTTCGCCATACAGTCTGCTGGTTATCGAACTGAAGACCCACATCCTCAACAATAGCGGCACGGATGCAGTGACACTGCTCGACGCCTCCGGCGTTCCCGTTGACGTTGCCCCCTACACTTCGGCAACAGTTGGTAAAAGTTTTGCACGCATCCCGGATGCCAGCGCCGTCTGGGTCAGAAGCGATCCGTCGCCAGGTCAATGGAACATGCCGCCAGGATTGCCGTCGCTTACGCCCTCACCGTCACCTGCCGACACCGCCTCGCCAACCGTTACGCCTGACGGCACACCAGAACCCGCTCCCTCGCCGGAACCAACAACGCCCGTCATTGGAACTGATACTCCTCTTCCTTCAACGCCCTCCGATACACCGACGGCGACAGTTAAGCCAGCAGTGACGCAGACATCGTCGCCGACCGCAACCGACGAACCGATGCTGACGCGGACACCCTCGCCGACCGACGAGCCGACCGCCACTGACGAACCGACAGCAACGTGGACGCCCTCACCGACCCGCACCCCCTCGCCGACGCGGACGCCCTCGCCGACCCGCACCCCCTCGCCGACGGAGGAACCCACAGCAACAGAGGAGCCGACAGCGACCCGCACGCCGTCGCCGACGCGGACGCCCTCGCCAACCCGCACGCCGTCGCCGACCCGCACCCCGTCGCCGACCGATGAGCCGACCGCTACCGACGAACCGACGCCGACGCGGACGCCCTCACCGACCCGCACGCCGTCGCCAACCCGCACGCCGTCGCCGACCCGCACCCCTTCGCCGACCGACGAGCCGACCGCCACTGACGAACCAACGCCAACCCGTACCCCCTCGCCAACGCGGATGCCCTCGCCAACCCGCACCCCCTCGCCGACCCGCACACCTTCGCCAACGCGCGAACCTGCCGCAGGCATCGAACTGACAGCAACGCGCACACCCTCCCCGACGAAGACGCCAACCCTGACGCGCACGCCATCGCCAACTCGAACCTCATCCCCCACCCGCACCCTGTCACCGACCCGCACCCTGTCACCGACCCGCACCCTGTCACCGACCCGTACCCTGTCACCGACCCGCGTAACATCAACGGGCAGCGCTGCTCCGCCTGATTCGAGAACAACCGCATTGCCATCGACCGGTAAAACGGGGCATGGAAAGGAGAGCGTCGCACCCCTCGTCACACGTCGCCCCTACGACCGTCTGCCTGCCTGGGCGCCAGGGGGGTTACCGACTGCTGCGCCATTCGTTGTGTCGGGAGAACGGGCGGAATATGGCGCACTGCTTCCTTCTTCAGCCACTCTCTCCGCCACACCGTCGGCAACGGTGTCTCCTCCAGGTGCGACAACATCTGCACCCATCGCCGCTTCACCGCTGATCGCCATCAGGATAAGCGTCGGCGTTCTTATGATGATCGCCGCTGGATGGCTTGGCGCGCGATCGCGGCAGCGCCAGACAGCGAACCGCAGCAACGCGGATGACAGCGGCGCGGAATGGTCATACGACATATGACGCAGCATGGTTCACTGTGCTATAATTGCGTTTCCAAACCGCACTCGCTCGCACTGTTGCGCTATCGCAGGGAGGTTGCCATGCTCGATCCGACGCCGCTCATCCAGGAGCGATTGACACACAACCGCTGGGGTCTGCTCGGCGGTCAGGGATGCGTCCTCGGTTTCGATATCGGCAGCTACGGATTGCGGGCAGCACTGGTGGATCTCAGCCGGCACACCTTTCATGCGATGCATCGCGAGCCGGCAAACGAATCGCCGCAAGAACTGGTCGGGGGCGCCATCGATCTGGGAAATGAGTTGATGGCAGCGCACGGTGTCACCTCCGCACACCTGGTTCGGGTTGGCGCCGGTTTCGGCGGACCGGTGGATGTGCGGCAGGGTATCGTTCTGCTCTCCCCGCGTGCGCCGGGCTGGGAACGTTACCCGCTGCGTGAAGCGCTCGAAAACGCTTTTGGCGCCTCGTGCGTGGTCGATAACGATGCCAACCTGATCGCTCTGGCGGAAGCCACATTTGGGGTTGGGCGCGACACCCAGCACATGGTGTATATTCACCTGAGTACCGGTGTTGGCGCCGGATTGGTGCTCGACGGGCGCCTGTACCACGGCGCAACGACAACCGCCGGAGAGATCGGACATGCGGTTATCGGTCCGGTGGATCCGACCCGTCCCGGTGAACGGCCCAAAACGCTGGAAGAGCACGTATCGATCAAGGGGTTGCTGAGTCGCGCGGCAGAACTCGGCTTCCACACAAACCTGTTGAGCGACATCTTCAGCGATCATCCGGTGGGGCGTCAGGTTGTCGCCGAAGCGATTGACGTGCTGGCAGTACGGATCGCTCAGATCGTCGCACTCATCGACCCGCAGATGGTGGTCATCGGCGGGGTTGTGGCGCGCAACGGGGGCGAGGAGTTCATCAACGCCATCCGGGAACGGATGCACACCTATATCGGTAAAGCGGTCGAACGACCGGTGCAGGTGGTCTCCGCCATGTTGGGCGCCGACAGTGTGGCAATCGGGGCAGTGGCGCTGGCGCTCGAGAGCATGCGCGATTGATCCGCCCCACGGTATCAAGGTATCAGCACCCTGGACGCCGGTCCGGTTCTATGGTACACTCTTGCTACAAGCGTGAATCAGGCGCATCTGTTGCTTCAGGATTTTCGCCCCGACCGCAATGGCCGGGGTATTTTGCGGGTAAATGAGATGATCCGACGGAACGACATTCGGAACATTGCGATTATTGCCCATGTGGACCACGGCAAGACCACGCTGGTCGATGGGTTGCTGCGTCAGGGTCGCATTTTCCGCGATAATCAGCAGGTTGCTGAGCGCGTGCTGGACTCGAACGACCTCGAGCGCGAACGCGGCATTACAATTATGGCGAAGAATACCGCCGTCACCTATCGCGGCGTCAAGATCAATATCGTCGATACGCCAGGACACGCCGACTTCGGCGGGGAAGTCGAACGTGTGATGAATATGGTCGATGGCGTGCTGCTGCTGGTCGATGCTGTCGATGGTCCTATGCCGCAAACGCGGTTCGTGCTGCGCAAAGCATTGCAGGCGGGGCATCGCGCGATTGTCGTCGTCAACAAGATTGATCGTCCCAACGCCCGCCCTAACCACGTTGTCAACGAAACGTTCGACCTGTTCATCGAACTTGGCGCCACCGATGAGCAGGCGGAGTTTGCAACTATTTACACGAATGCGCTCAAAGGGGTTGCCGGTCGATCACCGCTCAAAATCCACGACTCGCTCGAGCCGCTGTTCGACGCTATCCTCGACCAGATACCTGCGCCGGAGGTCGATCCGGACGGACCGGCGCAACTGCTGGTGACCAATACGGTGTACGACGATTATAAGGGAAAGATTCTGATCGGACGCCTGCGGCGCGGTGTGCTGCGCAAAGGGCAGATGGCGGCGCGGATTGCACGCGATGGCAGCGTCACTACGGCAAAGATCGGTCAACTCTTCGTCTTCAATGGGCTGGAGCGGCGTGAGGTCGAAGAAGTCACGGCAGGCGACATTATTGCTATCGCCGGGATTGGCGACGCCGGTATCGGGGATACGATCAGCGATGCCCATCATCCGGAACCGCTGCCGCCAATCGCTGTCGAAGAGCCGACGGTGCGGATGACCTTCAGCGTGAATACCAGCCCGTTTGCCGGACGTGAAGGGACACACGTGACGTCGCGGAAACTGCGCGAACGTCTCTATCAGGAACTCGAACGCGATGTGGCGCTGCGCGTCGCCGATACCGCCTCGCCCGACGCTTTCACCGTCAGCGGACGCGGTGAACTGCATCTTACCATCCTGATCGAAACGATGCGCCGTGAGGGGTACGAGTTTCAGGTGTCGCGCCCCGAAGTGATCTTCAAAGAGATCGATGGCGTTAAGTACGAACCGATCGAACAGGTCGAACTGGAAGTCGCCGAACAGTATCAGGGCGCGGTTATCGAGTTGATGGGACAGCGGCGCGGACAGATGCGCGATATGAGCATCCGTGACGGCGGATTGGTCCACATGATCTTCCACGTTCCTACCCGCGGTCTGCTCGGTTTTCGCCAGACGTTTCTGACGGCGACGCGCGGCGAGGGGGTGATGAACTCGCTGTTCATCGGTTATGAACCGCTGGCGGGCGAGATCGTCACCCGCACCAACGGCTCGCTGATCGCTTCCGAAAGCGGTGTCGCTACGGCCTACGCTCTCAACCAGGCGCAGGAGCGCGGCACGCTCTTTATCACACCCGGCGCCGAGGTCTACGAGGGTATGATCGTCGGGCAGCACATCCGCGAGCGCGACCTGGAGGTGAATGTCTGTCGTCGCAAGCATCTCACCAACATCCGTTCTTCGACGGCGGAAGAAGGGATCCGGCTGGAAACGCCGCGCATCCTGAGCCTCGACGATGCTATCGAGTATATCAGCGATGATGAACTGGTCGAAGTGACCCCCAAGAGCATCCGCCTGCGCAAGCGGTTGCTGACCCTCAATGAGCGTCAGCGTGAACAGAAACGGCGCGAGATGATGCTGGCAGGGGAGCGGTAATCGCATGAACCCAACTTGCTCCTCGCTGCGCTCGTCGCAAGCGGGTTATGTCGACCGTTCGGCGGAGGAGGTAAACGGATGGCGTAGATGATCGAAGACCCGGCGCCTGGCTTGTTAGTGGTACGAGGAACTGCGTTACTGGCGCGGTTCCCTGACCCTCGCATCCAGCCAGACTGCTCTCCTCGATATTACGCCCGCGACCGACAAGCAAGCCGACAACCCGGATTCTCCGAGGTGTTCGCGGCAGCGCATCTTATAGTCGCGTGGCTGCGTGCGGAGATCATTAGACTTCATCAAGATTCGTTTTGATTTTTGGACTGCTTTTTGCGTTTCAGCCAAATTCGGAAGTTATGCAGCCCGCAACATGTTTCCATGACCATATCCCGAAATTCGGAACAACTGAAGCGGATAATGTCGTGAATGATTCGATACCGCTTGATATCGCCGATAACATGTTCAATACGAACGCGAACGGATGAGATACGCCGGTTTTCCTCCTTTTCCTGCGGCGTGAGGGTTCCATTGCGCGGCTTCTTCTTTGGCTGCATAATCTGGACGCCAGGCAGGGTAAATCCTTGAAATCCGGCGTCTTGATAGAGAATGCTCGCGTTTGGAAGGGTGTATCCCGCTTCATCCGCAATACATTTATCGTGGACCCTTCCTTCGTAGGTGTCACTCAAAAAGTGAATAGAGCCAAACTCATCAATGATGAGAACGTTCTTAAGCGTATGTCGTTTCTTCTTACCGCTGTAATACAACTCCCGGTCGACTTTGTCGCTTGGACGGCGAATGGGACGTTCTACGCCGTCATGGATAAAAAGGGGGGCGCTTTTGTCGCATGCGACGGTTCTTCACACGACGGTTCTTCACACGACGGTTCTTCACACGACGGTTCTTCACACGACGGTTCTTCACACGACGGTTCTTCACACGACGGTTCTTCACACGACGGTTCTTCCTGCAATCGCCTCGCCAGGTCGTCGGCAGTGCGCGCAGGCAGGAGATTTTGCTGTGAAAGCGCATAGTTCAGCGCTCCGTGCAAAAGATGCACCCATTTGCTTACGTTTGATTGGCTCATTTGAAAGAGGTGTCCGTGCATCACTTGCGTTGGGTTTTGTTTTAAGTAGGTCAAAATAAAGAGCAATTTATCTTCTGTTGTCGGAAGCGGCGAGTTTGCATACGAGACGTAGCGACGACAATATCGGACGCGGCCATCAATCGTGCGACGTTTCATATACGCTTCAAATGCGGCGTGGAAGATCGGAACCAGCGCGTGGAACTCTTCAACGGTCAGTCCGGTCATAGAGCGTAATTTCTCCGGATTTTCGATAATGGATCGATACTTACACATCGTTTTTCTCCATTTTCAGATTGTACAAAAATAGTATATCACTAAATCTTGATGATGTCTACTGTTATCAAAAATTGCGCTGGAGAATTTTTAGTTCGAGAGCTACCTGTATATGTTCCATAATTCAAAAAGCGCCTAAGAGCGTAATCAGAAACTATACTCTCGGATAGAGCCTGCTCAGGAGCATTTCGATAGAACCAGGATAAAGAAAGGCTTCACTCGATTCTGGATTGCGGTTGTATTCTTTACTCGCCAAACGATTGCGTCCCGCCCAGGCAATCGAGTGTTCCACGACTCAACGCTTCAACGGCACATCCCTTTTGTCCGACGGGTTTCTCAATCACGTTCAAGCGCATTGTCGTGCGTTGTCGCAACCACGTGTCCAGATCGGAAAAATATGTCGAGACGGGGATGATCCCGTCTCGACCCTTTTCGGCATCCAGCCATCCTACCGCCCTGCCTTCAACCGCTCGACCAGGTCGATATACCGCTGCATTGCGGCATCCTTCGCAACCCCTTTGAGTTTTGCCCATGCGTCGTACTTCGCCTGTCCGACGAAATCCAGTCCTCCCGGGCGCGATCCGCTGACGTCGCCGACGGTCGCCTGTTTGTAGAGTGCGTAGAGTTGCAGCATTGTTTCGTTGTCGGGACGCTTCGGCAGGCGCGTGGCTGCTTCCGCTGCAGCCGTGAATCGGGTTTCCAGATCACTGCTCATCGTTCATACTCCTGCTACTTCTGCTCCACCTTCGACACGATACGCATACGCCATCCGCGGCGTATTGAACGCATATCCTACCCGACCGCGCACGTCGATCAGGATGACGCCCCCTAATCCATGGACACGTTGTTCGAGCCGTTCGATTGCAGCGCGCGCCGCCTCGACGGGCGCGTACCCGGCGCCCAGGAAATCGGTGGCGGTCTTCGCCAGTAATACCTTTATGATCGACTCGCCCCATCCGGTCGATGCGCATCCGCCGGTCTGCACATCGGCATACAGACCGGCGCCGATCAACGGCGTATCACCGACGCGACCCGGCAGTTTGAACGGCGTGCCGCCGGTCGAGACGGCGGCAGCCAGGTTCCCGTAGCGGTCGAGCGCCACAGCGCCGACAGTGTCGCCGGGGTGCTGGATGCGCAGACCGGGGTGGTCGGGCGCGTGATCACCACCCGCTACGATGCCGCGCAGACCGGCAACCTCACCCGGCGGGCGCTGAAAGGCGTCCGGCGTGCGGTATGCTGCCAGACGGCGCAGTTCTTCCCAACGGGCGCGTTCACGCGGCACGATCATATCCTCGTCGGCGCAACGTTCAATGCCCACCGTATCGGCGAAACGTTCGGCGCCGCGACCAACCAGCAGCGCCGCTTCGCTTTCGAGGACGCGACGCGCCAGTGAGATCGGGTTGCGAATGCCGCGCACTGCTGCGACGGCGCCTGATCGTAACGTCGCGCCGTCCATGATTGCGGCATCGAGTTCAACCAGACCATCACGGTTGAGCACCGAACCGACGCCGGCGTCGAACGTTGGATCGTCCTCCATGATACGCACTGCAATCTCAACAGCATCGAGCGCGCTGCGACCGTTCGTCAGCGCTTCCCATCCGGCAGCCAGCGCACGACGGCATCCTGCCAGGTGCGGCGCCACCTCGTCGTCGGGAATGTCCCACGCGCCGCCATGGACGATCAGAGCGAGCGACACTTCTTCCTCCGTACCGGTGTTCAACCCATGGGATCAATCGGACGCCTCGCCGGTCGCCTGGATCAACTGGCGCAGGTAGACCAGCGCCGAGAGCGCAAAGGGCGCCATCGCTGCATATAGCGCAGGGCGCCCGCTGCGCGGACCATCGGCGATGTAGAGTAACATTGCCAGCGTCAGCGCCAGCGTCGTTGCTTTCCCGGCAGGATGCGCCGTCGCAATGATCCGTCGCCGACGGTAGATCAACAAGCCGCCCAGGATGATCGCAACATCGCGCCCCAGAATGAGCGTCGTCGCCCACCACGGAAAACCGCGCACCCGTGAGAGGGTCACCGCCGTTGCATCGATCATGACCTTATCGGCGACCGGGTCGAGCAGTTTTCCCAGCGGCGACACCTCGTGCCGACGGCGCGCAATCGCGCCGTCAACAGCGTCGGTGAACATCGCTGCGCCGAGAATACTCAGCGCGCGCCAGCGTTGTTCCGGGCGTTGCATGGCATGCAGCGCAGCCGGCAACATCAGCAGACGCGCAAGCGTCAGCAGGTTGGCAGGGTAGAGCGCTTCACGCCAGTTGAATGCGTGGCGCAAACGTGCAGGATTCATCAGTATGACGGCGGAGGTCCGTATCCCGGCGGCGGACCGTAGTAGCCGGGCGCGGCATAGACCGGTTGCTGCGGCGGGAAGATGCGCTGCATCGCCTGACCGATCACGTGTCCGATCACGCACTGCGCATAAAACCCGGTAAAGAGAACGCCGATACCGCAGGCGATCACACCCAGACCGGCAGCCAGACCTGCCAGGATGCCTACAGCCAGAATCATCAGAAACGACCCGATATGATTGCGCAGAGTTGCGATCACCTCGCCAAACTTGAACGCCTCACCGAGCGAGTCAGTCGCCAGGTAGCGCATAATCGCCGCCAGCGCTGCAAAGCCGCACACCAGCGCTACGACCGATTGGAGCGGAATGAGGCACCACAAACCGAGCAAACCGATAACCCCAGCACCTGCATCCGAGTCTCCTGCTGCCACTGCCGCTGCACCTGTCAGGAACGCAAAAACACCATAGAGCACGATGAGTGGCAGCAGGTACACGATCTGGATGACCAGCGCCATGAAACCTCGTCCCAGGAAGTCGCCAAACTCGCCCCACGCTGGCAGCGGACGCGGATTGCCGCGCGCCACATTCAGCGCCACACGGTAGGAGTACCCCAAAATAGCGATTGTTCCCAACAACGGCACGAATTGAATCAGACCGCCGATCAGCACCTTGGTGATCCACTGTTCGTCTTCGGTCACGAAGCTGAACGCCTTGCCGATTTCCATCGTTCCTTCTCCTTTCTACACCAACTCACGGACACGAGCCAGTCCCCGCCGTTCGAGTTCGCGTTCCGCAGCGACATAGATCTGGACGACGATGAGATGCGCATACAGCAACGCGCTCAACGTCAACCAGATCAGCAGCGCCACAATCAGCAACGTACCGGGAATGGTCAAACGACTGGCAGCCAGGAACGTCAGCGCACCGAGCGCGACTGCCGGCAGGTATGCGGGCAGCGACGCCAGGCGGGCGCGAAAATACACAGCGCGCGCTCCGGGGCGCAACGCCTCGCGCATGGCGCGCATGCTCATGGCGTGCTCCGGCGAAGCGTCCTGCACATAGATCAGACGCCCCACCATCGAAACGCTGCTCAGAAAGACGAATGTCAGGTAAAGAGCGAGAATGGCGCCCAGCACTGCGAACAATTGCCCGGCAAGCCCGGGCGAGTTGCTCAACACTGCTGAAAATGCAACGCAGAAGAAGAGAACGCCTGCGATCATGAGCGGCATCACATAGAACAGAAAATCGATGATCCAGGCGAACATGCCCATAATCCAGCGCGTCGACCAGTCGAACCAGGGAGGCAGCGGCGTGGCATACCCTTTCCGTGAATTATCGATATACTCGATAATCCACCCGCCAGCAAACGGCGCACCAATGATCGACATGAATAACGCGCCACCGATCAGGATTTTGCGCCACCAGAGCGGGTCGCTGTGGACGGTTCGGATAGCAGTGCGAAGATTCATGCAGTCACGCAAGAATGGAGCAATCAACCAGCACCTATGCTGACGCAAGGTGCTGGCGCAGCGCATCGAGCGCCATCGTTCCGGCAAAGTCCCAGACATCGTCACTTCGCATATCGAAGCGGCGTTGCCATTCATCGACCCCGCCGGTATGCGCAATTGCCACGCATACCGTTGCGAAGCCATCAGAGGCGATCAAACCGGACGGTTGCAACGCCAGTCCGATGTCGGTGCGCCAGCGATGACGCACGTCAATGGCGCCGGTGCGCGCAAGACTCTGCGCCGCATCATCATCAGCCGGGATGTCGGTGGGATGCATGATAACCCCGCGCACGCTTTCGAGCGCTTCTTTGCTCAATGCACGGTAGAGCGGCGCCGTCACCGCGCCCTCATACAGTGCAAGCGTCTTCCCGCGCTCGCGGAGCATTCGGGCGACAGTCTGATCAAGCCGTTCATCACCAAGCAGATGCGAACCGAGGCGCTCACGGATGACCGCCTCGACCTGCGCGATCATCGTTTCGGCGGCTGCGCGACTGCTGGCTTTGGCGCCGATGCGCAATTCATACCGGGCGTGCTTGGCGGAAATGCCGAGAGTCGGATTCGTCTGCGCCATCAGGTCGGCAAGCCTTTCGCCGATCACGCTCTCGCCGAGACCGACGGCGTGGAGTGTGCGCACCAGGATGATCCCGGTTTCACCACGTTCGTCGCGCAGGTACGGCAGAATGGCGTTCTCCCACAGGTAGCGCATTTCGGAAGGAACGCCAGGCAGAACCACCACAGTCCCGCGAGCATCCTCAACAATGAAGGCGGGGGCGGTGCCGCGCGGATTTTCGACAATGCGCGCCCCCTCAGGAACATACGCCTGCCGACGATTGCTCTCCGGCATAGACCGACCGAAAGCGCGGAAACGCGCCTCGATCTGATCGAGCAGGTGCTGGTGGAACACCAGCGGTCGTTGCAGGGCGCGCGCCACTGCCTCACGGGTAACATCATCGACCGTTGGACCAAGCCCGCCGGTGCAGATGACAAGATCGGCGCGATTGAGCGCTTCGTCAATGGCTGCGGCGATACGCATTTCGTTGTCGCCGACGACCGACTTGCGAAACAGGTCGATGCCTATCGACGCCAGTTGCCGCGCCAGATAGGCGCTGTTGGTATCGACCGTCTCACCGAGCAGCAACTCCGAACCGACCGCCAGGATTTCAGCGTTCATACGGCGCCCCCAGCGGATCGGGCGGATTTGGTCCGGTATGCGCAGCGCCGAAGGCGCGTCGCCGGCGCACATCGGCCCACATGTCCTGTTCGCAGGCTTCCATCGCCTGGCGACCGGCAGCAATTGCGCCGCGCACCCGTGCAGCCAGCGCTTCGACCCCGCCAAAGCGCGACGTTCCAATTGCGACGGCAGCCGCGCCGATGGTCACACCGACAGCAAAGCCGATCACAAACCGCTTCATCGATGCTTCCTTGTTGCTATGCCTTTGCTTCGATTTCAGCCCGGGCGCGCTCAATGAACGCCGCAACCGACATCGCGCCAAGGTCCTCGCCGGATCGGGTTCGTACCGCAACCGCGCCAGCGCGCTGTTCCCTGTCGCCGATTATAAGCATATACGGTATCTTCTGCAACTGCGCCTGTCGGATCTTGGCTTGCATGCGATCTTTGCTCAGATCGACCTCGACCCGCAACTGAGCCGCTGTCAACTGGCGTCCGACCTCGGCGGCGTATGCGCTGTGCCGCTCGTCGGAGATGGGAATGACAATCGCCTGAACCGGCGCCAGCCAGAGCGGAAACGCGCCGGCATAGTGCTCAATCAGAACACCCAGAAAACGTTCGGTCGACCCGGTGACGGCGCGGTGCAACACCACTGGTGTGCGTGGTTGTCCATCCTCGGCGATATATTCAAGACCCAACCGACGTGGTTGAATAAAGTCCACCTGAATGGTCGACAATTGCCACTCGCGACCAAGCACATCGCGCGCCAGAAAATCGGCTTTCGGACCGTAGATCGCCGCCTCGCCGGGCGCTTCCTCATACTCAACACCGTAATGGTCGAGCGCCGTGCGCAGCGCATGTTCCGCCAGGTCCCACGCCTCGTCGTCGGTGATATACTTGCCGCCCGCGCCACGCAACGAAAGGCGCACGCGATAATCGGTGAACCGATAGGTTTCAAGCACCTCGCGGATGAGACGCAGCGCCAGGCCGAATTCCTCCTCGATCTGATCAGGACGGCAAAAAATGTGACAATCGTCCTGCGTCAGCGCCCGCACCCGCGTCAACCCGGTCAGCGTTCCGCGATCCTCATAGCGGTAGAGCGTTGCAAATTCCGCGAAACGCAGCGGCAGGTCACGGTACGAGTGGATCCCCATCTCTTTGTAGAGTGTCATATGACTGGGGCAGTTCATCGGTTTGAGCCGGTAGATATGCTCTTCATCCTCGACCATCGGCGGGAACATGTTCTCGCGGTACGCCTCATAGTGACCGGACTTCTTGTAGAGCGCCTCCCTGACGATATGCCCGGTCCAGACATGCTGGTACCCGTAGCGCGTCTGCACCTCGCGCACGTATGACTCCATGAGATGGCGCAGCATCTCGCCCTTTGGCGTAAAGAGCGGCAGACCGGGTCCAATATCATCGGAGAAGTAGAACAGCCCCAGTTCTTTTCCAATACGACGGTGATCGCGCCGTTTTGCCTCTTCGAGACGGTGCAGGTAGGCATCGAGTTCTTCTTTGCTGTTCCAGGCAGTACCGTAGATCCGTTGCAGCATGGGTCGGTTCGAGTCGCCACGCCAGTAGGCGCCGGCCACACTCATCAGTTTGAAGGCGTCCGGCGGTATCTGTCCGGTGTGTTCCAGGTGCGGACCGCGACAGAGATCCTCGAACGTGTCGTGCTTATACGTCGAAATAACAGTGCTCGACCCGCTCTGTTCGCCATACTCGTCCTGACCGTGCAACAATCCTTCGATCAACTCCAGTTTGTATGGTTGATCCCGGAAGAGCGCTCGCGCCTCATCAGGATCGACAACACGGTAGACAAATGGATGTCTGCCGGCGATAATACGGCGCATTCGCTGTTCGATCTCCTCCAGATCATCAGGTGTCAATGGGCGCGGCAGGTCGAAATCGTAGTAGAACCCATCCTCGATTGGCGGACCAATGGCGATTTTCCCTTCGGGAAAGATTTCGAGCACTGCCTGCGCCATCACGTGCGCAGCAGAATGGCGCAGACGGTAGTAGGGATCTGTTTCTGGTTTGACTGGCATACGCAAAACCTCGTTATCGTTATGCGTCGGTTAACGTGACGACCAATACACCGGGGGTGATTCGCAGATCGGTGATCCGGCGCCCCTGCGCTTTGAGCTGGTCGTTCAACTGCTGCTCAAGCGGCGCCAGCAGTTCGTCGAGGGTAACGAGACGGCCAAGCGGACCGTCAAGACGCGGATTGAGCGCAATGACCCGACCATTCTGGAGCGCCAACCCCATACGCGCCGTGCCATCGAGACCGAAGGCGCGCACATCAACTTCCAGACCATCGGAGACGAACCGGAGGCTTGCCTGTTCGATCGGCGCAAGCAGATCGGCATGCGCCTGAAGGTAGGCATTCGCCTCTTGTTCGGTAATCCGCATCTCGCCAGCAGGAAGCGCGGCGACCAGAGTCGGCAGCACGCCGGTTTCCGCCGCAGAACCTCCGGTATCGAGCCGTAGCGCGGTTTGTTCGCCGATCATGCGGCTGAGAGACGGACGCAACCAGAACAGGTAGAGCGCCACCAGCGCCACCAACAACCAGATAAGCGCCACAGTCCACCCCAGGCAGGAAAGACTGCGCCGCGGGCGCGCTTGAAATCGTGTCGAGCGAGATCGCATCGTCCTTCTCGAATAAAAAACCCCTCATCCCCTGATGGGACGAAGGGTCGCTTCGTGGTTCCACCCATGTTTGGAACAGCGTTGCGCTGGCCCATGTCAGCATGCCGCAACGCTTTCCCTCGTGATCGCTGTATCGGGCGAACCCGCGCTTCCATACTTGTCGGAGACGTTCAAGAAGCGGCTCGGAGGTGGTTTTCGCTGCATCTATCGCCGGGTGCGCTCACAGTCATCGGCGCGCCCTCCCTGAAGGCGGTCTCACAGCTACTCGTCCTCGTCAACGCAAACGGATAAACTATCGATGTACCATACACACGCCCGCATGGTACACGACCGGGATGCGCATGTCAAGAGCGCCATTCTGTAGCGTCTCCACGTTCTACGGACGTCGAACGGCATCGATCAACGTCTGGGTCGCTGGCGGAGGCGGGGGGGTCAGGAGGCTGACAACGATGGTCATGACCAGTGCGGCGACGATGCCGAAGATACCGGTTGCGGGACCGGAAATACCAAGGAAATTCGTGGATGGACTCAACAGGTTGATGACGATGGCGCCGGCAACGGCGAGCAGACCGGTGATCATGCCGGCAATCGCCCCCTGACGATTGGCGCGTCGCCAGAAGATGCCGAGCGTCAGCACCGGGAACAGGGTTGCCGCCGCGATGGAGAACGCCCATGCAACCAGTTCGACAATAATACCCAGCTGGCGCAGTGCGGTGAGCGCAGCCAGCACCGCTGCCAGGAACAGGGCGATACGCCCGATCGCAAGCAAGGTACGCGCCGGTGCGTGCCGGTTCAACGATTGATAGACATCGAGCGCCACCGACGACGTAATGACGATCAACAATCCATCGGCAGTACTCAACGCCGCCGCCAGCCCGCCGGCGATCACCAGTGCAGCGACGGCGCCAGGAAGACCAACGATTTCAGGCGTCGAGACCACGACCAGATCGGGGCTGATTTTCAACTCGTTGTACTGTAAGATGCCGTCAATCGACGTGGGAGTAACCGCGCGCCCGCTCAACTCTTCGATCTGGATGCGCCCATCACCGTTCGCATCGACAAATTGCAGCCCCCCGCTTTCCAGCAGACTCTTCGCCCATCCCGGCACGGTCGCCACCGTCTCTCCTTCAAGCGTCGTCAGGTCGGTAATGCTCAACAGTCCGGCATTCCCCCAGTTCACTGCCCACTGTGGCAGCGAACGCACCGACTGACCAACGACGTGCGCAAGGATTTCCCAGCGCGAGAAGGCGGCATACGCCGGGATGGTCAGATAGACCAGCGCAATGAACAAAAGCGCCCAGCTTACGCTGCGCCGGGCATGGATCACCGACGGCGTCGTATAAAACCGCACCAGGATATGAGGCAGACCGGCAGTGCCGCACATCAGACAGAACGCCAGCGCCAGAAATTGCCAGACCGACCAGTCATTGAATGGTTCGGCATATGATTTTGGGATATTCTGGGTGGATTCAAGATCGGCAATGACATCGAAGGCAGCGCCATACATGATCTGCGGCAGAGCGACCCCTGTATCTCTGAGCGACAGCAGTGCGGCAGGGATCAGATAGGTCGCCACGATCACGATCGCCTGGATAACCTGCGTCCATGTGACCGCCTTCATTCCTCCCAGGTAGGAGCAGAACAGCACCGCGCCAAGACCGATCGCAACGCCAAACAGGTAATTGACGCCAAGAAAGCGCCCCATAATCAGACCAATCCCGGACACCTGCGCCGTCAAATAGGTGAACGAAACGATAACCGTCACAATCGCGGCGACCAGGCGTGCGACAGTCGAGGCATAGCGCGCGCCGATAAACTCAGGAATGGTGTACTGTCCGAACTTGCGCAGATAGGGCGCCAGCAGCAGCGCCAGCAACACATATCCGCCGGTCCAGCCGATGATGTACGCCAGCCCTTCATAGCCCAACATCCAGAGCGTACCGGCAAGCGAGATAAAGGTCGCCGCGCTCATCCAGTCCGCACTGATCGCCAGCCCATTGAACAACGCCGGGATGCGTCGCCCCGCCACATAGTACGCTTCCAGGTCTTGGGCGCGGCCGCGGATGCCAATTGAAGCATAGACCACGATCGTCAGGATGATCAAGCCCCAGCCAATGATGGTCACCGGCAGTCGAAACACCACATCGACAACGACAATCAGCGCACCGCCGCCGATCACCAGCGCCACCGGCAACATTGCGTCGGCAACCGGCAGGGATGGATCGACCTGGCGCCCTCCCAACTGACGATCGCGGCGTGTCATGATCGCGGTATAGAGTGCAGCCAGGACAAGGAAAAGGATTGGAGCGCCCTGTGCAGCGAGAAAGTAGGACAACGGAAAGCCGGTCAACACCCGTATCCGGTTCAATTCAGCCGCGAACATGGCTGGTAAGAACACACTCCCGCCCCATACCAGCAGCAAGATGCGAATCAGCCGCGTATTTGCCGACCAGTAGGCAGTTTGCACTGAACGGGAGAGACTCGCAGTTTTCGGGGTTTCAACGATCGTCACCGCCGGCATAGAGGGCTGCTCAGATTGACGACGGGGCACATACGGCGGCGTCAGTGTGCGGGGACGCTCTTCGTCGCGGCGTTCAAGTTGCGGAAACAGCAATGTCAGGAGCAGCAGCGCGATGGAGACCATCGCGAGCCAGAACATGCCCCCAACCAACAGACCGGTCCAGTTCAGCGTGCGCCTCCTGCTATGCCGGGTCTGAACAGGCGAATACCTGTACGTTCGGCTTCTCCAACGCCACAAACGACCCTGCGTCCGGTTCAGCCATCCGCAACAGCGATCTGAACCGGCTGGTAGACGACGGCGGTCGGCAGGGTGACATGAAACGTCGATCCCTTGCCGGCGCCATCGCTTTCCGCCCAGATCTCACCGCCGCTGGCATACACCAGGTGCCGGGCAATGGTCAATCCAATACCAGTTCCGCCGCTATTGCGCGTGCGCGACTTGTCCACGCGATAGAAGCGCTCAAAAATGAGCGGCAGATGTTCGGCTTCAATGCCGATGCCGGTGTCGCGCACCGAAATGCGCACATACTCGCCGAGCGGCGTCAACGACACCTCCACCAGACCGCCGGCGGGGGTGTAGCGCAGCGCATTCGATAGCAGGTTCACCATGACCTGCATAAGGCGATCAGGATCGGCATAGACGGTGAGGGACTGAACCGACAGGTACAGACGCAACTCGACCTCGCAGGCGGCGAACTGCGGCTGAAAGCGAGCGATCAACTCCTGCAACATGGTACAGAGATCGAACAGGCGCGGCTGGACGCGCAGTTCGCCAGCTTCGGCGCGTGACAACAGACCAAGTTCCTCGGTCAGACGACGCAACCGCGCCGCTTCATGGCGGATCAGCGTGAATGTTTGCTCGTCCGGTGCAATAACGCCGTCCAGCAAGCCTTCCATGTACCCCTCAATCGTGGTCAGCGGCGTGCGCAACTCGTGCGCCACATCTGCGATCAGTGCCAGGCGACGCTGTTCGGTGCGATCGAGCGCCTCCGCCAGATGATTAATACTCTGGCTCAACTCAGCCAGTTCATCATCGGAATGAATGAACGTCCGCTCACGGTAGTACCCCTGCGCCAACCGACGACTCACGGCGGTCAGATCCTGCAACGGCTCAACGATGCGCCGGGAGACGAACAGACTGACGACGACTGCTGCGGCGAGCGCACCAAAACTTGCGAGTAACAGCGCCTGTTCAAGAATAGACTGAAACCGGCGTTGCACGGCGACTTCACCTGACGCAATCAGCAGATCATCCCCTGCGGACAATGACGCCAGGGTCGCGCTTTCCATCATGCTGCTGCGCACCAGAATCTGCGCGGCGCCAAGCAGCACGACCACCGCGATCACAATAATGATCGCGTGGGAAACAAACAATTTCCAGCGGAGTCGATGAAACCAGGACATATGCGGTCACACACAACGTGGATCAATCCCGCACTAACGGTTGAACGACCCGATCAACCGGTAAACTTATATCCAACCCCCCGCACCGTCTGGATCAGCGTCGGCTCAGCGGGATCATCCTCAAGTTTCCGGCGTAACAGACTGATATGCACATCAACAACGCGATCAACGCCGTCGAAATCGTGACCCCAAACCCGTTCCAGGAGTTGCTCGCGCGTAAACACACGTCCCGGCATTGCAGCCAGCGTGTAGAGCAGATCGAACTCACGCGCCGTCAGCGTCACCGGCACGCCGCGCCGCTGCACCTCTCGTCGCGCAACATCGATTTGAAGATCGCGAAACGTCAGGAGCGTATTCTCAGCTGGCGCCGCCCCCGTATGCCGCCGGCGGCGCAGGATCGCCTTGACGCGCGCTACCAGTTCGCGCGGGCTGAATGGTTTGGTCAGATAGTCATCGGCGCCCACCGACAGACCAACGACCTTATCAACCTCCTCTGCACGCGCAGTGAGCATAAGGACATACGGACCGCCATCGTGCTGCAAGCGGCGACAAATTTCAAGACCATCAATTCCGGGAAGCAGGAGGTCGAGCACAACCAGGTCAGGACGCACTATCTGCGCCTGTTGCAGTGCCGATTCACCATCGCGCGCAGTATGAACGACAAAGCCGTCGGCCTTGAGATAGGCGACGACCAGATTCAGAATCGGCTCCTCATCCTCAACAACGAGGATCGTAGCGGCCATATCGGTTACCTCACCGTAAGCGAATCCGGCGCGCGGATGGGTGTGTCGGGAGCAAGATTATTGTTACCTTATGTATACGATAGAGTCGGCGTGCTGTCAATGCAGCGGCGAAGAAAAGCAGGGTCGCACATACCGACGTCGAATACAACTCCAGGGCTCACGCTCCGGGAATCCCCAGAACATGTTCTTATTTTGAGAAGAAAGACCGTCGTGATAGTAGTGGGTGTGGATTAGTGGAAGAAGACGCGAAGCATGCTCCAGGACGCGCTGCAATCCCTGGGACGAAAAGTGGAACTGTTTCCCCTTTTGTCCAGAGAGCATGGGTGGATTGACCGATCTCTCCCTATGCCTCCACCTCCCAGGCACACCCGATCCACCGACTTATCCACATAATCATGGCGTTATCCACAAAATCACCCTTGTTTTCCACAAAAAGAGTCAGAGACGACCTGCTGAACAGGTGCGTCCTCCTGAACCCAGGAGGACGCATCCCGCAACGACGAGTGTGCGTATCGTCAGCCTGCTACTGGTTCTTCCCCTTATTCTTTTCATCGTCATCAATGTCCAGGGTGTTGATAAAATCGCGGAAAAGCGACAGGCCCTCATCGGCGGATGTGTCGGCATCTGGTTCATCAGTCTCAGCCATGCTTGCGGAAGGTCGCGCTGCACTCATCGGTTGCTCATCGGCTGCGGTGGTTTCCTCCTCGTCGAAGAGCACACCGGCAGCCTCAAAGACATGCGTTTCGACATAGATCGGCGCATCGGCGCGAACCGCGAGCGCGATCGCATCGCTGGGACGGGAGTCGATCTCAATGGTGTGGCTGCCCTGCTCGACGACGATCCGCGCAAAGAAGGTGCTATCCTGGATGTCATTGATGACGATGTGGCTGATCGTCGCGCCCAGTTCACCGAAGACCGATTTGAGCAGATCGTGCGTCATCGGGCGCTGTGGTTCGTGCCCCTGCATAGCGAGCGCAATCGCATCCGCCTCGAAGGCGCCGATCCAGATCGGCAGATAGCGCCGACTCTCGGCTTCGCGCAGGACGACGACACGGTGCTGTGTCAGCAGACTCACGCGGATGCTGTCAACAGTTACACGGATCATCGGTCGACCTTTCTGAGGATCGCTTGCACGTTTGCGCGCAGCAAGCGTAAAGATGTCTGATAGTAGCGTCAGTCTCCATACTAACACGGTGTGAGTTGGTACGTCAAGGTGGATGCAAAAGAGTCTTTAAGGATAGCCAGCGGATGGGATGGTCCAAGCCGTCGGCGATCAAGTCATATGTGAGCAATTCGCCTGGTGCAACCTGTGACAACGCGGTTCGCGCAAAGTGTCGCCTCGTGCTACAATGGAGCGGCGTCGGCGGGGCGCGTGCGTTTCACGTGAAACAGTATGGCGATGGCGGCGATTAGCTCTTCCGAACCGTATATTCTTGCCCTGGCCAACCAGAAGGGGGGCGTCGGGAAAACGACGACGGCGGTCAATCTCGCAGGCGAACTTGCGAGTCGCGGTCAACAGGTGCTCCTGGTCGATTGCGATCCGCAGGGAAACGCCACAACCAGCCTGGGAGTCGCCAAACGCGATCTGCGCTTCTCAACCTATGAGGTCCTGGTCGGCATCGCCGGTCTTGACCGATCGATCCGCTCAACCGGTCGTGACGGACTGGATATCGTACCGGCGAATGAACACCTTGCTGGCGCGATGGTCGAACTGGTCTCCGCCGAACGACGCGAGTGGCGTCTTGCCGATGCGCTCAGTCAGGTGGCCGGGTACGACTGGGTCGTCCTCGATTGTCCGCCATCGCTCGGACTTCTGACGCTCAACGCGCTCTGCGCTGCGCGCGGTGTGATTGTTCCGCTTCAGTGCGAGTACCTGGCGCTTGAAGGACTGGCACAGTTGAAGGGGACAATCGACCGGGTGCGTGATCATCTCAACCCGCGTCTGACGATTGTGGGGGTGGTGATGACCATGTTCGATGGCCGCACCAATCTGGCGCAGCAGGTGGTCGAGGAGGTGAGGCGCTACTTCCCGCAGCGCATCTTCAATACGCTCATCCCGCGCAGCGTGCGCATCAGTGAAGCGCCCAGCTACGGACGCACCATTGCCGAGTATGATCCTTCCAGTCGCGGCGCGCAGGCGTATGCCGCGTTCGCCGATGAGGTGATGCGCCGTATTGATCGACAGGCGGTTGCGCGATGAAACGTCCTCGAGGGCTTGGCAGCGGTCTGGCAGCATTGATCCCCGGCGACACCGAGCGCACGATCGTGCGCGAGGCGTCGATCGATAGTATCGATGCCAATCCGTATCAACCACGCTCGGATTTCGATGAGTCCGCGCTCGATGAACTGGCAGCGTCGATCCGCGAACACGGGATCATCCAGCCATTGATCGTCACAGAACGTGATGATGGTCGGTATGAACTGATCGCTGGCGAGCGACGTTTGCGCGCTGCCCGGCGTGCTGGTCTTGATCGCGTGCCGGTTATCGTTCGTGAAAGCACTCCCCAGCAGGCGCTCGAAATTGCGTTGATTGAGAATATTCAGCGTGCCGATCTGAATGCGCTCGAAGAGGCGCACGCCTATCAGACGCTGAAAGATGAATTTGGTTTGAGCGATGAAGCCATCGCGCAACGGGTCGGTCGGAGTCGCGAGGCGGTCGCCAATACACGCCGCCTGCTGGGACTGGCGCCGGTGGCGCAACAGGCGTTGCTGGCGGGACGGATCAGCGCCGGTCACGGACGCGCACTGCTCAGGCTTGTCGATCAGGCGGCGCAGGAAGCGACTGTGGCGGCGATCATCGATCACGACCTGAATGTCCGCGAGGTGGAGCGTCTGACCGACTACGCCCGGACGACCGGCGATATTCATCGTGCGCTGTCGGCTGTTCGCCCGCGCCTGGACGCTGAGAAGCCCGACAGACGTCAACGCGCTGCGCGTCCCGATCCGTCCCCCGATGACCAGGCGATCCGCCGTGAACTCGAACGTCTGCTGGGAACGCCGGTGAGCCTGGTTCGCAGCGAACGCGAACTTCGGGTCACTATCGTGTTCCATACCGGGGAAAAGTTGCAGGAGTTTTTTGATCGCCTGTCGATGGGCAGGTAATCGTCCTCTCCGAGGCGACCCCCTTGCTGATACTATTGAGGTTGAGTCGATGTTCACGAAGCGATACAACACGCGCATTCGTCAGTGGACGGGCGATCTGGTGGCGCGAACGCTTGGACGCACCGGTCTGCACGCATCCACGCTGACACTCTTGAATCTGCTGTTGACACTGGCCAGCGTCTGGTGGCTGGCATCGGGACAGTTTTTCATCGGCGGGTTGATCGTCGCGTTCGCCAGTCTCTTCGATGTGCTCGATGGCGCGCTGGCGCGGGCAAAGAATCAGGCCAGTCGCTTCGGTTCGTTCCTCGACTCCACCCTTGATCGCTATGCGGATATGCTTATTTTCCTCGGGCTTCTGATCTACTTCGAACGTTCGACTGTTCACACGGTTGAGACTCTGCTGATCTTCGCGGCAACAGCAGGTTCGCTGCTGACCAGTTATATCCGCGCGCGCGCCGAAGGATGCGGCTTCGATTGCAAGGTGGGGCTGCTCGAGCGTCCTGAACGGATCGTGCTGATCGTTCTCGGATTGCTGACCGGTTGGGTGACGCTTATGTTGTGGTGTCTTGCGATCCTGAGCAACATCACAGCCATCCAGCGCTTCATCTACGTGTGGATGCAGAGTCGCGCCAGTCCGGTTGCCAAACGCCCGATCCAGGCGGTGGAACGTGGGAAGTAAGCGCGTGATCGAAGCCATGCCGCAACCGGCTGTGGTACAATTTTGCTACCTGTGCAGTCAGGTGTGATGCATACGCCGTCACGTGCATGTTGCTTGAACTCAACATCAGCGATTTTGCGATTATCGAACGCCTCAATCTGCGCTTCTGCGACGGGTTCAATGTCCTGACCGGCGAAACCGGCGCTGGCAAGTCGATCATTATCGATGCGCTAGGCACGCTGCGCGGCGAGCGGACTGACCCCTCGTTTGTGCGCGCCGGAAGTGAGCGCGCGCGGGTTGAGGGGATTTTCAGCATCGCCGATCGCCCCGATCTCCTCGCGCTCCTCGATGAGTATGGCTTGCGCGACGACGACGATCAGGTGATCCTGTCACGCGAGATCATCCGTGAGAGCGGGCGCAGTGTTGCGCGCGTGAACGGTCGTGCGGTAAGCAGCGCCGTGTTGCGCGATATTGGCAGCCGCCTGGTTGATATTCACGGTCAACACGAAGGTCTTTCGCTCTTCAACAGTCGCACCCACGGCGAGATGCTCGATCGGTTCGGCGGTCTGATACCGTTGCGTGAACGGGTTGCGGCGCAGGTTGCGGCGCTGCGCCAGGTGCGCGACGAACTCGATGCGTTGCGGCGCGCAGCGCAGCGTCGGACTGAGCGCATCCAGGAGTTGACGTTCCTGCTCGAGGACGTTCGAGCAGCGCGTCTGCGTCCGGGTGAAGAGGAGGAGTTGCTGCGCGAGCGTGCGCTGCTTCAGAATGGTGCGCGCATTACAGAACTGGTGACAACGACATATGCGCTCCTGTATACCGGCGATGAGACAGGGCGACGCGCCGCTCGACCCGCCGTCGAACTCCTGGGCGCTATCAACGATGCGCTGACCGAACTCGCCCGCCTTGACCCGACGCTGAGCCAGGCAGCCGAACAGGCGGCTGAACTGCTCTACAGTGTTGAGGATCTGGCAACGCGCATCCGCGCCTATCGCGATTCCATGGAGTTTGATCCGGCTCGTCTCGATGCTATCGAGGATCGTTTGACGCTGATCCGCGATATGCAGCGAAAGTATCGCGGCAGTATCGAGCATATCCTGGAGCGCGCAGCATCCGCTGAGGCGGAGATTGAACGCCTGACCCGCAGCGCGGAGCATCTGGCTGACCTGGAAGCGAAAGAACAACGCCTGCTCGATGAGATCGGTCGTCTCGCTGGCGAGTTGTCGCAACGGCGGCGTGAAGCAGGTGATCGCCTGGCAGCGGCGGTCGAACAGGCAGCGCGCGATCTCGCTCTCCCACATGTGCGCTTCGCAGTCAATCTGGAACGCACTGAAGATCCGGAAGGGGTTCCAATCATCGAGAACGGCGTTGAGCGCCGCTGGTCGTTTGATCGCTCCGGTGTCGATACGGTTGAATTCCTGCTCTCGCCCAACCCCGGCGAACCGCTCAAGCCACTGGCGCGGATTGCGTCGGGCGGCGAAAGCGCCCGTCTGCTGCTGGCGTTGAAATCGATCCTTTCGCGCGTTGATGACATTCCGACCCTGGTGTTCGATGAGATCGACGTCGGCGTTGGCGGTCGCGCCGGTCAGGTGGTGGGCGAGAAACTCTGGAGCATCAGCGACCGGCATCAGGTCATCTGCATCACGCACCTGCCGCAGGTCGCCGCATTCGCCGATGCGCACTACGCAATTGCCAAACTCTTCAGTGACGGCCGAACGCGCACGGTGGTGGCGCAACTCGACGATGCCCAGCGAGCGCATGAGATTGCTGCCATGCTCGATGGTACGCCGGTGAGCGAACACAGTCTTCGGAGCGCTCTGGATATGCTCGAACGGGCGCGGGCGTACAAACAGCGGACTGATCGCAATCTGTCACCTGACGCACTTCACGTTGAGGTCAAGCAATGATCAACTGGCTTGAGGATTAACTAGCAGGAGGTTCTCAGGTGTTACGTCCATCTCCTGTCGCAGTCTGGTGCGAGCGTGTGATCGAGGGTGGATGGTTGCTCGCGCTGCTCCTGATACCAACATACTTCAATCTGCTGTCAGCCCGTCACTTCGAGCCGGATAAAGCCACGACGCTGCGCTCGATTGTGATGATCATGCTGGCAGCGGCGCTGATCCATGCACTCGAAAAAATCTCTGCCTCACGCCCTCCTGCCGACGGGGACGCAAACGGCGCCTCCTGGTGGCGTCGTGTCGCCGCTGTGCCGCTCGCTGTTCCAACCCTGATCTATGCTGCGGTCTTCGTGCTGGCGACAGTGGTGTCGGTCGCGCCAGCGGTCAGTTTCTGGGGGTCCTACCAGCGCTTGCAAGGCACATTCACGAACCTCTCCTATATCATGCTCGGCGTCCTGATTGCGCTCTACCTGCGTCGTCGCGCGCAACTTGATCGCCTGGTCGTCGTGATGATCCTGTCCAGCCTGATCGCCGCTGGCTACGGTCTCGTGCAGCATCTTCAGCTCGATCCGCTCCCCTGGCGCGGCGATGTGGTGTCCCGCGTCGCTTCCACGATGGGAAATTCGATCTTTGTGGCAGCGTACATGATCATGGTGCTGCCCTACGCGCTCTATCGCGGCATTATTGCCGTGCATCATGCGCGCAGCAGCCAGGTCTCCCCTTCGCAGCCGTCGGTCGATCTCGGATGGGGAGCGGCGTATGCGCTCCTGGCGCTGGCCGCGCTGGCGCTGGTTTTCGCCGCCATGATGTTCAGCGCAGTGGTGCGCGCCGCCGATCTGCGCTACTGGTGGGTCTACCCCGGTGCGCTGGTGGTTGCGGGCGGGTTGTTTCTGCTGATCGCACTGGCGCCGCACCGCGCTGAGCGCCTGACATTCGGGACGCTGATACCAGGCATCCTGCTGCTCGGATACGTCATCCTTCTCGGCATTTCGTATACGCTGGGGCAGGGACCGAACCAGCGGGTGGTTCCGCTGGAGGGGCGGCCGGGGGTTGAGTGGCCACTCTGGTTGGGGATTGCGACCGCGCTCATGACAGCCGGTTATGCGCTGGTGATTCTGCTTCCGCGGCGCCCCGACACTCCATCGCGCCTCAGTTACGCACTCGAAGCGGTCGGTGCATTCGTGATCACAGCCCTGCTGCTGATCGCCACCTTTTTTACCCAGAGTCGCGGACCCTGGATCGGCGGCTTTGCAGCCCTGTTTGTGTTCTTTACCCTGCTGATTGTGCTCGCGTTGCACCGGGCGCGTCGGGATAACCCGGCGCGTGTGCGACTCTGGCGCGGGTTGCTGATCGGTGAAGTGACGCTGGCGATTGCGCTGGGCGGCTTCCTGGCAGCCTTCAACCTTTCTGATGCGCCGGTCTTTCAGCAGTTGCGCGATGTTCCGTACATCGGTCGCATGGGGCGTCTGCTCGAAGTGGAGAGCGGCACAGGACGGGTGCGCTGGTTGATCTGGTTCGGCGATGATAAAGCCGGCGGCGCCGCCGGTCTCATCCGCTCCGACCCATTGCGCATGATCGTCGGATGGGGTCCCGAAACCATGTTTGTGGCGTACAACCCGTTCTACCCCCCATCGCTCACCAGCCTCGAAGCACGATCAGCATCGCCGGATCGATCCCACCAGGCGTATCTCGATGAGATCATCAACAAAGGGTTGCTCGGGCTGATCAGTTACCTCTTTCTCCTGTTCAGTTTCTTCGCGCTGGCGTGGCGTCTGATGACGCACCTGGACGATTGGGGGTTGCAGGTGCTGATCATCGCTGCGGTTGCCGCCGTGACGGCGCACGCGGTTGAGGGATTGACCGGCATCCCGATTGTATCGACGTTGATGCTCCAATGGGTGTCTTTTGCGGTTGTCGTGTCTGCTGGCGGAATCGCCGGCATGTACCGCCTGCCCGGTATGCCGCCTGTACAGACCATGCCGGAGAAGGCATCAGCTTTGCCTGGAGCGCCAACTCCCGATAACGCGACCCGTTCAAGCAGAACGCCGAAAGACAGAGCGCCGGAGAAAGCGACAACATCTGCCCGTCAGCGCAGCGGGCGACGCGCCGAGGCGGTCAGGCGCGGATCGTCGCCTGCTCGACCGGCTGCGTCACGCACCCGCCAGGAAGGGCGTGCAGCGGCGATGGCCGTGTACGCCGTGATTCTCATCATCGCCCTGCTGGGCGTCTGGGCGTTCAATGTGGACAGCGTGCTCGCGGATATGCGGCTGCAACAGGCGCAGGGGTATATCGACAATCCGGGCGGCAGGCTGGAACAACAGATCATCGGCGCCAGTTATCTGCTCGACGCGATCCGCATGGAGCCGGATCAGGACTTCTACTACCTGACCCTTGGTCGGTCGCTGATGACCATGGTCACGCTGCGCGTCAATGAGGCGCGCCAGAACGGTGCATCGCTCGGTCAGATCGACCCGAATGCCAGCGTTGCAACGCTGCTGCAACTCGATGACACGGCGGCGCTGCAGTCGTTTGTGCTGCAACGCACGCCGATGGAACTGCTGAGTTATGCCCGCGCCGTTCTGCTGCGCGCGCAGCAACTGGCGCCGCTCAACAAGGATCACGCTGCCAACCTGGCGCGCATGTACAATTTCTGGTACCAGAACCTGAGCGGTGGTCAGGATCGCGAAGCGCTGACGCAGGCGATAGAATGGTATCAACGAGCGCACGCAATTGCGCCACAGGATGTCGCCATTCTGAACGAGTACGCTGCCGCCGTCGCCCGATCCGGCGACTACGATCAGGCGCTGGCGTTGCTCGAAAAGTCGCGCTGGCTCGACCCGCTCTACAACGATACGCCTCTGCGGATGGGCGACATCCTGCGCACGCAGGGGAAATTCGCCGACGCTGTCGATCACTACCTGATGGTGCTGGAGCGTGACCCGCGCGCGCTCGATGGGCAGATCACCGCCATCGCCGCAGCGCTCTCCTCTGATCCTGATCAGATGAAACGCCTGCGCGACGGCTACCTGGCGGCGCGATCTTCCCGCCCCGATGACCCGCAACTGTCGTCGATCATCGGATTGCTGTCGGTGCGCGCTGGCGACCTCGAAACCGCTGCAACCGCGTTTGCCGAAGCGGTACGCTTGCAACCGGACAACCTGGAAGCGCGCCAGAACTACACGATCGTGCTCAGTGATCTGCTGCGCTACGATCAGGCGGCGCAACAGGCGCAGGAACTGTTGACGCGTGCGGCGCAACGCCAGGAGACGACCGACCAGCAGCGCGCTGCGATCGAAGCCTTGCTCGGTTATCTCCGACAACGCGCGGGCGGTTGATGATGGTTGTCGGTATCAGGAAAGAAACCCCTTTCTGCTCGCCATGGAGCGTCTGTTTGAACACCGTTTCGCCGATTCCGAATCGGCGGAACGGTGTTGATCAGTGTTCGCTCTGTCTGTTGTGTGGAGTGCGATGTGCCTGCTCTGCTGTCGATCTTCCTCAACGTGCTCGCGCCGGTGTTCCTGCTGGTGTCCTTTGGTTACGTCGCCGGTCCGCGTCTCAACCTTGAATCGCGGACGCTGACCCGTTTCTCGTACTTTATTCTTATTCCCGCGTTCACCTTCGACGTCATGAGCAGCGCCCGCATTGGCGCAACCCTTGCCGGGCAAATGGTGGCATATACGATTGTCGTTCACCTGGGTTGTGCGGCTGTGGGCTATCTGGTCGCAACAGCGCTGCGGCGCCCGCCGAAAATGGTGGCTGCGTATATGCTGATCGCCATTTTTGGCAATGTTGGCAACTTTGGCATTCCTATCATTCAATTCCGCTTTCCCGGCAGCGATCAGGCGCTGGTTGCCGGCACCGTCTATTTCCTGGCGATTTCCAGCATTGCCTTCGTTGTTGGGGTGGCGGCGGCAAACTGGCACCGCGGCAGCGCCTGGCGCGCAGCCCTTGCTGTTGTCAAAACGCCAGCCCTGATCGCAGTGCCGCCCGCACTGCTGGTCAACAGTTTGCAGATCGAACTCCCACCCCTCATCGCACGGTCGATCAGTCTGCTTGCTGCGGCAATGATCCCAACCATGCTGGTGGCGCTCGGCGTTCAACTTTCGGGCGCAGGTATGCCGCGCCTCACCTTCGATACCGTTCTGGCGGCGGCAGTCCGCCTGGCGGCAGGTCCGGCGCTGGCGCTGGCGCTGGCGCCGCTGTTCGGTCTCGACGGCATCGAGCGCGCGGTTGGCGTGTTGCAGGCAGCCATGCCAGCCGCCGTGCTCGCGTCGATCATTGCGGTCGAGAACGATCTGCTGCCGGAGTTTGTTATCACCACCGTCCTGTTTTCCACCCTGCTCAGCATCGTCACATTGACCATCGTTCTGGCGATTGTCTGAGAGAGTTATGGTATAATAAACGTTGTCGGATCCTTATCTCTGCCTTCCCGTGATGTCCGTCTGATGCGCGTCATAGATATACGTGCGCTACGCATGGATAGTGCGTACCTGTGCACAGGGCTACACGTGTACTTTGATCTGCACGTTTTTTATAGAGTGGTAACGGTGCATTCCGGGTATCCGTACAAAAGCGTCAGGAGCGTTCTATGCAGTTCCTCTTGCGCGTGAGCGATGCTATCGATGCGCTCAATGAATGGATTGGCAGCAAGACGGCGTACATTGTCATGGCGATGGTGGCGATCGGTTTTGTCAACGTTGTTGCGCGCTATGTCGGGCGTTTCATCGGCGTCCGTCTCACCTCGAACGCCATTATCGAGTTGCAGTGGTATCTCTTCTCGATCATGTTCTTTCTGGGTTTTGCCTATATTTTGAAGCACAACCTGAATGTACGGGTCGATTTCTGGTACGCGAACTGGACCCCACAGCGCCGCGCCCTGATCGATCTCGCCGGAACGCTGCTCTTCCTGATCCCCTTCTGTATCATTGCGATTATTGTGACTTTCAATCCGGTTATGTTTTCCTGGGGACGCCTGCCCAACGGCAGGTGGGGACCCTGGGAGATGTCGCCCGATCCTGATGGTCTCCCACGGGCGCCGATCAAGTCGATGATTATCGTCGCTTTTGTGCTACTCCTTTTGCAGGCGATCTCCCAGGCGATCAAATACCTTGCGATTGTGACCAATGCTGTTCGCGCCGAACAGGCGGCGCAGATCGAAGAGTACCATGCACCTGTAGTCGAATAGGAGAGTACGATGGGGTACGAGTGGCTGGCTATCGCCATGTTCGTCGGGTTCTTCTTTCTCCTGATTAGCGGGTACCCGGTGGCTTTCTCATTTGCGGGAACGGCGATTGTCTTCGGGTTGATCGGATTGTCGCTCGATGCGTTCAAACTCGACCTGCTCCGCCTGCTGCCGAACCGCTGGTTTGGGACGATGTCCGACTTTACGTTGCTGGCGATCCCTTTTTTCATCTATCTCGGTTCGGTGCTCGAAAAATCAGGGCTGGCTGAAGAGCTGCTCGAAACCGTTGGCATTCTGCTCGGTCCGCTACGCGGCGGCATCGCTCTCGCCGTTGTTGCAGTGGGGACGCTCCTGGCAGCCACCACCGGCGTTGTTGCTGCGACGATCATTGCGATGGGGTTGATCTCGCTACCGATCATGGTGCGCCTGGGGTACGACAAAGGCCTGGCGACCGGCGCGATCACATCATCGGGAACGCTGGCGCAGATGATTCCGCCGAGTCTGGTGCTGGTGGTGCTCAGCGATCAGATCGGCGTTTCGGTCGGCGATCTCTTCGCCGGCGCATTGATTCCGGGGTTGATGCTGGCCGGTTCGTATGCGCTCTACTGTCTGGTCATCGCCTATCTCAAACCAGACCTCGCGCCTCCTCTGCCACTGGAAATGCGCCAGATCCGTGGATGGGCGCTGTTCGCCAAATCGATGAAGGCGCTGGTACCGCCAATTGCGTTGATCTTTGCCGTGCTCGGAAGTATTTTCTTCGGTCTGGCGACGCCGACTGAAGCTGGATCGGTTGGCGCGGTCGGTGCGATCCTGCTCGCCTGGGCGAATAAGCGCCTGAGCTGGAAGTTGCTGGCAGACTCGGCGCTCAGCACGGCGCGCACCAGTACGCTGGTGATTATGATCCTGTTCTGCTCCACGTTCTTCTCCCTGGTGTTCGATGGTCTGGGCGGCACAAAGTTTGTCACCGAGATTCTGACCGGTCTTCCGGGCGGGTTGCTGGCGTTCATTATTGTCAGTAACATCGTTGTCTTCCTGCTCGGCATTTTCCTGGAATTCGTCGAGATCTGCTTTATTGTCATGCCGCTCTTTGTTCCCGCCGCAAGTGCGCTCGGCGTCGATATGGTCTGGTTCGGCATCATGATGGCGGTCAATCTCCAGACCGCGTTCATCTCGCCACCGGTCGGCTTCTCGCTCTTCTACCTTCAGAGTGTGGCGCCAAAGGAAGTGGAAACTGCCGATATTCACAAAGGGGCAATACCGTTCATGGTGTTGCAACTCGTTGTGCTGATCCTGGTCATTCTGTTCCCCGGCACCGTTACCTGGCTGGTCGAGCGGGTCGCGGGGTAGCGCCGGTGTGGAATATGACAAATGCGCCTGCCGCTCCTTCGCTGCGGGGAAGGCAGGAAATAGTGGAATGATGAACACGAATCTCCTTGAGGACGATGTTGTCGGCAAAATCTACCTTGCCGACAACATCGACGTGCTGCGCACCCTTCCGTCGGAATCGGTAGACCTGATCTACATCGATCCCCCCTTCAACACCGGAAAAGTCCAGGAGCGCACCCAGCTCAAGACCGTGCGCTCTGAAAGCGGCGACCGTGTCGGCTTCCAGGGACATCGCTACGAGAGTATTGTTGTAGGGAAGAAGCGCTTTGCCGATCTCTTCGACGACTACCTGGCATTCCTGGAACCGCGTCTTGTCGAGGCGCACCGTATTCTGGCGCCGCATGGGTGCCTCTACGTTCACCTGGACTACCGCGAGGTGCATTACTGCAAGGTGCTGCTGGATGCCATCTTCGACCGCGCCTGCTTTTTGAACGAGATTATCTGGGCTTATGACTACGGCGGGCGTCCGAGGGACCGATGGCCTCCCAAGCACGACACCATCCTGCTCTACGCGAAGGTTCCCGGTCAGCATGTGTTCAATCTGGACGCAATCGAGCGCATCCCGTACATGGCGCCGGGACTGGTCGGACCTGAGAAGGCGGCGCGCGGGAAACTCCCAACCGATACATGGTGGCACACGATTGTTCCGACGAACGGTTCTGAGAAGACCGGGTATCCGACCCAGAAGCCGCTGGGGATTCTCCGCCGGATCATCCAGGCATCGTCTCACCCAGGGGCAGTCGTGCTCGACTTCTTCGCCGGTAGCGGGACGACGGGGATAGCGGCGCTGGAGTTGGGTCGGCGTTTCATTCTGGTGGACAACAGCCAGGAAGCCCTCCAGGTGATGGCCAGGCGATTCGATGGTATCAGGGGTATTACGTGGGTCGGTTTCGATCCGATGCCGTACCAGAAGGGCGAAAAGCAATATAGGCTGTTCTAAATGCCTACAAGACGGGATCAGGTGAACGGATGCAACAGATCAAAGATCCTGATGTCCAGACACTCGTGTCAATCGCAGGCATGTTAAGGAAAGACTATGTTCGCGATGAGGATAATGACCCCTGGGCTGATAGCCCATTCGGATGGATTAGGACACGTCCCTCCCGGCAGCGCGGCAGGATCGGCGAGCAGCTTGTGGCTGGTTGGTGTGCGGCAAAAGGACTTGATGTCACGTCAAGCAGAAAACCAGAGGTAGACCGGGTCATTGCTGGAAAGCGTGTTGAGATCAAATTCTCAATGCTTTGGGAGAGTGGTATCTACAACTTCCAGCAAATTCGCGATCAGGATTACGAGTATGTCATCTGCCTCGGCATTTCGCCGTTCGACGCGCATTGCTGGGTGATCTCGAAAGATGTTCTTCGACAGTACGTCATTGGCCACACTCCTCAGCATACCGGAAGGCGCGGCACTGATACGTTCTGGCTTCAAGTCACAGTAGCGTCTCCTCCTGAGTGGTTAACAGCATACGGCGGAAGCCTCGCAGAAGCATACGAAATTATGCGGAAATGGCAGGCGAATCTCTGATGCCAGATCGTCAGTCGCCGGTTGCGGAGCCTGTTACTGTAGCGAAGTGCAAAATTATCGTGCTACGTGGCGCGAGAAGCGCAGACGTCTGTTGATGGGTGGCCACGGAGTCTCAGATGCGTCGACCATTGCCTGAGTCTGCCGTGTCGCACAAGATGCCCGCTTGCGGCAACAGGTGCAGCCTTATCCAACGGGCCCTGTAAGTGCTGCGCATCCACGCACTGCACCTTAGCGCCTCTGTGTGAGCAGGTCTGATGCATGCGAGCGGCAATTTCGGCAATCTTCCGATCTGGAGCGGGCGAGATGCCCGCGCACTCGGGACGTACATAAAAAATGCGGATTTAATGCTCAATCTCCATCAGCCCGACGGCTCGTTCGGGATAGCGGATGTATAGCAGTTCTCATAGAGGTTGAACCTCCTCGGATGACCGCAGTCACCATCGCGCTCCCCGCGCAGCGACCGCCGTGCATGTCGGTCGGTAAGAGAAGACATCCGCCGTCGTCCCCGTCGTCGGGCGTGACCCGCGGCAGTGCGGGCTAATGGTCTTTGAGTAAATAGTCCGGTATAGCCCGCGTAGGCGGGCTTCGCCTTGGCTAGCCGAGGGCTTCAGCCCCACGGCTAGCGCGGTAGAGCGGATTTAATGCTCAATCTCCATAAGCCCTCCCTGAGCGCCTGGAAGCCCCTGCGGGGCTGGCGTTTCGGTTATCCTTGCCATATGCCGGGAGGACTGGGGTTGATCCAGCCCGCAGGGCTTGCCCGACCTCAGCAAGGGCTTATGGTCTTTGAGGAAATAATCCGCCGTAGCCCGCGCAGGCGGGCTTTGCATTCCATAGCCGAGGGCTTATGGACTTTGAATAAATATTCCGTTATACTAATATTCATCCGTGTCAAGCCTTGCTCAGGAGGTTGCGATGCCGGCACGCCGGACCCTTCACTTGTGCATCGAGGAACGGGAGGCCCTCGAAGACCTGCGCGATCACGCTCCCAAGCCCTATTTGCGCGAACGGGCGGCGGCATTACTGCTCATCGCGTCCGGCGTACCGCCTGCCGTCGTGGCGCGCGAACGCTTGCTGCGTCCGCGCCATCCGGAAACCGTCTCTCGCTGGCTGAATCGCTGGGAAGCCGAGGGCATCGATAGCCTCCCCATCCGGGACGGACGCGGGCGCAAGCCCGCTTTTTCCCCCTGACCACCATGACCCCGAGACGGCGGCGACTGAGGTGGAGCATCTGGTCCGCCGTGACCCGCGGCAGTGTGGGCTGACCCAGACGCGCTGGACCCTGGACGCCATCCGCAGCCCGTTGGTGTGGGGACGCGACGCCGCGCTGCGCGGGATCGCCCGCATCCTGGATCGGTTGGGCATCACCTGGCAGCGCGCCCGCAGTCATGGGCATAGCCCTGATCCTCACGATCAGGCCAAACTGCAGGAGATTGCGGACGTGGTGGAGGATGCCCGCGCGCACCCCAACCAGGTGGTGACCGTGTATCTGGATGAAGTCACGGTCACCCGGCGCCCGACCCTGGCCAACGGGTATGGACGGGCAGGCGCCGATCAGGTGCGGGCGGAACGGAGTCGGGCGACCGATGGTGACCTGCGCATCGTGGGCAGTTTGGACGTCGTGACGGGCCAGGTGGTCACCCGGCGGGCGAAGACGATTGGCCTGGCGACGCTGGTGCGATTCTACCAGGATCTGCACGCTGCCTATCCTGAGGCTGAGCGCATCGATGTCATTCTGGATAATTGGCCGGTCCATTTTCATCCGGATGTCCTGGTGGCGCTCGAGCCGCAAACGACCCGCTGGGCGTTTTCCCGTCCTGGCAATTGGCCGGCCACGCCCAGTGGACGGGCCGTGCGCCGGGCTGGAGATGTCCGCCTGCCCATCCAACTGATGCCGTTGCCGACGTATGCGTCGTGGTGCAATCCGATCGAGAAGCTGTGGCGGTGGATGCGTCAGGAGGTCACCCGCGTGCATCGCTGGGCGACGGATCTCGATCAGTTGCGCAGCCATCTGGATGCCTTCTTCGCGTCGTTTGCAACCGGCTCGTCAAAGCTTTTACAGTATGTCGGTCTCGGATAGCGGATTATTTATTCAAAGACCATCAGCCCCACGGCTAGCGCGATAGAGCGGAATAAATGCTCAATCTCCATCAGCCCGACGGCACGAGGCGTATACCGGATCAAATTCTCAATATTAGCCCCACGGCAAGCTCTCCTGTCGGGTGTCGTGTATTGGCTATTCCTCTGCCCAGCAGCAAGCTCTCCTATCGGCTATCGGCTATCGGCTATTCCTCAGCCCCACGGCCACAACGTTCGGCATATTCAATAATGCTGCCCTTCGCCATAGAGCAGGTAAGCGACGGCGGCAATTCCGGCAATCTCCGGTCTGGAGCGGGCGGGGACGCCCGCGCACCCGGGGCATCCATAACGTGCTGACGGTTACCCCCCCACGGGCGTGGCGAGACGCCCGCGCACCCGGGGCGCGCATAGACTGCCTTCGCCAGATACGCCGGTTCGACGCGAGACGCCCGCACACCCAGAGCGCACAATGCCGCCCTTCGCTCTCGACCGACGTTTCGCTCAAACCGGCGAGACTGGCGTATCTGGACGTTCGGATCGCCACATCCAGATCGAGATCGCCACCCCGACGACACAGAGCGTGACGCCCAGCGGCGCATCCCACGGACGGTAGCGCAGCGTCACCTCGGCGACCCCCGGCGGAATGGCGACGCTGAACCGGCAATGGTTGTATAATTCGGAGGAGTGTATCATCTCAGTCTTCATATGAGGACTTGAAAGACTCTGGGGAGCGTGTCATGCCGTATGCCAGTATCAAACTCATCTTCCGGGCAGCGCCGCATGCCGGCGCAAGCCCGGCGCTGGTCAGCGCAACTGCGCGCCAGGTGGTGGCGAGTCTTGTGCAACAGAACCAGCGGATCGAACCGGTGTACGACGGTTCGCGGGGCGGCGATCTGTATCAGTGGCTGGTGGAGACCGCAAACGCCGCACAACCGCTGATTCCACTTGCAACCCTGGCGCTTACCGTCGCCCAGTTGTTGAAGGAGGTAAAGAATCTCAGCAAAAGCGACACGAGCACCCCCAGAGACCAACCACCGATCGTCGTCGTTGTGACCTGCGGTGACGCCACATGCACACCGCCTCCCGACAGCGATCAGGCGCTGCTGGAACAGTTGCTGCGCGAAACGTTTCCCGACCAGATCGAGCCTGACCGACTGAGCGTTGAAGTTCAGGTCGGCTCGCCACCGCCGCCGCCATCCCCCTTCGATTGAGGGAGCGGGCGTTCTTCTCTGATGGTCTTTGAATACAAAATCCGCCGTAGCCCGCGCAGGCGGGCTTCGCCTTGCTTAGCCGAGGGCTTCAGCCCGACGGCAACGGCGTTCCTTCTCCAATTTCGGGCATCAAGACGCCCCGTCTCCCCCTTCTCCTCTTGTGGGAGAAGGGGGACGGGGGGATGAGGGGGCAAACGCGCCTCGGATCTTCCCCCACCTCAACCCTATCGTGTACAATAGTGAACAATATCGAGATCAGACATCACACCATTCCTTGCCGACCGCCCTATGTCGAAACGCGCACTCATCATCGGCGTCAATCGCCCGCAGAACGATCCGACATTCGCTCCCCTGCGCAGCGCCGAACGCGATGCGAATGATCTGGCGAGCGCACTGCATGACTGCGGCTTCGCGGTGCAATCGCTGATCGGGCAACAGGCGACAACGGATGCCATCCGCAAGGCTGTTGCCAGATTGCGACGGCAGGCTGACAGCGAGAGTGATCTCTTCATAGCCTTTTCTGGTCACGGGGCCTGGATTCCTCCGGTGGCTGGACACCCCGATGGTACGACCTTCCTGGTCAGTGCCGATTACGAGAGCGAGATCGCTACCGGCGACCCCAACTACTACCTCTCCCTCGACTGGTGGTACACCCAGTTGCTCGCCTGGGATAAGCCGCGTAGTGTGGTGCTGGCGCTCGATTGCTGCTTTGCCGGTAATGTCGCACAGGCTGCCGAGCGGCGATCTATCGGCGACGCGATTGAACAGCACTTTCGCGGCGTCACCGTTCCAACCGGACGCCTGCGCGCCTATCTGGCGGCAACTGTACCGGGCGAGAAAGCCTACGAAGATGACCGTGGCGGATTGTTGACGCAGGCAGTGGTGGCGTGTCTGCGCGATAAGGACGGTCAGGGTGATGGGTTAGTCACGGTCCCGGCATTGATAGATGCCGTGAAAAAGCATGCTGCTCTGCACCCCGACCGGTCACATCCCTTCACCGAGTACAAAGGTGATTACCACTGGGTGCTCGCCGATCACCGCGAAGCCCGACGAGCGGCACGGGAGGCGCAGCAGGCTGAGCAACGGCGCGCCGAGGCGCAACAGCGACTCAAACGCTGGCGGTCGCCGCGCAGCGCTGCCCGCCGCGACGAGTTGCTGCGCGGCTTTGTTGGGCGCGAAGCCGAATTGCGTGAACTTTCTAAAGAGATCGAGCGTCTGCGCGCCACCGGCGGCTACCTGCTGGTGACCGGCGTTGCCGGCCAGGGCAAGAGCAGCATCCTGGCGAAACTGATCGCCCACCGTGAACCTGAACCAACCCCCGCCTACTTCATCCGCTTTACCCCCGGACCCTCAGAACAGGCTGCGCTGCTCGGTCACCTGGTCGCCGAGTTGCTGACCCTGGCCGAACGCGAAGCCGATGCGCTCACCTACCTGCCCGATGGCGACAGTGTCGTAGCGTTGTACAACAGCTTCGAGATTCTGCTGAACGATCTGGCAGCCCAACGACCGTTGACACTGGTGATTGACGGGCTGGATCAGATCGAACCTGACCTGGCTGGACGGCGCGATCTGAGCTTCCTGCCCGAACGGCTGCCGCCCGGTGTGGTGCTGGTGATCGGCACCCGTCCCGACGACACGCTGAAGCCGCTCAAACTACGCACCCCGCACTGCGAATATTGCCTGCCGCCACTGAGCGAAGCCGACTTTGGCGAGCTGCTGCGTGATCGCGGCGTGACGCTCAGCGCGCATGAGCAATCGGAACTCTACCATGCGCTGCACGGTAATGCCTTCGACCTGGCATTTCTGGCGCAGGAGATACGCCAGACACCACACACTAAAATCGCCGCGTTGCTCCGGCGGGTCATCGCCAATCCACGCGACCTGTTCACGCCAACACTGGACCGGTTGCAGCGCGACTGGAACCTGTGGGAGAGGGTGTTGCGCCCCCTGCTGGGCACCTTGCTGGCTGCCCAGGAGCCGCTCAGCCGCGACGCTCTGCGCGAGATTCTTAACGTCTCTCAGGATCGTATCCAGACCGCGATTGAGCGCCTGGGGGGGCTGCTTGGTGTGCGCGATGTACAGGGACAACCGAGGTACGGGTTGATCCACCTGAAACTGATTGACTATTTGCGCACGGAGACGTTCGCCGCTGACGAACTGATCACCTGTCATGCCCAGATCGCAGCGTGGTGCGGTCGTGATCTGGCGCATCTCTGGCAACCAACAACCGATCTTGCCGAACAGGAACGGCGTGCCTACGGGCAAACCCACCTGGTCACGCATCTGGCAGCGGCGCAGAAGTATGACGACGTCTGGCGTCTGTTAGACGCCGATGAGTACGGCGCAGCGAAGCGGCGTGCCGACCCTAGCCTGCGGGCGTACATTGCCGACCTTGATCGGGTGCGGCAGACAATAGCGGATGCGTCGGATCGCGACCGGCAGCAGATGGCGACATGGCTGGCGCGGGCCTGGCGCTATAGTCTGCTGCGGGTCAGCCTGACGGGTAAAGTTGACGCATGGCCGACGGAACTGTTCACAGCACTGGTTGCCATGGGGCGAGGCGCCGAAGCGCGTGACCGCGCCGAGTTGCTGAGCGATCCGAAACAACGGGCAGAGGTGCTGACCGCAGTGGGGCGGGCGTTGCTGGAACGCGGCGCTGCCGGCGGGTTGGAGGCGTTCCGTCGTGCCCGCGCTGCTGCCGAGGCGATCTCTGACCCTTACAAGCGCGCCGAGGCCCTGCGCGCCCTGGCGCGGGCGCTGGCGGCGGCGGGGCAGTGGGAGGAGGCGCGGGCGGTCGTGGAGGCGATAGCCGACCCCCTCTGGCGCGCCAGGGCGCTGGGGGATGTGGCAGGCGCGCTGGCGCGGGCGGGGCAGTGGGAGGAGGCGCGGGCGGTCGTGGAGGCGATAGCCGACCCCGACGAGCGCGCCGAAGCGCTGGGGGATGTGGCAGGCGCGCTGGCGGCGGCGGGGCAGTGGGAGGAGGCGCGGGCGGTCGTGGAGGCGATAGCCGACCCCTTCCGGCGCGCCAGGGCGCTGCGGAAGGTGGCAGGCGCGCTGGCGCAGGCGAGACGCTGGGACGACGCCCGCGCCGTCGCCGAGACGATTGCCGACCCCTTCTGGCGCGCCGAAGCGCTGCGGGAGGTGGCAGGCGCGCTGGCGGCGGCGGGGCAGTGGGAGGAGGCGCGGGCGGTCGCGGCGGCGATAGCCGACCCCTTCTGGCGCGCCGAAGCGCTGCGGGAGGTGGCAGGCGCGCTGGCGGCGGCGGGGCAGTGGGAGGAGGCGCGGGCGGTCGCGGCGGCGATAGCCGACCCCATCTGGCGCGCCAGGGCGCTGGGGGATGTGGCAGGCGCGCTGGCGGCGGCGGGGCAGTGGGAGGAGGCGCAGCGCACCTTTGCTGGAGCGCGGGCGGTCGCGGCGGCGATAGCCGACCCCGACAAGCGCGCCGAGGCCCTGCGCGCCCTGGCGCGGGCGCTGGCGGCGGCGGGGCAGTGGGAGGAGGCGCGGGCGGTCGCGGCGGCGATAGCCGACCCCAGAGAGCGCGCCGGGGTGCTGCGTGCGCTGGCAGGCGCGCTGGCGGCGGCGGGGCAGTGGGAGGAGGCGCGGGCGGTCGCGGAGGTGATAGCCGACCCCCTCCGGCGCGCCGAAGCGCTGGGGGATGTGGCAGGCGCGCTGGCGGCGGCGGGGCAGTGGGAGGAGGCGCGGGCGGTCGTGGAGGCGATAGCCGACCCCCTCTGGCGCGCCAGGGCGCTGGGGGATGTGGCAGGCGCGCTGGCGCGGGCGGGGCAGTGGGAGGAGGCGCGGGCGGTCGTGGAGGCGATAGCCGACCCCTACGAGCGCGCCTGGGCGCTGGTGGCTATGGCAGGCGCGCTGGCGGCGGCGGGGCAGTGGGAGGAGGCGCGGGCGGTCGCGGCGGCGATAGCCGACCCCAGGCAGCGCGCCGAAGCGCTGGGGGATGTGGCAGGCGCGCTGGCGGCGGCGGGGCAGTGGGAGGAGGCGCGGGCGGTCGTGGAGGCGATAGCCGACCCCTTCCGGCGCGCCAGGGCGCTGCGGAAGGTGGCAGGCGCGCTGGCGGCGGCGGGGCAGTGGGAGGAGGCGCGGGCGGTCGCGGCGGCGATAGCCGACCCCTACGAGCGCGCCGAAGCGCTGGGGGATGTGGCAGGCGCGCTGGCGCGGGCGAGACGCTGGGACGACGCCCGCGCCGTCGCCGAGACGATTGCCGACCCCTACAAGCGCGCCGAAGCGCTGGTGGCGCTGGCAGGCGCGCTGGCGGCGGCGGGGCAGTGGGAGGAGGCGCGGGCGGTCGCGGCGGCGATAGCCGACCCCCTCCAGCGCGCCGGGGTGCTGCGTGCGCTGGCAGGCGCGCTGGCGCGGGCGGGGCAGTGGACGGATGCCCAACAGACCTTCGCCGCCGCCCGGCAGAGCGCCGAGGCGATAGCCGACCCCTACAAGCGCGCCGAAGCGCTGGGGGATGTGGCAGGCGCGCTGGCGGCAGCGGGGCAGTGGGAGGAGGCGCGGGCGGTCGCGGCGGCGATAGCCGACCCCTTCTGGCGCGCCGAAGCGCTGGGGGATGTGGCAGGCGCGCTGGCGCGGGCGGGGCAGTGGGAGGAGGCGCGGGCGGTCGCGGCGGCGATAGCCGACCCCGACAAGCGCGCCTGGGCGCTGGTGGCGCTGGCAGGCGCGCTGGCGGCGGCGGGGCAGTGGGAGGAGGCGCGGGCGGTCGCGGCGGCGATAGCCGACCCCGACAAGCGCGCCTGGGCGCTGGTGGCTATGGCAGGCGCGCTGGCGGCGGCGGGGCAGTGGGAGGAGGCGCGGGCGGTCGCGGCGGCGATAGCCGACCCCAGGCAGCGCGCCGAAGCGCTGGGGGATGTGGCAGGCGCGCTGGCGCGGGCGGGGCAGTGGGAGGAGGCGCGGGCGGTCGCGGCGGCGATAGCCGACCCCAGCCAGCGCGCCGAAGCGCTGGGGGATGTGGCAGGCGCGCTGGCGCAGGCGGGTGATACCCAGGCGGCGCAGGCGACCTTTGCCGCCGCCCGCGCCGTCGCCGAGACGATTGCCGACCCCTACAAGCGCGCCGAAGCGCTGCGTGCGCTGGCAGGCGCGCTGGCGGCAGCGGGGCAGTGGGAGGAGGCGCGGGCGGTCGCGGCGGCGATAGCCGACCCCTACGAGCGCGCCAGGGCGCTGGTGGCTATGGCAGGCGCGCTGGCGCACGCGGGGCAGTGGGCGTATGCCCGGCAGACCGCCGAGGCGATTGCCGACCTCCGCGAGCGCGCCGAGGCCCTGCGCGCCCTGGCGCAGGCGTTGATCCGCGCCGGTCAGATTGATGACGCCATGGCGCTGCTGGTCAGCGCATGGGCGCAGGCGCAGACTGTTGACGAGTTGACTAAACTTTTTACTATTGATGCCTCGTTACTGCGTGCGTACCCGACGCTAGGCGGCGATCTGCCGGAGGCGTTCAATTGGGTAGAGCGAGTCGTGCGCGCCGGTTAGCGGCAGTAGAACGGCGCGGCATCCGCCTGCCTTGTGCTGAACTCAGAATCCGCTATAATACATGCACCGTCGCAGTGGCGCGCTATGCGCGCTGCGCGCTTTTTTGCGAGTGATGATCCGGTAAGCGAAGTGCTATGGATACGCCCGATACGCAGCAACTGCCTGAGATGGCAAAAGCCTACGAAGCGCAGCGCGTGGAACAGCGCCTCTACGCTTGGTGGGAGCGTAGCGGCTTCTTTACGCCGCCTGAGACGTTCGACCGCCCGCCGTTTGTGATCTCGATGCCGCCGCCCAATGTGACCGGTGAACTGCACATGGGGCACGCGATGTTCGTGGCCATCGAGGATGTGTTGACGCGCTGGCATCGAATGCTCGGCGATCCGACCCTCTGGTTGCCCGGAACTGACCACGCCGGTATTGCGACGCAGTTGCAGGTCGAGCGTTTGTTGCAGAGTGAAGGCGTCACGCGCCAGCAGATCGGTCGTGAGGCGTTCCTGCGCCGTACCTGGGAGTGGAAAGAGAAGTATGGCGGCGAAATCACCCGTCAACTGCGGCGCCTGGGCGCATCGTGCGACTGGACGCGTGAACGGTTCACGCTCGACCCGATGCTCTCGCGCGCTGTGCGTGCGGCGTTCAAGCGGCTGTACGACGATGGCCTGATCTACCGCGGCTACCGGATGGTCAACTGGTCGCCGAACCTGCAAACCGCCGTGAGCGATCTCGAAGTCGAGTACGAGGAACGCGACGTGCAGATGTATCACGTCCGTTATCCGCTCGCCGATGATGGCTGGCATCCCGCTGCGTGGGGCAGCGGTCGCTGGGCGTCTGGCGCGCGGGAGTTCATCACCGTCGCCACCACCCGCCCTGAAACGATCATGGGCGATACTGCCGTGGCGGTGAACCCCGATGATCCACGCTATCGCCATCTGATCGGGCGAACGGTCGTGCTTCCGGCGATAGGGCGCCTGATCCCGATCATCGCCGATGAGTATGCCGATCCGCAGTTCGGTACCGGCGCGGTGAAAATTACGCCGGCGCACGACCCGAACGACTATCTGGTGGGTCAGCGGCACAATCTGCCGATGATCAACATCATGAATCCCGATGCGACCCTCAACGCCGAAGCCGGTCCCTACGCCGGTCTCGACCGCTTCGAGGCGCGGCAGCGCCTGCTCGACGACCTGGCGCGCGAAGGGTTGCTGGTCGAGGCGCGTCCGCACCGGATGTCGGTGGGTATCAGTCAGCGCGGCGGTGAAGTCGTCGAACCGCTCCTCAGCGAACAGTGGTTCGTGCGCGCCAGACCGCTGGCAGACCTGGCGCTTGCGGCGGTGCGCGAAGGACGCACCCGCATCGTGCCGGAACGCTTCGAGAAGGTCTTCTTCCACTGGCTGGAAAACATCCAGGACTGGTGCATCAGCCGGCAACTCTGGTGGGGGCACCGGATACCGGTCTGGTATACGCCCGACGGTCAGATGATCGTCCCCGGTCCCGACGACCCCGATCCGCAGGGTGAGGGGCTTGTGCAAGACCCCGATGTGCTCGATACCTGGTTCTCCAGCGCCCTCTGGCCCTTCTCGACCCTGGGTTGGCCCGACGATACGCCCGATATGCGGCGCTTCTACCCGACGAGCGTGATGGAGACCGGGTACGACATCCTGTTCTTCTGGGTGGCGCGCATGATGATGATGGGGTGCTACCTGACCGGCAAGACCCCCTTCCACACCGTGTATCTCCACGGGTTGGTGCGCGACAAAGATGGTCGCAAGATGTCGAAGACCTACGGGAATGTGGTGAACCCGCTCGATGTGATCGAGCAGCACGGCGCCGATGCGTTGCGGTTCATGCTGGCAACCAGCAGTTCACCCGGTCAGGATCTGAACCTCAACCCGGAGCGCATCGAGGCGGCGCGCAATTTCGCCAACAAGACGTGGAATATCGCCCGGTTTGTGCTGTCGAAACTGGATGCGCACACGCCCCCCGGCGATCCCCGACCGGCGACGCTGGCTGACCGCTGGATTCTGTCGCGCTACCATCGCCTGGTGACCGATGTTGATCGCCTGATGCGGTCGTACAATTTTGGCGAAGCCGGGCGGAGCATCCAGGAGTTCCTCTGGAGCGAATTTGCCGACTGGTATGTCGAAGTCGCCAAGGTGCAATTTGAACAGGATGCCCTCCAGGAATCGACGCGCGCCGTGCTCTACACGACGCTGGAAGGCGCTCTGCGCCTGCTCCACCCCTTCATGCCGTTCGTGACCGAGGAGACCTGGCAGTATCTGGTGCGCAATTATCGGACTGATGCAACCCCGGCGTCGATCATGATTGCGCCGTATCCGCAACCGGATGCAGCCTGGATCGACGATGGCATCGAACGGGAGTGGGCGCTCGTCCAGGCGCTGATCACCGGCATCCGCAACATTCGGACCGAGTACAAAGTCGAGCCGGCGCGGTTGATCGCCGCCACCATTGTGGCAGGCGCGCAGACGCCGCTGATCGAAGCGCAGCGCGCCGTGATCGCGCGCCTGGCGCGGATCGCCGACGACCAGTTGACGATTGGTGCGGCGATCGATCAACGCCCCGCGAATGCCGCAACCCTCGTCATCGGTTCCGTCGAGGCATATCTGCCGCTCGCCGGCATGATCGATCTGGAAGCCGAGCGCGCGCGCCTGCTCAAGGATCTGGAGGCCGCTCTGGCTGAGGCAGCGCGACGCGAAGCGCGACTGGCTACCCCTGGTTTCGTTGAAAAGGCGCCGGCGACAGTGGTGCAACGCGAACGCGACGGCCTGGCAGCTGTGCGCGAAACCATTGCCCGTCTGCAAGATCGCCTGGCGCAGCAAGGATTCCATCCATGACAGCGTCTACGTACCTGATCACCGGCGGCGCCGGTTTCCTTGGCATTAATCTGACGCGCTATCTGCTCGCGCGCGGACATCACGTGGTTTCACTCGATATCGCCGATTTCAACTATCCCGAACGGGATCGGATCAAAGCCATCAAAGGCGACATCCGTGATCGCTCAAGTGTTGATCGGGCGATGGAAGGCGTGCAGATCGTCGTTCATACGGCGGCGGCTTTGCCGTTGTACAGGAAGGAAGACATTTTCTCCACCGACCTTGACGGCACGCGCAATGTGCTGCAATCAGCCTTCGAGCACGGCGTCGAGCGGGTGATCCACATCTCTTCAACCGCCGTCTATGGCATTCCCGACCATCATCCGCTGCGCGAGGACGACCCGCTTCACGGCGTCGGTCCCTACGGCGAGGCGAAGGTGAAAGCCGAGCAGATCTGCCTGGAGTACCGCGCAAAGGGGATGTGCGTGCCGATCATCCGCCCCAAATCGTTCGTCGGTCCGGAGCGCCTGGGGGTATTCGCGCTGCTCTACGACTGGGCAAAGGATGGGAAAAACTTCCCGATGATCGGGAGCGGCAACAATCGCTATCAGTTGCTCGATGTCGAAGACCTGTGCGAGGCGATCTACCTGTGCGCAACGCTTGATCGCGACCGGGTGAATGACACGTTCAACATCGGCGCCAAAGAGTTTACCACAATGCGCGAGGATTATCAGGCGGTGCTCGATGCTGCCGGATTCGGGAAGAAAATCATCCCCCTCCCGGCAGCGCCGGTGATCTGGGCGTTGCGCATTCTGGAGGCGCTGCACCTCTCGCCGCTCTACAAGTGGGTGTACGAAACCGCTGCCACCGACTCGTTCGTGTCAATCGAGAAAGCCGAACGAGTCCTGGGTTTCACGCCGAAGTACTCAAATAAGGAAGCGCTCGTTCGTAACTACCGCTGGTATATTGAGCACCTGAACGAGTTCGAGGGCGTTTCCGGCGTATCGCACCGCGTCCCCTGGAAGCAGGGCGTGCTGCGGCTGGCGAAGATCCTCTTCTGAAATCGCTCTGTTAGATATGTGGTATAGTAGCAGAGCGAATGCCTGAAAGCGTAGCGGAGTTTTGCGCTTGATACGACACCACGCTGTGCGTCGCCGTTTCGTTCTCGGGTTGATCGGCGTGACGACGATCATTGCTCTCGTCGCCATTGCTCGCCTCGGGTTTGAGTGGAAACAGGCGCTCGACGATGTGGACGCGATGATTGTCACGCCCGTCGTGCTTGCACCAACACCCGAACCCGCAGGCAGCGCCCCCGTAACAGTTGATGTTCCGGTTGTTGTGACGCCGACCGTCGCGCCGACGAGCGTGCCAGAAAATGATGATCCGGTCAATATCCTGCTGCTCGGCGCCGATGCGCGGATCGGCGAGGAGATCAGTCGCACCGATGCGATCATCCTGATCCACATCAATCCACGATCAGGCCGCGTCAGCATGCTCTCGTTCCCCCGCGACCTGATAGTTGAGACGCCGGGGTTCGGGCGACGGAAGATTAATTCGGTCTACCTGATCGGTGAAACGCGCCTCGGCAAGGGGTATGGCGCCGCACTGCTCAAACAAACCGTCTCGGATCTGGTCGGCGTCCCAATTCACCATTTTGCGTTGATCAACTTCGATGGTTTTCGTAAGGTGATCGATCTGGTTGGCGGCATCTCCATCGATGTCCCGAAAGCAATTGACGACCCGCGTTATCCGGTCGATGCGTTCCCCGGCGATGTGCGTACCATGCAGGTGCACTTCGATCCAGGACCGCAATGGATGGACGGGGAACGCGCGTTGATCTACGCCCGCACCCGTCACGCCGACAGCGATTTTGGGCGGAATCAACGGCAGCAGCAGGTGCTGCTTGCGCTGGTCGCACGGGTGCGCGAACGAGGGCTGTTGTCGCAGATCAATAAGATCGACGATTACACCGGTGCGTTGCGCGACTATGTGCGCACCGATATACCACGCAGCGAGATGATCCGGCTGGCGCGTGTCGCGCCCCGGCTCGACCTCGATAATATCCAGCGGTATGCGATTGACTCGAAGATGATTATTACGCTGGGCAACCCCGATACCTTCACCGCCGATCCCGAAGCGGTTCGTGAAATGGTGGACCGCATGATTGCTGGCGGCGCGCCGACGCCGTAGGAATGGCGCCATGCCCCACGCTTCGGGTGCGGTTGTCCGCCGCGTTGCGGTTGCGGCGCTGCTGATTGCGACCGGTAACATTGCCAGCCGGCTCATCGGCATGGTACGCGAGGCGGTCATTGCGGGCCTCTTCGGGCGCGGCGCCGATGTTGCCGCTTTCACCGCCGCCTCCACCGTTCCCACCATTGTGTATGACCTGCTAGTGAATGGCGCGATCAGCGCGGCCCTGGTGCCGGTGTTCAGCGCCTACGCTGAAGAAGATGAAGCCGCCTTCTGGCAGGTCGCCGCAACGGTCATCAACCTGGCGCTGGGGGCGATTGCACTGGTGGTGGGCATCCTCATCTGGCAGACACCGATGGTCGTGACGCTGCTGGCGGGCGGTTTTGAACCCGACCTTCGTGATCAGACGATTGTGATGACCCGGTTGCTGCTTCCGGCAGTCTTCTTCATGGGTCTCTCAGGGTTGATCACCGCTCTGCTCTATGCCCGGCAGCGATTTTTGCTGCCGGCATTCACCACCAGCGCGTTCAATCTGGGGATCATCCTGGGCGCGCTGCTGCTTCAACCATGGCTCGGTTCGCTCAGCCTGGTCGTCGGGGTGCTGATCGGCGCGCTGTTCCAGGTTGTGCTGCAACTTCCGGGTCTGCGCGATGCGACACATATTCCGTTCCTGACGTTCGATCTGGCGCATCCCGGTGTGCGTCGCATTCTTGCGCTCTACGCGCCGGTTGCGCTGGGGATCGGCTTTTCGGTCGTCGGGATTGTTATCGACCGCCACCTGGCCTCGCGCCTGACGCCAGACGCCATCCCGACCATGCGCTACGCCACGGCACTGATCCAGTTCCCCCTCGGTCTGGTGGCGGCAGCCGTGTCGTTTGCCGTTCTGCCAACCCTTTCGCGTCAGGCGAGCGTCGGCGATGAGGCAGCGTTCCGTAGCACGCTTGCGATGGGGATCAACGTAGTGCTGCTCCTCATCCTCCCGGCAACTGCCGGTCTCGCAGCGCTGGCAGAGCCAGTCGTCGCGCTGCTCTATCAACGCGGCGCGTTTGGCAGCGAGGATACGCAGGCGACGGCGCGCGCGCTGCTGCTCTACCTGCCCGGATTACCCGCCGCTGCGCTCGATCAGATGATCCTGTTCGCGTTCTATGCCCGACAACGCACACTGACGCCAAATCTGGTGCAGGGAGCGGCGATCCTGATCTATCTGGCGACGGCGCTGCCGCTTCTGTTTCTGACGCCATTGGGGGTGGCGGCGCTCATCCTGGCGAATGCTGCGCAGTGGATCGGGCACGCGCTGATCCTGTATCTCCTCTCGCGGCGATTGGTCGATCTCGGCAGTCTTCGCATCGGCGAGACCCTCTGGAAGTGCCTGATCGCCAGCCTGGCGCTCTTCGGAGTCGCCTGGGTGCTGAGTGGCGCTCTGGCGTTTGCCGGACCGCCAGTTGCCTTGATAGTCGCCGGTGGCGTTGCGACGCTGACGTATGCCGGGATATGTCTGGCGCTGCGGATCGAAGCGCTCGACTTTCTGCTTGCGGCGCTGCGCCAGCGGCTCGTTCAGCGTCGTGGCGCGAACAGTCACATCAAATCTACCAAATAGGGTGCATTCATCCGGTATGCGCCTCTTGCCGCGGGGCAGAGGAATAGCCGATAGCCGATAGCCGATAGGAGAGCTTGCTGCTGGGCAGAGGAATAGCCGATAGCCGATAGCCGATAGGAGAGCTTGCTGCTGGGCAGAGGAATAGCCGATACACGACACCCGACAGGAGAGCTTGCCGTGGGGCTAATGAAGATTGAGAATTTGATCCGGTATACGCCTCGTGCCGTCGGGCTCATGGAGATTGAGCATTTAGAGCGATGTGCAGAATGATTGAACCATATGCGTCCTGGGTGCGCGGGCGTCCCCGCCCGCTTGCGGAGACGGCAGACTGAGCGCCGCCTGGGTGCGCGGGCGTCCCCGCCCGCTTGCGGAGACGGCAGACTGAGCGTCGCCTGGGTGCGCGGGCGTCCCCGCCTGCATGCGGAGACTGGTGAAATGTGCACGCCGGATGCGCACGATCCGCCTGAGTGGGCGGGCGTCCTCGCCCGCATGCGAGCCTGGGTGCGCGGGCGTCCCCGCCCGCTTGCGAGCCTGGGTGCGCGGGCGTCCCCGCCTGCATACGGAGACTGGTGAAATGTGCACGCCGGATGCGCGCGATCCGCCTGGGTGCGCGGGCGTCCTCGCCTGCATACGGAGACTGGTGAAATGTGCACGCCGGATGCGCGCGATCCGCCTGGGTGCGCGGGCGTCCTCGCCCGCATGCGGAGACTGACGTTGCCCCTTACCTGGATTTCTGGAGCGTTCAATCTTCGCCTCCGGCGGGCTGAAGCCCCGGCTGAGGTCGGGCAAGCCCTGCGGGCTGGATCAACCCAGGTCCTCCCGGCATATGGCAGGGATACCTGAAACGCCAGCCCCGCAGGGGCTTCCGTGCGCTCAGGGAGGGCTTTAGCCCGCACTGCCGCGGGTCACGCCCGACGACAGGGACGATGGCGGATGTCTTCTCTTACCGACTGACATAATGGAGATTGAGAAATACATCCGGTATGCGCCCTTGCCGTGAGGCTGAAGCCCTCGGCTATGGAATGCGAAGCCCGCCTGCGCGGGCGAGAGCAGAATAATTACTCAACGAACATCATTTCGGTCTACACTCAACCAGCAGCGAGGTCCTCGCGCGACACGGCGGAAATAATGGTCAACGTATCTGAGGAATGCTGATGCAGCGATGGAACCCACGCCGCGTGAGGGCGGGATGCCTGCGCTTCGTGGACGGAATGTGACTTGACGGTAATCACCCTTCTGGCTATACTCTACTTCAACAGATGGGGAGTAGCGCCCGGTTGTCCGGGTCAGGCAGTCGTCACCACGGAAAGAGATTTCCCGGTTGCCTGAACGAAACCGCAAGACCATCGCCTGAGGAGCGGTGGTCTTTTCTTTTTGCAGTCAGAAGGGGGAGGCGCGTGTATGAAACCTCCAGTCGTCCAACCGGACCTTGATCGTCCGGCGTCTGATCCATCCAGGGGAGACCTGGCGCTTACGCATCTCTGGCATGCTGTTCCCGCTCCAGACGCTTTTGACCTGCTCCGGAGCACACCTGACGGTTTGACCGGCAGCGAAGCCAGAAAACGTCTTGAGAGGTATGGTCCCAACGAGTTGCAGGAAACGCGACGCATTTCGCCGTGGCAGATCCTGCTCGAACAGTTCAAGAATGTCCTGATCATCATTCTGCTTATCGCGACGGTTATTTCATTCTTTTTGGGGCATGGTCTCGAGTCGGTCGTTATTGCGGTCATCGTTCTATTTGCGGTTCTCCTGGGCTTCGTTCAGGAATATCGCGCCGAGCGCGCGATCGAAGCCCTGCGCCAGATGACTGCGCCGACTGCGACAGTGATGCGGGATGGGGAAGAGGTGCGTATTCCCGCGCGCGAACTGGTTCCGGGCGATGTCATCCTGTTGTCCACCGGCGATCGCATCCCGGCGGATGCGCGTCTGATCGAAGCAATCAACCTGCAGGTCGAAGAATCGGCGCTGACCGGCGAATCCGTGCCGGTCGAAAAACATGTGCATCCGCTGGGGCATGACAACCTTCCCCTGGGGGATCGACGGAACATGGTGTATGCCGGCACATCGGTCACCTATGGACGGGGCAGGGCGCTGGTTGTCGCCACCGGGATGCACACCGAGTTCGGCAAGATCGCCCGCATGCTTCAGACGGTCGAGACAGTGCGCACACCGCTCCAGGAAAACCTGGACCGGGTCGGCAACGTGCTGGCGCGCGCGGCGTTCGTCGTTGTGGGATTGATCGTGGCGCTCGGGCTGCTGCGCGGCCAGCCGGTGATCGATATGCTCATTTTTGGTATCGCGCTGGCAGTCGCAGTCGTGCCGGAGGCGTTGCCGGCGGTCGTGACCATTTCGCTGGCAATCGGCGTGCAGAAGATGGCAAAACGTAACGCGCTCATCCGGCGCCTGCCAGCAGTAGAGACGCTGGGCAGCACATCGGTGATCTGCACCGATAAGACAGGGACGCTGACGAAGAACGAAATGACGGTGCGCACCGTGTTCACTGCCGGTCAATCCTTTGTCATCTCTGGCGCAGGGTACGCACCCGATGGCGAATTCTTCCTTGAAGATCGCCCGGTAGCGCCGCCTGAACCGTTGCTGCTCACCCTGAAAGCGGCTGCGCTTGCTTCCGATGCGCGTCTGCTGAAAAAAGAAGAGGGAAGTTGGGCGATCAAGGGTGATCCAACCGAAGGCGCGCTGATCGTCGCCGCAGCCAAAGCCGGTTTGTGGAAAGATGCGCTCGATGCGGAAAACCCCCGCATCCACGAAATCCCATTCTCATCCGAGACCAAACGTATGACCACCCTGCACCAGACGGCGGAGGACGCCACGGCATACGCCAAAGGTGCGCCGGAGGTCATTCTCGAAGGGTGCGATTTCGTCCTTTCCGCCGATGGCGTTCAACCGCTCGACGATGCAAGGCGCGAACAGATCATGCGCCAGGCGCAGGACATGGCGAGCCAGGCGCTACGGGTGCTGGGCGTTGCATTCAAGCCGGGTGCAACGCCAGACAATGCTGCGACCGGGATGACATTTCTGGGACTGATCGGGATGATCGATCCGCCGCGTCCCGAAGCGCGGGATGCGATCGCCACCTGCGTTCAGGCGGGTATTCGCCCGGTCATGATCACCGGCGACCACCCACTGACTGCGCAGGCGATTGCACGCGACCTGGGGTTGCTCGATGGCGGTCGAATCGTCGCTGGCGCCGAACTGGAAGCCATGTCCGACGAACAGTTGAAGCGCCAGGTCCAGAACATCAGCGTCTATGCGCGCGTCTCGCCAGCGCACAAACTGCGCGTCGTCACCGCCTGGCAGGCGAACGGTCATATTGTGGCGATGACAGGTGACGGCGTGAATGATGCGCCAGCGCTCAAGCGCGCTGACATCGGCGTTGCAATGGGCATCACCGGCACCGATGTGACCAAAGAAGCGGCAGCGATGACCCTGACCGATGATAACTTCGCCTCGATTGTCGCGGCGGTGGAAGAAGGGCGCGGCGTCTTCAGCAATATCAAAAAATACCTCATGTATCTGCTCTCGTCCAACATCGGCGAGATTGGGCTGATGGCAGGCGCGACGCTCCTCGGTCTGCCTCTGCCGCTCTCGGCGGTGCAGATCCTCTAAATCTGGCGACCGACGGCTTGCCAGCGCTGGCGCTGGCTGTCGATCCGCCCGAAGAAGATCTGATGAAGCGCAAGCCGCGCAACCCGCGCATTGGCATTTTTACCCGCCCGGTCGTGACACTGATGGCGCTCGGCGGCGTCTGGTCGGCGCTGGTCAACCTGGGGCTGTTCATCTGGGCGCTGAATTCGGGGCGCGGATTGGAACAGGCAATGACGATGACGTTCGTTTCGCTGGTGTTGATCCAGTTTTTCAAAGCCTACAACTTCCGCTCAGACCGACACTCGGTGCTGCGGCGGCCCTTTGCCAACAAATGGCTCAACCTGGCGATCATCTGGGAACTGGTATTGCTGTCGTTGATCGTCTATCTGCCCTTCCTGCATGACGCATTCGGCACCTATGCCCTGTCGCCGACAGACTGGTTGATCGTTGCGGGCCTGGCGGTTACGGTTGTGCCGGTGCTGGAACTCGCCAAGTGGATGGAGCGTCGGGGTTGGTTCGGCAGCGTGGACTCTGAAGCGTGACGTGATGGTGCAGAACGGAAGAGTCCGGCAACCATCATCTGTGTCGATGGTGTTGCACGGGGTGCCCGCTTCGGGCAGAAAGGTTCATCCCAATGCCATAAACAGCGGTGCGCCCTTTTTGTGGTGTGACGGAAGAATGTAATCCAACATTTAGGATTCTATCCACAGTTATCCACAATTTGTGCATAACGATGACGATTCTATGACAGATTTGAAAAGTCCCGCCGCGCCCCAGTGCGGTTCACAGCGCGCTGCAACGCCGAACCAAGGTCGCTGAACACCTCGATATCACGCAGGTGCACGCCGAGCGCAACAATCGTCTGTGCAACTTCCGGGCGCACCCCGACCAGGGCGACATTCGCGCCGAGCAGCCGCAGCCCCTGGACAAGATTCATCAAACCCTGTGCGACATGGGTATCAATGATCGGGACGCCGGTGACATCCAGGATGAGCAGGCGGGCGTGTATGCGTTCTACCCGTTTCAGAACCTGGCTCTGCAACTGTTGCATCCGCTCCTGATCCAGCGCCCCGATCAGCGGCGCCACCAGCACCTCGCGCCCTACCGGCAGGATAGGCAGGCTGAGTTCACGGATCACTTCACGCTGCCCGGCAATTTCTTTCAGCAACTGATCCTGATGGAACGTTTGCTGTTCGAGTTCCTGCAACGTTTTCCGAAGCGCCTCGGTTTGCATTTGAACGCGCCGGTCGAGTTCTTCATTGAGAACCTTCAGTTCCGCGTTTGCCAGATTGGCGCGCTTTACTTCGTCGTGCAGCCGGCGCTGGAGATGAGTGTGACCGACACTTGTCAGGACGCCAATAAGCGCAGCGAACAGGATGATCAGCCCGCTAACCACAAAGATCGCCGACCGTAGTGCAGCAATCGCCTCAGGTAATGGCATAGTATAGATAAGCCCCATTCCTGTCAGGACTCCGACGAGCGCGACGATAATCCAGACCGGTCGCAGCGCAGCAGCAGCCATCAGCAGCGGAGTCACGAGAAATATCGGCGTGATGAGAGAGTCGTTACTGAAGATCGCACCGCCCGTGATACCGATAATCGCCATACCGACGAGGATTCCCCCTGCCAGATCGACAGAACCTCTGCGCGCCAGAACGATTACTATCGTCTGGACGATGAGACTGATAGCGACCGGTATCAGAACTTGTGTCGACAGACGCCCGGCAAAGCCAGCATAGATCGTCAGCAAGAGCGCCATGATTTGCAGCCCGGCTGCTATGAGAATGATATTGACGCCTCTTCGCTGTACATCTTCATCAGTGTGGCGGACACGTATCAACCTCGACATATGATGCATGGCGCTGCCTCCTCTTCGTTCTCCTGATGTTCATCACTCAATGCACAGGTTTCCATCAGTATCCGGAACGTCTACATCGCCAACCCGCGCAGGTACTCGTAACTCATCCGCACGCTTTCGAGCGGCGGGCGCTGACAGACATCCTGCTCGACGACGAACCATTGCGCACTGGCGTTGCGCGCGGCATTCAGGATCGCAGGGATGTCCAGCGTTCCAGAGCCAACTTCGGCGAATGTGCGGCTGCCGGGTGCCATGTCCTTCAGATGAACCAGCGGCGCGCGCCCGGCGAACTCGCCGATCAACTGCACCGGATCGACGCCAGCATACGCCGCCCAGTACACATCGATCTCGAACGCCACGTGGCGCGGATCGCATTCGTGCAACAGGATGTGCAGTCCAGTCGTGTCACCAAAGGGGTGCAACTCAAAATCGTGGTGATGGTAGCAGAAGGTCAACCCGGCGCGGCTGACCCGCTCACCGATGCCATTGAGGACGCGCGCCAGCGCACGGTAGTCGTCGGCGCTGCTGCGGCGCTCTGGCGGCATCCAGGGGCAGATCAGATAGGGCGCGCCAAGAGTCTGCATGTCTGCAAGAACGGTGTCGAGTTGACCCTCCAGCGCCTGGATTGGCACATGAGCGCCCGACACGATCAACCCGATTGCGTCGAGTTCGCGGCGCAGTTCTGCAGCGCCCATGCTGCCAACGCCTGCCACTTCGACAGCGCCATACCCGATCTCTTTCACCTTCTTCAGCGTCCCAACATAATCGACGGATGCCAGGTCGCGCAGGGTGTACATCTGAAGCGATAGCGGGTTCGTAGCCATACGATGTATCCTTTAGAATATAATGTACACCGTCTGTCAATGGTTTCACGTATCGTTAGTTTTGTCAAACGAGCGCAACTATGCATGTGCTGATTGTTGGTGCAGGGCTTGCAGGGTTGACCTGTGGCCGCATACTCGACTCGCTTGGGGTAAATGTCACTGTTGTTGAAGCCGGTGATGGCATCGGCGGGCGCGTGCGCTCCGACTACGCCGACGGTTTCACGTTCGACCGGGGGTTTCAGGTCTTATTCGAGGCGTACCCGGCGGCGCGCCGCCATCTTGATATGGAAGGGTTGCATCTGCGGCGTTTTGATCCGGGCGCGATCATTTGTCTCCATGGTAGACGTTTTGTTCTGACCGATCCATTGCGTGATCCGACGGCAGCCATCGATGCCGCGCTCGCTCCGATTGTCCCGCCGTTCGATAAATTGCGCATCCTGCTGCTCGCACAGCGTCTGCGCCGTCAGCCAATCGATGCAGTGCTGGCAGGCGATGACGAAACAACGCTGGCGTATCTCCGGCGCTGCGGCTTGAGCGAACAGACAATCAACGTTTTCTTTCGACCGTTCTACGGCGGCATTTTTCTCGACCGCAGCCTGCGTACCAGCGCCAAATGCTTCCGGTTCGACTTCAAGATGCTCAGTGAGGGCGCAGCAGCGCTGCCGGCGCATGGCATGGGCGCAATTGCAGAACAACTTGGCACCCCGCTGCGCGAACGCGGTCTAATCCGATTGCACGCTCCGGTCACCGCACTCATCGACTCCAGCGGGCGGGTGACCGGCGTGCGACTGGAATCAGGGGAAGAACTGTCTGCCGATGCGGTGGTGGTCGCCACGCCAGCGCCGGAAGCGGCGCGGTTGAGCGGTTTGCCAATGCCGCAGGGCGCGTTGCAGACGATCACGCTCTACTTCGGCGGCGATCGACCTGTCTATCAGGGACGCAAGATCGTCCTCAACGCCGCTTCTGATGCGCTGGTCAATAACGCGCAGATGCTCAGCAATGTCGCGCCGGAGTACGCCCCGCCCGGTCGTCACCTGCTCAGCGTTTCGGTGCTTGGCGCGAGTTCGCTGAGTGATGAGGATCTCTCCCGCGCGGCGCTTGCCGATCTGCGGCGCATGTTTGCCGGTGATACCGCTGCGCTGGCGGCGCTCGAAGGGTATCAACCGCTGCGCATCTATCGCCTTTCCTATGCACAGTTTCCCCAGGCGCCGGGCATTCATCCTCTCCTGCCCGACAATCGGAGCGGGCGACCGGGACTGTACTTCGCGGGTGAGTTTACCGAGGCGAGCAGCCTGAATGCTGCGATGATCAGCGGTGAAAAGTGTGCAGCTGCGGTGATGGAAGACCGGCAGGCATAAACGGCATCTCGAGACTCAATTTCAGCCGCCGCCTGAGGCACACGACGTTCATTGACAGGAGATCGCTTCGCTCCCTACGACTCTCGTGATACGTTATCCGAATGAACGGTGTGATCGACAATGCCGTTGTCGGGATGCAGCGGTGCGGGACGCAACGCCAGCATGCGCGCGGCGAATGGCGCCAGCGTGATCGACAATGCCGCCAGATCGTCGCGCCGAAGCGCATCCGTTGAGTTCTGCGGCGGATCGCCATCGAGCAGGTCATCAATGAGGCAGTCGCCATCCGGCAGGTCTGCAAGCGGCAACGCAAGCGTCACCTGACGATGGAGGGGACTGACGTTCAGGAGCGTGACAACACACTCTTCCGGGTGTCGTCGCAGCACCGTAAAGACTGCCGGGTCGTCGCAGCGCACACCGTTCGGATCGATTGCGCCGCGGCGCAACGCAACGCTGCGCGCCCGTGCGTGGAGCAGGCGGGTGATACCGTCACGGTCGCCGGGTTCCTGTTCCTGACCGGCGCGGATCAACGGCACGTAGCCGCACCCTACCATGCCAGCAAGGATCATGCGTGCCGGGCGTGAACCCCGGAGTACATCAGCCAGCGGATTGCTCACGCACGAATGATGGCTTTCGGTGAAACACGCACGCAGCCCTCCCGAATCACCGATCGCCAGGTTGTCGATCAGCCACTCCTGCATCTCAGCTGCGCCAAGCGTTCCAATTGCCAGATAGGTAAACATATGGTGCGCCGATTTGTCGATGATCAGATCCCGACAGGGCGCAAGCATCGGTCCTGCCAGATCGGTGACCAGCGCCGCGTCGGGTCGAACCTGGCGCATTGCGGCGTACAACATCTCGATCAGACGCACCACGCCCATACTGCTGCCGCCGCTGATCGCTGCGCCAAGGGGCCATCCCGGCGGCACATCGCGTGCAACCAGCACGCGAAAACCGTCGATACCGCTCTGTTCCATCAGCATCATCAGCTCACCGACGGCATAGGTGCGCAGGGCATCATTGCGCCAGTCAAAATAGAAGGTATCGACCTCCCCCGCAAAGCGAATGAACTGTCCGCTCTGATCCAGGCAGAACCAGTCTGGATGTTCTGATACGTAGGGCGAGTCAGCGGCGCAGCCGGAGAGGGGCAGATCGAGGATCACCCGCATCCCGCGCGCATGAGCGGCAGCCACAACATCGCGCAATCCTTCGATCCCTCCGATCTCTGGCGCCAGCATCGCAAACGAGCGTAGCGCATAGAGGTCCTCCGGTTGCGCCGGAGACCATTCTTCCGTGTACTGACGTGGGGCGGCAATATCGTGAACCGGCAGGAGGCAGAGTGCGGTGCAACCCAGGCGCTGAATGGCATCGAGCGCCTCGATTAATCCACAGGCGCCCCCGAAATGCGCCGGATGCGTCACAAACACGGCTGCGTCCGCCACCCATTCGGGCGGTGTTGCCGGGTTCGCCCGGCTGCGCGTCATCACCTGATGGATCCGTGGCAGGGCGTTGTGCCAGGGTGCGCGCTCCAGCAGCAGCGCCTGCACCCCAACGGATAGCGCCACCTCAACCCGCAGGCGCTCCGCGATGCGAATGTCGTGAAACAGTGTGACAGCGTTGCCATCACTTTCCACCCGCGGACGCGCCGCGTTGGAGGGGTCTTTGTACCAGCACGCCAGCGTTTCGCCAACCATGTCGTTGTGCAGGGCGAGCAAACCGGGCGCATCGGCGGGCGCCAGAGCAAACGCCGGGATCTCCAGCGCCGATGTGTCCGACCAGTGACGGTGGTGCGGGTCACCGCGCAGGCGAGCAATCGGCAGACGGGGACGGATCACATTTGCCGGCGCTTCGAAGCGACAGCGTTCCGGCATGCCGACGCACGCGTTGCTGATCGTCAGGCGCACTCCACACAACGCCAGTTCATCGTCGCCGGTATTTTCGATACTGATACGGCGTGTTATGAACGAACCGACTGCACGGTAGCGGTCGTAGATCTTCAGTGGACCGAGACCGACGACGATCACGATTTCGACGCCGCCAGGAATATCGTAGAGAAAATGGTTGAGATAGCGAGCAAACGAACGCTGGGTCAACCAGCCGGTTTCCGCGAGCGAGACATCAACGCCCGTATGCGGTGCGCCACGCCCGATCACGTCCGGTCCGCCCGGTCGGCGCAGTGCCCGTAACCCGCCATCGTCGAGAGAGAACTCAAGTTCGAGTTCCGCCAGGGTCACAATCAGTGCGTGGCGGGTGGAACGCAGGGTGAAAGTAGCCATGGGAGAGCGTCTCGATCAACCTGACGATCTGGCATCACATAGCAGCAACCCGATCCGCAAGCGCCGCGAGCGCGTCACGGGTAGCGCCTGGCGGCAGCGCTGTCAACGTCTCGATCGCCTGTTGCACGTATTGCTGCGCTCTGGCGCGTGCAGGCGGAACGCCGTCACGCCGCACCCGCGCGATAACTTCTGCCGCGTGGCGCGCATCGAGCGGGTGCTGATCGATCACCGTCGCCAGTCCGGCGCCACCCTCTGCGTGCGCGGCATAGATCAACGGCAGCGTGATTCGTCCGGCGCGCAGGTCGCGCCCTGCATCACTGCCTCCCATCTCATAGTCACGCGCTTCGATAGCGATATGGAGCGCCATACCGAGCGCCCGACCAAACGGTCCCAGGAGATCGCCCAACGCATCATCGCCACTGCCGCACACAACCCCGACGCGCGCAGCAGCTTCGAGCAGTGCGGCAGTCCGGCTTTCGGCGACAAACTCGTGCTGCGCCAGCGCCTGATCGAGCGGATTGATCACGGTCACCGGCGCCAGTTTTCCTTCACAGAACGCCATGACCACCCGCGAATACATCCCAATGATGCGCGCATCCGGCGCCAGCGCCATCTCAGCCGCTGCCAGCGCCAGCAGATAGTCGCCCGACATCAATGCCACATCACCGTTCCAGTGCTGATCCCCGACCGGCTTCCCACGGCGGCGGGCTGCTTCGTTGATCAGGCTGTCGTGAACGGTTGTGGCGCTGTGGATAAGTTCGGCAGCGGCGGCGGCATGGACAACCCGGCGCGTATCATAGCGACCGAGACGCGCTGCCAGCATCACAAGCGCAGCGCGCAGGCGCAGTTTGTCTGCGTCGCGCATGGCAGCGTTCGCAGTCTGAGCGACGATTGGGCGGGCATTCATCCGCACAGTAATGATCTGTTCCACTTCCGCCAGATCTCCGGCAATGTCGTCCGGAAGCGGGAGAGACGTTGCATACGTCATAGGTTTGTGTGAGCGTTGGTTATATGTCTTCAGAAGCATACCCCGAACGCATTCTGCTGTCAAACGAGCGAACGATTTCTCAGCGGTTTCTCATATGCGAGGTGAGGAGCATCGGGACAGGATCAGGCATAATGGATCATGATAGTTCCCGGGCGATTGCTTCGCCGCAGCTGACTGTTCGGGAAGATGCCGATCCTCCGGATGAACTGGCGCAACGATGCAACGTGAATCCCCGCGTTTGAGCAAGTCGTAAGGAGAGTATGTGATGCGTCTTTTTTCGATCCTGTTCGTTTTCCTCATTGTGGCGCTCGCTGGTTGCAATTCGATACCTGCCCGCACGCCGCTCGCCGACCGACCGGCAGGGACGTTGATCCCAACCGCAGCGACCACGCCGGTACCGCCGGCACAGCCGACTGCGGCGACCACGCCCGTGCCGCCTGGTCAACCGACGGCGGCGACGACGCCTGTGCCGCCTGGTCAACCGACATCCATTCCGCCGACGCCTGATGCCGCACCATCGGCGCCGGTTGCCACCGCACCGCCTGCGCCGCAACCGGCTGGGGCATGGCCCCCCACGATCGCGCTGCAACACATAGCCGATGGATTTGATCGTCCGCTGCACATAACGCACGCTGGCGACGGCAGCGGACGACTCTTTGTGGTGGAGAAGGTCGGGCGCATCAGGATCGTGCGCGACGGACAGGTGTTGCCTGAACCATTCCTGGATATTACCGATCGGGTAGGATCGCGCGCCAATGAGCAGGGATTGCTGAGCGTCGCATTTCATCCGCGCTACCGCGAGAATGGCTGGCTCTTCGTCAACTACACCGATAACGATGGCGACACCGTCGTCTCACGGTTCGAGGCGACCGGCGACCGCGCCGATCCGGTCAGTGAACAGGTGGTGTTGACGATTGGACAACCCTTTTCCAATCACAATGGTGGATTGATTGTGTTTGGTCCTGACGGAATGCTCTATATTGGGATGGGTGATGGCGGCAGCGCCGGGGATCCGCTTGGTGCAGGGCAGGATCGTTCGACGCTGCTTGGAAAGATACTGCGCATCAATGTCGAAGATCTCCCGTACACCATTCCCCCCGACAATCCCTGGGCGGATGGCGTTGATGGTCGGCAGGAGAACTGGGTAATCGGCGTGCGCAATCCGTGGCGTTTCTCGTTCGACCGTGCAACCGGCGATCTGTTTATTGCCGATGTCGGGCAGAACCGGCTCGAAGAGGTGCACCTGCTGCGCGCCGGGCGGATTGCGGGTGCGAACCTGGGCTGGAATGTGATGGAAGGAGATGAGTGCTTTCGCCGCAACGACTGTAACCGCGACGCTTTCGATCTGCCGATCGACGTCTATCCGCATAGCCTGGGGTGCTCCGTTACCGGCGGACATGTCTACCGTGGCGCGGCTTTCCCCGCCTTGCAGGGAGTCTATGTCTTCGGCGATTTTTGCAGCGGGCGCATCTGGGGGTTACGTCCGTCTGGTGCGGAGTGGGAGCGTGTCGAACTGTTGCAATCCGGTTTGCAGATTGCTTCATTCGGCGAAGACGAAGCCGGTGAATTGTACGTCGCCGGGTATAATAATGGCGCCCTGTACCGGATCGTTGTAGAATAGACGCGCAGACCCGATGTTCGTGGTCTGGCACACGACCGGTTGAGGTTGACCCATGCCCCCTGTGACCGTTCAGGATGTCTTGCGCCTGGCGTTGCCAGACGGTTCAGAAGTCGTTGCTGGCAATGCCGGTCTCAACCACCAGGTGAGTTGGGTGACGACGCCGCGCGCAACGCCGCCGGCCTTTACCAATCTACGCGGCGGCGAATGTGTGGTCGTGGCGACCAGTGTGCTGCGCGCGCTCGATGAACGCCTGACGCTCGCCAATCTGATCGAGCGCCTGGCGCAGGTGCCTGTGGCAGCCATTGCGGTGCAGGGCGACATCCCCGATCCGGCGCACACGACTGCTGAAAGCCTGCGTCTGCCGCTCATTCGACTTCCCGACTCCTGCGACATTCGGGAAGTCGAACGCGAGGTTCAGCGTCTGATCAGCGACTATGATGCGCAGATCGAACGCCGCGCCGCTCAGCTCGGCTCGGTGCTGACGCAGCGTTCGCTGGCAGGCGCTGGAGTCAACGGGTTGCTGGAAACGCTCGTCGAGCGCACCGGACGCAGCCTGGCGTACTACAGTTCAGCCGGAGAGGTGCGCGCGTTACGGGCGCGCGGACCGGCGCGCGTCGCCTTGCAGACGCTGCAACCGCGCACGACCGGCGCAGTCGCACATTTGGGGCAGCATATCTGGGTGCAGCAGATCGGGCAGATGGCATCCGGCGATGCGGCAGGGCGCAACTTTGGCTACCTGGCGCTCTGCGGCGACACGCTCGACGACTGGGATCGATTGGCGGCGCAGCAGGGCGCATCGGCGCTGGCGCTGGAACTGGCAAAAGAACAGGCGGTGCTGGCTGCTGAAGAGCGTCTGCGCGGCGATTTTGTGCAGGCAGTGCTCGTCGGCGCCGCAACCGACGACAAAACGCTGGTGCAACGCGGGCGTGAACTGGGCTACGACCTGCGGCAACCGCACGTCGCTCTGCTCTGCGGCATCGTCGATGGAGATGATCGCACAATTGCGCGGATTGCCGATGCGCTCAGTGCCGCGCTCAACGCTCTTGGGGTCGCCGCACCGATGATGCGTCGGATCGATGATGTGCTCTGCTACATTCCAGCGGTCAGTCGTGGGCGACGGTTCCACGAAGTGGCGGATCTGCTGCGCCAGCGTTTGGTGAACGATATTCCCAATGTGCTGGTCGCAATCGGGCGGGAGGCGCCGACGCTCACCGCCTGGTCGCGCTCACTGCGCGAAGCCGAACAGGCGCTCCTGATCGGGCGGGAACTGGTGGGCAATGGGCGCGTGCTCGACTTCAGCGATCTGGGGGTGTACCGCCTGCTCCTGCTGCTGCGCGAGTCGCCCGAACTGTGGGAGTTTTACCGCAGTACGCTTGCCACGCTCGTCGAGTATGACCGTGACCAGCACGGTGAGTTGCTGAAAACCCTCGAAGCGTTCTTCGAGCACAACGGCAACCTGGCGCGCACCGCCGATGCGCTGCACATTCACCGCAACACCCTCCTCTACCGCCTGACACGGATCAAAGAGATCAGCGGGCGCGACCCGGATGTCGCCGAAGATCGCCTGGCGCTGTGGCTGGCGCTCAAGGCGCACCGCGTCCTCAAGACGATTACGGAACCGGTGGGATAGCCGCAGCGATAGAGTCAATCGTCGGCGCGCTGGAGGTTGGCGAAACTCGCCAGCAGACGTTTGACTCCCTTGCCCACAAAAGCGACAGTCACTTCTTCGTCGCCTTCGACCAGTTTTGAACTGACGACGATCCCCTCGCCGAACTGCGCGTGGCGCACTTTCTGCCCGGCAAAGAAGGCGACGTCGCGCGGTCCGTCGGGCGCGGAACGGCGCGACGGCTGTGTGCGTTCCTGGCGCTGCTCGCGCGCAATTGCCGCGCGATTGGTGAACAGCGACGACTGCTGTGCAGCGTACCCGCGCTTCGGTGTGCGTTGCAGCAGGTCGGGCGGGATGTCGTGGAGAAAGCGCGACGGTGTGGCGATGTCGGCGCGCCCATAGGTGGTGCGGCGAAAGGCGTGGAGCAGATAGAGACGCTCTTTTGCGCGGGTCGCGCCAACGTAGAACAACCGGCGCTCCTCATCGAGCGCGTCGCGGTCATCGGTCGAGCGGGCGTGCGGAAGCAATCCTTCTTCGAGACCGACCAGGAAGACGACGGGAAACTCCAACCCTTTCGCCTGATGCAGCGTAATGCATGTGATAGCGTCGCGCTCTTCCTGAAGAGTATCGATGTCGGAGACCAGCGCAACTTCTTCGAGAAACGTCGGCAACTGACTCTCAATCGGCAGCGTGGCATAGTTCTCGGCAACGTTGCGCAATTCCAGCACGTTATTCCACCGATCCTCCCCTTCCTCTTCGCCATACTCACGCTGCAACGCCTCACGGAACCCTACCTGCGCAAACAGCCATTCCATCAATGCGCCAAGCGTCAGGCGCTGACGCTGAGCTATCATCTCATCGATCAGCGAAAGAAAGCCGAGCAGGACATTGCGCGCACGCCCCCCCGCCCCTCCGCCTGCAGAGGACGCCGGATCGGTTTCAGCAGCGAGCATCTGGAGCGCCACATACAACGGCACAGCAGCCGCGCCTGCGCGCCGCTCCAGGTCCTCCTGCGTGCGCTGCCCGATGCCGCGGGCGGGCCAGTTCAACACCCGACTCAGGCTGATGTCATCGAACGGATTGAGCGCCAGACGCAGATAGGCAAGCGCGTCTTTGATCTCCTTCCGCTCATAGAAGCGCGTACCGCCGACGATCACATAGCGCAACTGACGCGCAAGCAACGCTTCTTCAACGGCGCGCGATTGCGCGTTTGTGCGATACATGATGGCAATGTCGCCTGGCTGATACGCACCGCTGGCAAGCAAACGGGCGATTTCCGCAGCAACCAGTTGCGCCTCTTCGTCCTGGTCGTACCCTTCGATGAGCTGGACTTTCGCGCCCGCGCCGTTGTGCGTCCAGAGGCGTTTTTCGCGCCGCCGCTGTGCGCTGCGGTTGATGACCGCCTGGGCGACATCGAGGATTGCCTGGGTGCTGCGGTAATTCTGCTCCAGCAGAATGACCTGCGCATCGGGGTAATCTTGCTCGAACGAGAGAATATTCCGGATGTCGGCGCCGCGAAACGCATAGACCGACTGATCCTCATCGCCAACGACGAAGATATTGCGATGCCGCGCTGCCAGTTGCTTCAGCAGAACATACTGCGCCCGGTTCGTATCCTGGTACTCATCCGCCAGGAGGAAGCGGTAGCGTTCCTGATAGCGTTCGAGCACGGTCGGGTGATGATCGAAGAGACGCACCGTTTCCACCAGCAGATCGTCGAAATCGAGCGCATTCGAGTCACGCAACAGTTCCTGATACCGTGCAAAACAACGCGCCGTCACCTCCTCGAAGTACGAACGCGCATGGCGACTATAGTCGGATGGAGTGATCAATTCATTCTTGGCGCGCGAAATGGCGGCGTGGATAGCGCGCGGCGGATGTTTCTTCTCATCGAGGTTCAAATCGCGCAGGACACGCTTCATCACCCGTAGTTGATCATCAGTATCGTAGATCGCAAAATCGCGCTCCCGCCCCAGGTGAACAATGTCGCGGCGCAGAAAGCGCGCGCAGATACTGTGAAAGGTGCCGACCGTCAACGCCGCCGACTGTCCTGCGCCGATCAAAGCAACAAGGCGGTCGCGCATCTCACGCGCCGCCTTGTTGGTGAACGTCACTGCCAGAATCGTATGCGGATCGACACCCTGGACGCCGATCAGATACGCGACGCGATGGGTCAGCACGCGCGTCTTCCCGCTCCCCGGACCGGCGAGCACCAGCACCGGACCGGGATCAACCGTCACCGCCTGCTGCTGCGCCGGGTTCAACGCGCTCAGAATTGCAGCAGAATCAGTCATGAGTCGCCTGTACGCGCCGCACCGATCTCGCGCATTTTCCGATCGTACTCCACCTGTTTATCAAGCGATCTGGTCCACTCCAGGTCGCTCAGGACAATACTGCGGTAGGCGGTGTACATCTGGAACGCGGATCGTTCTGGCGGCATCTTGCCGACGCCGGTCGCCAGTCCCGGCACTGCAATCGAACGAATGCGCTCATGCCCGAACTGTGCACTCTGGTTATGCGCTTCAACTGCGAGCAGAATGCCGCGCATCGCCAGGTAGGCGTTGATCGTTGCGCTGACGTCGCCGGGAACGCGCATCGTCGGCGCCACCACCACATAGCGGAAGCGATCGCTGCCGGTCGCCATCACAAGCGCCTGACCGACGAGCAACTCTCCCGCATACTGCCGGTCGATCACGGCGCGTAACCGTTCTTGCAGACGCCAGTCGAAGATTTCACGACTGATCGTCAGATCGATGCCGCCATCGGTATACCCAAAGGAGTTCGCCGGCACTGCCAGCGCCTCGACCGGCAGTGTCAGGATATTCCCCTTCACGATCCGCACCCCGAGATCGAGCGGGAAATAACGCTGCCAGGCGCGCACCATCTCCTCTGAGCGGTCGCAGAGCGTCAGAGCCACCGCCATACCTGTCTTCCTTTCCGACGTCGTAGATGCAAACGTGGCGTTTCGCCATTATACCAGCGCCCGCACCACTTCGATCCCGTTCATTGCCATATGGTGCAGGAACAGCACGTGGTGCAGATCGCCATCGTGCGCCTTGATACGCAGTTCGCGCGCCGTCGATACCGGTGTGTCGAACGTATCCACCGCATTGGCAGGCACAATCACACGTCGCTGAATGCCGTGCGCATTCGCCTCCAGGCGCAGATGCATCGCGCCCTGATAGGTGCAGAGATCGGTGCAATCGCCAACGACGATGAACCGATCGATCTGCGGGCGGGCGCCGATCCAGTCGCCCAAACCGGTGCCGATTATCGAACTGATCGAGTTCTTGGGAAAGACAGCAATATCGCCAAAGAACGGCAGCGCCTTCAACTCTTCGACCGTATCGCTCTCGGCGCTGCCAGCGATGCAGTGCGGCGGGTATGCTTCGAACTCCGGCGTCTGCGGATCGTGGGCATCCTGCGTCAACGCAAAGTTGCGCACCCCCAGCGCATAGGCATGCCTGAGCAGATCGGCGACCGGGCGCGCAATTCGACCCACGCGCTCGCTCGCCAGCGGACCGCTCTTGCAGAAGCCGTTGATGACATCGATCGACAGCACGGCGACACGTTCGGGTTCACCGGCGACAACGTCCGCCAGCGGTACATCCTGCAACGCGCCGAACCACTCATCGAGATACGTCAGGAATGCACGTGCGTGGTCAGCCAGGTTCATCCGGGCAGGCATAGGTTCCTCCTCAGGGCGATGCACTTTTGCCGGGCTGCGGAGCGCACCCGGCGCAAACCGGTTCCATCTCACGACGACGGATGATGATCCTGCGGATCATCTGCGTCGATACGCGCCTCGCGCCAGCGGAAGACGAACTGCCCATCGCCGCGGTCACGGCGGAAGCGGTAGAGCCGCGTCGGGCGACCGCGCCCCTCACGTAGCAGACCGGTCTCCTCCAGCACGCCGGCGTCCTTAATTTTACGATAGAAATTGCCTTTGTCCAGTTTTTCGCCGAAAATTTGTTCGTAGATATGTTTCAATTCCAGGATCGAAAAGACTTCCGGCAGCAGTTCGAACGCCAGGGTGGTATACTCCAGTTTTGAGCGCAACCGCGCCAGCGCTGTCGCCAGGATGCGGTCGTGGTCGAAGGCGAGCGGCGACGGAATCTCGCGCACCGGGAACCAGCGCACATCGAGGCTTTCGTCCGACACCCGCAGACGCTGCCGGTCGGCGCGAACCAGGGCAAAATAGGCAACGCTGATCACCCGCGTGCGCGGATCGCGATCCGGATCGCCAAAGGTATACAACTGCTCGATATAGATGTCGCGCACGCCGGTTTCTTCTTCGAGTTCGCGGCGCGCAGCATCCTCAAGCGACTCGTGCAGTTGCACGAAACCGCCGGGAATCGCCCAGAACCCTTCGTAGGGCCAGCGTTTGCGTCGCACCAGCAGAACGTGGAGTTCGCGATCGATCAGCGTGAAGATCACCACATCGACGGTGACGGAGGGGCGTTCGTAGCGCGCGGGGTCGTAGGTTTCGGCGGTTTCGTCAGTTGTGTCTGCCATCGCCGCACCTCAATTAGTGTCATTGCAACAATAACTATAGCGGCAGACGCAGGTTTTGTCAAGGCAGGCGAATCGATCTTGACAGAAAACGCCGAAACTGTTACAGTATCAATGCATGCGGGAGTGGCGCAACGGTAGCGCATCTGCTTCCCAAGCAGAGGGCTGCGGGTTCGAATCCCGTCTCCCGCTCCATGAGGGCGGTACACCGGCAAACCCCGTCGCTCCTCCGGCGGGGTTTCTTCATTTCTAAAACATCTCCTGCGCAGTATCTCGTGGTTGAACGCAATCGGGCAGCGTATCGCGCCGACCGGTTGTGCTGCGTTTATCTCATACTGTTCAACAGCCAGACCAGTGCGCCGATCAGGACGATTGCGCCCGTGGCGCTCACGAGTGCGCCAATCAGGTTGATGAGCGCCTGGATGAGCACGCCGATCATCCAGCGCGCTGCTCCGATCAGGATGACGGCGAAGATGATTGTCAGCAGGATGTCGAGATCCATGGTTCTCCTCCCTTCTGTGACGCCTGAGGGGTTGTTCCCTCGATTGCAGCATATCGCGTCTGCGCCCCGTGCAACCTGCGACCTGGATGAGGGGTTGCCTGCGTTCTGGCATCGTGTTGTTCAGGGAAAGGAAGCGCGCGGCTCACCTGAGGCTCACCGCTCCCTGTCTGTTTGAAGACGGGTAGACAGGCGCTAAAAATGGTGTATAGTAAACATATGCGCAATCTGCAAACCGCTCAGGAGCATCTTCGCAGCTATGCCGCAGGTCTGGCGTCGACAGGTACGTGTTCACATTTCTTCTGGGAGCAAAGGCATCTTGCCCTCGTAGACGCACCAGGGTAGGACACCCTTGCTGCCTGGCGCGTGTGGTATCTCGGGTGTGAACAGGTACGTCGGCAGGAGTTGCTCCGGGCGGAAGTGAATAAGGGAGACCCACGATGAACGATTCTGGCGCTGCACCGATCCGATCAATGCCGGTGATCCTGTGCGCGATGGATCTGGAGTCGCACATGGCGAATGCGGTTGAGACCGACTGTTTCGCGCCGCCGGAGACCGATTGCGCATGCCCGGACGACGGTACTCCTCCGCTGCTCACTGCCAACATCGATCCAACGGTTGCGTATGCGCTGCCGGCGCTCCACACCGATGCTCTTCCGGGAGGGTGGGTGCTGGCGTTCAACCCGCACGGCGCTGCGGGTGTGGTTGTGCTCGATCAGGCAGCGTGGATGCTGCTCGACCGGTTTCGCCAGCCCCGACGGCTGGTTGATGCCGCCGATGAGGGTGACGACGTCGGGATGGTTCAGCGCGGGATGCTGCGCCTTGCCAGGTTGGGGTTGATCCAGCGCGTTGATCGACCATCAGGCGTCCAGCGCAAGGCATCTGAGACGTTGACTGTCTGGCTGCACATAACGAATGCGTGCAACCTGCGCTGCGACTACTGCTACATCAACAAGACGCCCGATTCAATGGACGAGGCGCGTGGTCGGCAGGCGATTGATGCTGTGATCCGCTCTGCCATGGCGCACCAGTTTCGGCGGGTGAAACTGAAGTATGCTGGCGGCGAGGCGACGCTCAACCTTCCGCTGATAGTCGCGTTTCATCAGTATGCGCGCGATTGCGCAACCAGGCATAATCTTGCTCTCGATGGGGTTGTGCTCAGCAATGGCGTCGCCCTCGGCGACCGCCAGATCCGTCAGATCCGCGACAGCGGGTTGCGCCTGATGATCTCGCTTGATGGCATCGGTGCGCTGCACGATGCGCAACGGCGGTTCGTCAACGGTCGCGGTTCGTTTGCCCACGTGGCGCAGACGCTCGACCGGTTGGCACAGCATGGCGTGATACCGTCGCTCTCGATCACCCTGTCACGCCGCAATCTTGCCGGACTCCCCGAAACAGTCGCGTATGCGCTGGATCGGGGGTTGCCGTTTTCGCTGAACTTTTACCGCGCGAACGACTATGCTGCCGCCGATGCCGATCTCGCCTATGGCGAGGAGGAGATCACTGCGGCGATGAAGGCGGCATTTGCCGTGATCGAACAGCGCCTGCCGCCGTACCGTCTCTTCGGCGCGCTGCTCGATCTGGTTCGGTTCGACGCGCCGCACGACCATCCCTGCGGCGTCGGGAGCGCGTATATGGTCATCGACCAGCGCGGCAGGGTGGCGAAGTGCCACATGGAGATCAAGCGCACCGTGACCGACGTTGATGCGCCTGATCCATTGCGCCTGATCCGCGAAGATGCCACCGGTATTCAGCGCATTCCGGTCGATGCAAAGGAGGGATGCCGGACGTGTATGTGGCGCTCCTGGTGCGCCGGCGGTTGTCCGGCGCTGACGTACCGCGTGACGGGGCGCTTCGACGTCCGATCGCCGAACTGTCGCATCTACCAGGCGCTCTTCCCTGCGGTGCTGCGGCTGGAGGGGTTGCGTTTGCTGCGGTACGCAGGAGGGCTGCGCCTTGCATAGGCAATAGCCGATAATCGATAGCCGATAGCCGATAATCGATAGCCGATAGCCGATAATCGATAGCCGATAATCGATAGCCGATAGCCGATAATCGATAGCCGATAGGCGAGAGGCAAGAGGGTCATCATTGGAGTTCACGTTCCGCGCAGGCAGGCTTTGCCCTGGCTAGCCGAGGGCTTCAGCCCGACGGCAAGCGGCGCATAGCAGAAGATGGAACGTTCCAGAAAGCGTTCAGCGATTGAAATCGCCTCTGGAAGGCTTTTCGCCGGGCATCCACCTGCGTGGACGCTGCCACGGCGACCGCATAGGCGGTCGCCCGGCGCGAAGCGTCCGCTCAGGCGCGGTTTCAACCGCTCATCGATAGCCGATGACCGATAGGCGACAGGGTCATCATTGGAGTTCGCGTTCCGCGCAGGCGGGCTTTGCCTTAGCTAGCCGAGGGCTTCAGCCCGACGGCAAGCGGCGCATAGCAGAAGATGGAACGTTCCAGAAAGCGTTCAGCGATTGAAATCGCCTCTGGAAGGCTTTTCGCCGGGCGTCCACCTGCGTGGACGCTGCCACGGCGACCGCATAGGCGGTCGCCCGGCGCGAAGCGTCCGCTCAGGCGCGGTTTCAACCGCTCATCGATAGCCGATAGGCGAGAGGCAAGAGGGTCATCATTGGAGTTCACGTTCCGCGCAGGCAGGCTTTGCCCTGGCTAGCCGGGGGCTTCAGCCCGACGGCAAGCGGCGCATAGCAGAAGATGGAACGTTCCAGAAAGCGTTCAGCGATTGAAATCGCCTCTGGAAGGCTTTTCGCCGGGCGTCCACCTGCGTGGACGCTGCCACGGCGACCGCATAGGCGGTCGCCCGGCGCGAAGCGTCCGCTCAGGCGCGGTTTCAACCGCTCATCGATAGCCGATAGGCGAGAGGCAAGAGGGTCATCATTGGAGTTCACGTTCCGCGCAGGCGGGCTTTGCCCTGGTTAGCCGAGGGCTTCAGCCCCACGGCTAGCGCAGTATAGCGGATTTAATTTTCAACCTCCATCAGCCCGACGGCTCGCGCGGGATAGCGGATTTAATGCTCAATCTCCATCAGCCCGACGGCTCGTGCGGGATAGCGGATTATAGCGGTTCTCAGATACGTTGACTCCTGTCCGGGTCTGCCGTGTCGTGCGAGGCGCCCGTTTCCGGCAGAGCGTAGACCGAAATTATGGTCTTTGAGTAAATAATCCGCCATAGCCCGCGCAGGCGGGCTTTGCATTCCATAGCCGAGGGCTTTAGCCCCACGGCAAGGGCGTATACCGGATTTATTTCTCAATCTCCATCATTTCGGTCACCGTGTCTGGCAGCGCGATTCTGGGAGTGTTCAACCCTGTCCAATTAGTTCAACCTCTATGGGAACTGCTATAAATGCTCAATCTCCATCAGCCCCACGGCTAGCGCGGTATAGCGGATTTAATGCTCAATCTCCATCAGCCCGCATCACGCCCAACGACGGACGATGTCGGATTGCTTCTCTCGCAGGCAGAAAGTTCAGCGATTGAAATCGCCTCTGGAAGGCTTTTAGCCGGGCCGGGCGTCCACCTGCGTGGACGCTGTCACGGCGACTGCATAGGCGGTCACCTGGCACGAAGCATCCTCTCAGGCGCGGTTTCAACCGCATGCCTGAGCAGTTACGGCAGAAATTTATTTCGGTCGCCGCGCCCGCAGAGCAAGGCATACTGGCAGACCAGACCTGTACCGCACACACGCACCGCAGCAACGCAACGAGCGCTGCGTTTTCCATCAATTGCTCGCTGCGTCCGCTGTGTCCGTTGTGGTGAAATGCACATGTTGCAGGCGACTCAGATGTGATGTTATTCAATCAGCAGCGCCCGGCTTTCGAGGAGGTCGCGCATCGCCGACCTGCCCACCGGGTAGTCGCGCTCGATGGCATGCACTGTCTGCGCAACGATGTCTAGTTCTTCGGCGCTCAAATCCTTCAGCCAGTTATACACAGTGTTTTTCGCCCGTAACCCGCCGGGATCGCTGAGACTGTACAGCCGATCATACTCGAATGCCAGCGCGTAATGATGGACTGCATAGCGCAAACAATCATTGACCGACTGAAAATCCGCAGAGATTTCATCAACGAACGACGCAGCGATCCTGGCATACTCCTGGGCGACATCTTTCACGTTGCCCGCTGACTGGACGAGACGGTGATAATGTTTGAACAGGCGACTGCCGATCAACATATGGATGCGCGCAAGTTGGGTGAACAACTGGCGATTCTGAATGTTCGGATTGTGGAGATCCGGCAACCCGCGACGGGTAATGAGATAGTCAGCAGGGATCGCTTCACGTGCTGCGACCAGACCCTTCTCGATGATGTCCAGCCGTTCTCCGTTAAAACCGGCGTAGGCGATATTGACACAGGCGTCCACCTGACGGAAGACATTGTTGGTCTGGCGCGCAAGGTCGGCGGCGCGTTCCTGCGCCTGCACACTCTGCTGCATCAGCGTATCGAGGTCTTCTTTCAGCAACGAGGGATGATCGTGTTTTATCCCGATGAGATCGCGCAGCGCACATCCTTCTTCGATCAGCGATTCGATCTGGCGCAGACGATCACCCATCGCTGCGAAGCGTTCATAGGCAGCATGCGCATAGTCGCGCGCCTCGCGCAGGATCTGCACCCGTTCGGCAGGATCATCATCGCGCGTCACTGATCGGCGCAGCGCCTCGGCAAGGTTCCGCAGCGCCAATCCCTGCCCCAGGCGGTACTCGACCGCCTGGAATAACCGCAACGCGCGTTCGGCGCTGGTAGCGGCAGACCGGTAATCGCCAGCCAGGATGAGAATACGAGCGAGGGTAGAGTAGCTCAAACCGATAAGCGCACGCGCCCCCAGTTTTCTCCGGATCGCAAGACTTTCCTCGACCAGCGCCTGGCCAGCGGCAAAGTTTCCCTCCTCACTCTCGACAAATCCGAGATTGTTCAGGGTCCATGCCAGACAGATCGGCACATCGACCCGCCGCCAGAGTACAGCGGCGCGGCGATAGGCGTCGATTGCCGGACGTACCTGCCCGCGCACCCGCAACCCGAATCCACGGGCATGGTACGCCAGCGCCAGCAGACTTCTGGCGCGCCAGCGCCGCGCTTCTGATTTATCATACATGATCGGGATCAGGATCTGTTCGGCAGCATTCAGCAGGCGATCGGCGCGCTCAAGGTCCTGCTCCTCTTTGCTGGCGCGCCCAAGCCGCGCCAGCGCTTCCCAGATATTGAGCGCCGCTTCGGTCGATCCACCGGCGGTTTGCAGCGTCTGCGGCTCTTCCTGACGCAAACGCTGCGCATACTGAATGACGCCAGCGTAATCGTTCTCCGCATACAGGCGAACAACCGGGTGAATTGTCGCAACACCCAGGACTATCTCACGTTCCAGACCGTCAATGGATAGTTGCTGTCCTGATGGATCGCGCTCGTCGAGGAAGACCAGCAGCTCCGCCTGGATCTGAATGTCGAGCATGGTGTTGCCGGTGAACGTCGTGTAGAAGCTCAGGCGGACGTACTCCCGAAACCCGTCGAGCGGATCGAGCCGCAGGGTGTAATACATGCGTTCAACCAGCAGGCGCTGAATCTCCTGCTGCACACTGGCAATACGCGCGTGATCGAGTTGCGGCGTCACCTGGACGAAGCGGCGCTCCTGCTCAATTGGGGCGTACAGGGTGTCGAGTTGTTTGTGGTGCTCGTCGATCTGACCCTGATACCATTCAATAATCGCCGTGTTGACACGCTCCGCTTCAGGCGCATCGTCCGGCGCGCTGTAGATCTGCCGTGTCAGGATAGTGTACATCTCATCGTGCAGGAAGTAGCGACTGCCGCGCACCTTGATGAACGACAGACGCTTGATCGCTTCGAGGCGGCGACGCGCCTCGTCAACCGGAATGTCGAGCAGATGCGCCAGCAGTTCGTCATCAACGCCTTTTGGCGCACGCCCCAGCATAGGGAGCGTATCCCGGATGCCTTCAGCGCCCATCATACGCTCAACGATCTGCCGTTCAAGATCCTCACGCGCACGCGCAGGATCGGTTTCGATGTCGAGGATGCCGGGCAGTTGCCCGAAGCCGGCGATGCTGATGTAGTCCGCCAGCAGCGCCAGCATAATCGGCGCGCCGCCGGAGTAGCGGTACACCTGCTCCCTGCGCTGCGGCGTCAGACTGCGCAGCGTGTCCGCAACTGCCTGCTCACCCGCCTGTTTGGCCGCTCGCGCCACTGCATCCAGGTAGTCGTCTGTTTCCTCCAGGGTGAACGGTCCCACTTCGATGGTTGTCAGACGAATTGCCGGACGTCGCTCAAGGTCGGGGAAGAGATGGCGGATCTGGTTGCGCCCGGCGACCAGCACGGTGACGTTCCCCCAGTCGGGCACTGTCTCGACCAGCCACTGCCAGGCTGCGGCGACCTGAAACGGCAGACGTTGCTCAGTAGCGCCGTAGGCGATGCGTTCAAGCGTGTCGAGCGCAAGAACGACGTGCTGCGACTGCGAGAGGCGGTTCACGTCGTCGATGAATGCCTGCAATGCATCCTGTGTTGCTACAGCGATCTGACGCACATCCCCCGATGTCTGTGCTCTGTACTGCTGCTCACGTTTTTCCTCGAAGGTGCGGAAGGGACTGCCGTCAGCAACACCCAGTGAGGCGTAGATTGCGCTGGCAAGCGCGAGACTGCTGTGATACCGCATGTCGTACAGATCGACCGCCTGCTGCGCCAGGAAGACGCCGCCTCTGCTCCGCCTGAGCGTATCGTTCAGGATGCGCGTTTTGCCAATGCCGCCGGGACCATACAGCGCGATAATGGATGGTCCTGAAGCGTCAGAGAGCGCTGTATCGATCTGATCGAGGATTGCCCTGCGCCCGATCAGGTCCGGCGTCGCCCACGCGCCGGTATAGCGTTCTTCCTCGTTCATAGGAACCTCCCCGTTCACTCATCGGAATGACCGGCGTCTTTCTCCAGAACGCCGCGATGGTATGCGGCGCGCTGATCGTAGTACCCGCGGCTGCCGGGGTACTTCTGCGCCCATGTTGCGTACAGGTCTGCCGCATGCTCGTGCAGGCGTCGCCAGACATTGTGGCGTTGCAATTTCAGGTATTGTTCGAGCACGGTGCGAACCGCTTCGTCGAGAACGTACCGTTTATCCTGCCAGCGCACCAGGTTGGTTTCGATAAGGCGATCACGCAACTCGCGCATCGCCGCAATCGTGTATGCTGAGCCTTCCGGTTGCGTGTTACGCAGCGCTGCCAGCAGATAAGGCATCTCATTTTCGCGGAACCCATCTTTGAGCACACACAGCGCATTGAATATTTCATCCAGACGGTGACGCTGGTCTCCTGGCACGACCTCCAACAGGCGGTTGGCGACATTTTCCAGCACGCTGGCATCGATGGTCTCTCGGTCGAGCGCCTGTTCGAGACTCCCACCCTCCGGCAATCTATCGAGCGCCTGACGCACGAATGCGCTGGCAAGCAACTCATTTGTCAGCGGATACCCGCCACCCAGATCGATCACCCGCCGCGCCAGCCGGGTGAGCGCCTCATCAGATAGACCGGCGACCGCAGGTGAGAGATCGGGCGCGTTGCTGAGTGATCGTCGGATCTGCTCGGCAACCTGTTCGGTGGAGAAGGGGGTGAGCGATTGTTCTTCACGTTCGGTGCGCAGATAGGGCGACTTCCAGAGGTATGGGCGCCCACGTCCGGTCATGACAATCAAAACACGCGGCAGCGCTGCAAACGCGGCGAGCAGGTAGCGTTCCAGTTGATCGAGAAAATTCCAGTTCGTCTCAAACACCGAGTCCAGAATCAGACAGATCACCAGGTGTGGTTCTGATTCCAGCTTATGTTTGACATCCTGCGCCAGCCACGCAGAGAGATCGCGCACCGGAGCGTAAGGAGCGCGAACGATGCCGAGTTGTTCCGCAACCCAGGCGACCAGTTTCTGGAGCAGCGCTTCATAGTGCGTCTCATCCTCCCCGGCGATCCTGTGCGCATCATCGTGGGTGATATGCCACTCTTGTTTATCAACCGTCAACCCTTCAGGCGGCGGTGTAAGGTTGATCAACAGCGACACGATGTGATAGCCCGGCAGCAGGCGGGGCGCCGCTTCTCGCAAAACGAATCGATGGAGATGCAATGCCAGCCAGCTTTTGCCCAACCCACGTTCGCCACGGAACACGATTGTTCGCATCTGTTCGGAGTCCCCACGTGCAATGTTCTGAAGCGCATTGGTCACCGCCTTGATCTCGTTCTCACGGTTGACAAAGAGATCTGACCGGTATGCCGGCGGATCGGTCAGTGCCATAGTGTCCTCCCTTTTGCTCAGCGGAGGGCGCCGGGCGCGACGCGCACCTGCGTTCCTCCAGGATCGTCGCAGTCGATCCTTAAGCACGCGACGCAGGCGGTTGCATGTGCTGCGCCGCGTGGTGTCGGTACCATGCGATGGCGTGGTGAATGTCATCCTCATCGAGTTGCCCTCCGTTGTCCAATCGCGCTGCGTAATGCAGCAATGCCTGCCGGGTCACCTGGAGCGCGACGCGCGGCAGGGGCGGCAGGTTCGCCACGATCTGGCGTTCGACATCGGTCAGGGCTGGCGTGCTGATGGCGTCGAGCGACTCGAAGTGTTCTTCAGATGCGGCGGAAATGCGCTTCCGCAGCATGCTGACCAGCAAATCGTGATTCCAGACAATATGCGCTACGCGTGCGGCGATGGTATGGTGGTGAAGATAGCCGGTCACAGCCGGTTCCATGAGATCGGGGATGAACAGTTTGATGAAGGCGTTCGACCGGGCCCACACTTCAGCACGATCAAACAGGTCGAAGACCCACGTTGACGCAAATCGCGCATCCGCCTGGTTCTCGTACATGGCGTCGATGCCATCGATCAGGAGAAGAATATGGCTGAACCCAAGCGCACCGGTCACTATCTCAACAAATGCCTGGAATATGTCCTCCACCTGCCCCCGCATGGCATCGACACCGGGATCTGCTAAGGCGTCACAGAACAGGTGTAAGACGTCAGGCTGCGGCGGCGCGGTGAGGGCATACGTTCGTTCCAGCAGCGGGGTCAATCCGGCGGGAGTGCCGGTTTCGCGCAGCATGGCCAGGTAGTAATCGAGCGGTCCGGGCAAACCGGCGCGCAGGATGGCGGCAGTCGCCCGAATGGTCGCGTCTGGTGATCTGAGCAACCGCTCTGGACGAAATGCCAGCCCGGTGAGTAATGCGCAGGTTCCGGCTTCGAGCAGCAGATGCAGATGCTGTGTAGCGGTCGGCGGTTTGCCCGTCAACGGCGCCATGCCCAGGTTATAGGGCAGCGGGAACGGATACGTTCCGCCAATATCGAACCAGCACGTCCGGGTGACGGCAACGCGCATGGCGGTTTTGCCGCCGCCCGGCGGAGCGACGATGATCGTCGGCACGGCATCCAGCGCCACCCGGAAGATGTCCAGGTTAACCGTGTACTCCGGCAGGTGCGGGTCTCCCGATGCTTCCAGGTGAACATACGGGTCGAACCGCAGACCGATGCGCCGGAACCAGTCGTCAGATACAGGTGTGCGGGCTACGGAGTCATAGTTCTCTGTAATCATGATACCATCCAAAAGTTACTCCCTTGAAAAAAACATCCTGCCGAGACGCCGGGCGCACAGCCTTTTCCATCACTCGCTCGCTGCGTCTGCTGCGCCTCTGCAGTGAGATGAGCCTTGTGCAGGAGACTCAAAAGTGTAAAATGTTTTTTCCGACGCGCCAGGAGAGTTGCGGCATGTGACGCTGCGCTATCGAGAAATGGCTTTTTCGCATCAGAATAACATAGAACGTATGTTCATCAGCTTGATAATGAGCCGCTGTTTCGTAGCATATCACGTCGATTTCTCTGTACGTTTGCACCTGCCCTTCAATCCGGTCACACAATGTTCAGTGTCATCTCACCGCAACCTCACCAACCGGTTTCCGACAGACACCGGCGTCAAACAAATGTTTTACAACCGGCAGGACGGGGTCAGAAATGGATCGTTTCAGATAGCATGTTCCAGTTTGACGCCCCACCCGCGATCGGTAAGGATATAGATCGGATGGCGGGGATCGGGTTCGATGATCCGGCGCAGGCGCAGGATGGCGTTATCGAGCACGTTTGTCCAATCGGCGGGATCTTCCCAACCGTGGTCGTCGCGCGTGCGCGGCTCTTCGGTTAGACCCAGATAGGCGCGGTAGTAGAGTTCACTGCGCGGGACGCGCCGTGAGCGGTTCTCGTAGAGGTAGCGGAGCAGACGGTAGGGGCGCGGCTGCAACCCGCCGACCTCGGCATCACCGATGAAGACGCGATCGGTTGTGAGGTCGATGGAGAGACGGGGCGGGTGGGTGCGTTTGAGCGTATGCCAGTCATTATCTGAAAGTGGATGCGATGCACCAGATGCTGCAAAGGCATCGACCAGGGGACGGATGAGCCTGAGCCAGCCGCGCGGTGTGCCTCCACCGTAGCGTTGCAACCAGTTGCGCACATCCTGATCTGCAACGCAGAGATCGCTCAGGCGCAGCGATGGTCTGCCGATCTTTGCTGCGATGTGGCGTTCGGTGATCACCATCAACTGTTCCGGCGTCCACGTGAGGGTATCTATCTCAATGCGCCCTTTGACAACGCCCCAACTGCTGGTAATGTCTGGCTCCAATGAACGCGGTACGAACATTTTGATCGCAAAACCGTTCAGATCGAGGAGTTCGAGCGTTGAGAGCATGGCAACCACCAGGTCTGACAATGGAGCGGTTGATCCTCTGAGCCACGGCTCGAACCCGTCGATCATCACCCACACGCCGCGCATGCCGATCCGCTGGAGAGCGCCGGTCAGGTGAGCGATGATGCGTTGTTCGGTGGCGTCGGGGTACAGAACCGGCGCTGCCGGGTCGGACAGCAGACGTCGGCAGAGCGCTTTGCCTTCTTCGGCAGCGGACTGCTCCTCGATGGCCGCCAGCAGATGCTGCCGGTCCCTAACAATGTGCGCCTGAAGAAACCAGTGGAGCGACATCTGGACGGTCGGCGGCGCGCGGTGAAACAGATCCGGATGGCGAAGAAGGGTGGTGAGCAACGTTGTTGCGCAGGTGCGCAGCGCCTGTTGCACAAAGATGCGCACCGCCGGGCTGCCGCGAACGTCTTCGATCAGTTCCGGCTGCCAGGTCGCCACCAGGTGCGTTGGCGGCGCGTTTTCCGGCGCAACCTGGCGGGTCAACGCCAGACGCAGCGCCGTCTTTCCCGAACCGCCGTCGCCAACGATCACCAGTGAGCGCATGCCGGTATACGCGGTATAACGGCTCGGCTCGACGAACACAAGCGGTTGCAGGTGCGGTTCGCGCTCCGCCGCCAGGGTGTCGAGCGCTTCAGTGGCGATGACCGTGTTGTGGTCGTCCACTTGTTCCATCATCGTATGTCGAACACGGCAGCGATGAAGTCGTTTTCGTTGAGAAAACGATACGCCGGGTCGTTCTGATCGAGGTATACCGCCAGATGATGTGCCAGCGCGCGCCGGAAGATGGTCAGACTGCGCGCGAATGAGCCACGCGCATGCTTCAGGATGTCCATCACGAACCCTTCTTCATCTGCTGAAGGATCGCTCAGTTCGACCAGATCGAGCAGGTGCTGCACCGGTCCTCTCGAGACGGCAACCGCGCTATCCAGCAACGATAGCAACTCCTGCTCCGACCAGCGCAACCTGATGCTGCCGGACTGCCCGAACCCGCCTGGATATGCCGATGCCGTGAACAGCGTGCATCCAATACCGGCGCGTTGCAGGTCGGGAATCAATCGGGCGAACTGTCTGGCGCGGTCATCACCGACATCATCGATCACGATCAGGTGCGTCCGCTCGATACCCGGCGGGCGGATCGTCAACCACTCCAGCATCGTCCTGGCATCCGGCGTCGTCGGCGCAGCATGGGACAACAATCCGTTGAGCCGATGCAGCACGATTTGCCCGGATACATCATCTTGCAGTCCATTGTTGCGCAGGAGGCGCCGAAGCGCTGGCAGCGAGCCGCCGATCCAGAGCATCCACTCTGCCAGCAACACCTGTTCGTCTTCCGGTAGCCAGAGCAACAATCCCGGTTGCTGCGCCAGTGCGGCGCACCGCCTTTCACCGGCTGCGCGCCCGATGAAATGCGCCATGTCACCATGGGTCGCCGGATCAAAATCGGACAGAGCGACCGGCGCTGGCATGCAGCGTTCGGTTGGTTTGCGGAGTTCGTTGGAGAGTGCGAGTGCAGCAATCCAACAATCGAACCGGTTGCCGACAACAGGTGTGCGCGCCTGTATTATAGCCGGTTGCTGATTGCGGGGTAGCGCAATTCGTTCCCAAAACTCTCTACAACTCTGCAACTCTTCCGGATCAAATGGGTTTACCGATAATTCATTCGTTTCCAGCCAATCAGAGATAGGTTCAGACCGGACGATGTTCGTTGAGTGCGGAGTGAACAAGGGCCATTTGTAGGTCAGGGGCAGTTGATCGACCAGGCGCTGGCGGATGCGCGGATCTGTAAACGCCAGTTTGGTCACTTCGCGTATATCTTCGGAAACATTGCCGGGCAAGCGAATTGCCTGTACAAGGTATTGTCTTCCTTTCTGATCTCCGGGAAGGGATGCCAGCATCTCCAGCACCGCGACTATAAATTCGCGGGCATCCATCTGGAAGTAGTGCAGGAGCGCTGCACAAATACGGAGCGTGGTTTCTACGCTCTGCCAATCCACTGCTGGCAGCGGCAACGGCTTGTCAACGTCGCGGAAGACCCCTGGATGCGCCAGCTTCAGCAGGTCGAGAACGGCGTTCAATCGTCTGCCGTCCCCCGCGCGGTAGTACTCCGCTGCGTCGCGCAAAAGGCAGATAACTTGCTCTTTCATAGCGACGCCAGTCAACTGTGCACGCTGGTTATCGAGGGTTTTATCCAGTTCGCTGCGCGCCGGATCCTCCCAGTTTCGTCTCGCTTCTTTTTTGAGTGTTTCGGCGGCAAGATGCCATTCGACGAGATCGCGATCAAAGAGATCACGTATTTCGCGAATGCGCTCAGATTGCTGCGCCTGGCGTGTCTGGCGTCGCTCATTGCGCACCTGCCATCCTACGCCGAACACAGCCGATGCGATTGCCAGCCCCACACCTGCGTCGCCGAAGAACCGGTTCTTGAATGCTCTCCAGCAGAAAGCCGACTGTGTTTCATGCGCGATCCTGATTGTTCCCGATGCACTCTGTCCGGTTGTGTCACGTACCGCAACCTCAATTGTAGTTAAGTCGCCGGTGTCATCCTCCAGGAAGCGCATACCCAGGCGCTGCGGGCGCAGGTCGCCATCGTCCGTCAGCGTCAACGGCGGTACGACCGGTGCGCCAGTCTCATCGGTAAAAATGAGGGTGCTGCTGCTGGAGAGTTCAACCGTGACGGTCAGCGGTGCGGCGCTGGCATCGCGTTTCAGCCAGACAACCAGCTCAGGCGGGGTGGTCGCAATGGCATCGGCGCGGATCAGGCGCGGATGCCGGACGAAGAGTGTGCGCCCCGGAAGTGGTACGGATGTGGTATGGTTTGCCTGGAGCGGAGCGATGTCTTCTTCGATGCGGGCAAGAACGGCATAGAAGACGAACGAGATCGCAATTCCGAAGAATAACACCGGTACGAAACGATCTCGCCAGCGTTGCGTCCTTGCGGCATCTGCGCCGTGTTTCACCATTTCCAGGTAGATGAACAGGCAGGCGAGAGCCGTGATGAGCGCCGGGAGTATCCAGAGAGCCAGCAGCATGACCACGCTCCCTCCCGTAGATGTATCCTCAAATATGTAATATTACCACATCGGCGCACAATCCAGAAGGGGCACAGCACTGCTGTGCCCTGGAAGAACGGGCATACATGGAGATTGAGCATTTACAGCAGTTCTCAGATACATTGACCATTCTTCCTATCCGTCGTGTCGCACAGGGCGCCCGCCGCCGGCGGAGTGTAGACCGAAATTCATTTTGGTCACCGCGTGGAGCGTGCGATTCCAGGAGTGTTCAACATCGTCCACCAGGTTCAACCTCTGTGAGAACTGCTATAATCCGGTATGCGCCTCGTGCCGTCGGGCTGATGGAGATTGAGAAATACATCCGCTCTCCCGCGCGAGCTGTCGGGCTGAAGCCCTCGGCTCTGCAAGGCGAAGCCCGCCTGCGCGGAACGCGAACTCCAACGGTGACCCTCTCGCCGCTCGCCGCTCGCCTACGACAAGCCCTCGGCTATGCAGGGCGAAGCCCGCCTGCGCGGGCTAGAGCGGAATAATTACTCAAAGACCATACGCCCTCGGCTCTGCAAGGCGAAGCCCGCCTGCGCGGAACGCGAACTCCAACGGTGACCCTCTCGCCGCTCGCCGCTCGCCTACGACAAGCCCTCGGCTATGCAGGGCGAAGCCCGCCTGCGCGGGCTAGAGCGGAATAATTACTCAAAGACCATACGCCCTCGGCTCTGCAAGGCGAAGCCCGCCTGCGCGGAACGCGAACTCCAACGGTGACCCTCTCGCCGCTCGCCGCTCGCCGCTCGCCTACGACAAGCCCTCGGCTCTGCAAGGCGAAGCCCGCCTGCGCGGGCTATGACGGATTATTTCTTCAAAGACCATACGAGGGAGAGGCGCACCTGCCGCTACGGAACGGTTACTGCCAGATGGTAGGTGATGCGTTGATCGTCACCGATTGAAATCAGGTTTTTGCGCTTCATACCGATCACAATATCATCAACTTCGAGATCGGTGAGCTGTTTTCGGAACAGTGCGTGGATGTGGTTGCGAAGAGTCGCCACCTTTGCGGGTCTGGTGACGCGGTGCTTCTGGAGATGGACGACAACAAAGGCGATGCGTTCGTTTCTTGAGAGTTGGGAGGGGTTGCTCGCGTTCTGAGACGCCGGGGAAGAACACGTCTGCGCGTTTGTCTCAACCGTCGCCGCAGGCGGATGCACCTGCGCAATGTTGCCGTTCATCGCCGGGGCAACAGTTTCTATCGTTGCGTTAACGAATGCGGGTGCAGCGGAATGCTCGTTTTTGCCTGATTCATGCGTCGATGCCGACGGGAGCGGAGGGGCGAGTTTCTTTTTGATGATCGGTATGTCGGTCACGTCCTCGAAGCGATGCACCTTGACCTGTTTTGCCCGCATATGCTGGATCAGCGGGTCGAAACCGGTATCTTTCGATATAATGTGAAAGTACGCCGCAGAGTAACTGTGTTGCTTGTCAAGGGGCGCTCGTATGCACAGCCGGATCCCAGGGCTTTTGCTGACGCAATATTGCGCCGAGAATAGTCAGCAGCTTGCGCATCGCAGCGACGATGGCGACCTTGCGCGGCTTGCCAGCTTGACACAGGCGCTGATCGAAGGCGCGCCTGACCAGACGGCGCCGCGTGGCCGCCAGGGTCGCCATGTACAACACGCTGCGCACATCCCTCCTGCCGCCGGAGATATGCCGGGGTTTGTGCTGTGCGCCGCTCTGATTGGCATACGGCGCAACGCCCACAAAGGCCGCCGCTTCCGTGCGATTGATGGTCCCCAGTTCGGGCAGGCGGAGCAGCAGGTTCAGTGCGGTGATCGCGCCGATGCCGGGCACGCTTTCGCGCAGCTCCCGTTTCCGGCGCACCTCGTCGGTGCGCTCCGCCTCGTTGTCGCGTTCCTGCGCACGCGCACGGATCTCCTGATCCAGCCAATCAATATGCTGCTGGATGCCCGGGCGGAGGTTCGGCGCGGCAGCCGTCAACCGATTGATCTCAGCCGTCCGCATCTGAATCACCTGCTCCCGCCGGACCAGCAGGTCGCGCAAGGATGCGCGCTGCTCGTCCGTCGCTTGGTGGTGCGGCGGGCGCACCCGTTCGGCAAAGCGGGCGAGCAACCGGGCATCCAGGCGGTCGGTCTTCGCCTGGCGTCCTTCCGCGTGCGCCAGGGCGCGCACGCGGCGTGGCTGCACCCGCGCCGTCGGCAAGCCAGCCTGGAGCAGTTGGGCGAACACCATGCGCTCCAGCCCGCCGGTCGCCTCCAGCACAATCAGGGTCGGCTGCAGGCGCTGGAGTCGCGTGACCAGGAGCTGGACACCTTCGTCGGTATACGGTATCGTCTCGCGTGGCGCGTGCGGGTCGGCGCCAAACGCCACATCCAGCGTCTGTTTGGAGACATCAATGCCGATAAAGAGCGACTCACGGGAAGCCATACACAGAACCTCCTGAGGAAAACGGCGCCAGCCTTGCTAGCATATGCGGGTTTGAGGGCCCAGATAACTGTTCGGCTTGGTCGCGTTGAAGGACACGGCTACCCAACACTCCGCGGCGATCTCGTGAACCTGGCGCAGAACGGTATACCGTGTCCCGTTAGATTATACTAGTCGCGGACTGCCAGCACACCAAGGTAGAAGGCGATGTGGAAATCGAGCGCATTTGAGCCATTTCCGCTCAGTTTGATATAGGTTGCGCGCGATCCCAGGCGCTGCATCGCCGCTGCGAAGTCAACCGGGACTGATTTCTGCGCTGCGCCGACGAAGATGATGACATAGATGTTGGTCTCACTGAGCAGCGGCATGAGGTCGGGCTGGACGTTCTCGTAGTCGATGAGAACATAGTTGCGTTGTGCTGGCATACGCATGTCCTGGCGCTGAGATGCTTCACAAGCTCAGTGTACCAGGTGAGATAACCAATCCATAACCAGATGAGAAACTCACGTGATGAAACCGCTCATTGAAGTTCACGATGTCGTCAAAATCTATCGGATGGGGGATGTAGAGGTGCATGCGCTGCGCGGCGTGTCACTCGCCATCGATGAAGGCGAGATGGTCGCTATCATGGGTCCGTCCGGCAGCGGCAAAAGCACCCTGATGAATAGACATCATCAAGATTTAGTGATATACTATTTTTGTACAATCTGAAAATGGAGAAAAACGATGTGTAAGTATCGATCCATTATCGAAAATCCGGAGAAATTACGCTCTATGACCGGACTGACCGTTGAAGAGTTCCACGCGCTGGTTCCGATCTTCCACGCCGCATTTGAAGCGTATATGAAACGTCGCACGATTGATGGCCGCGTCCGATATTGTCGTCGCTACGTCTCGTATGCAAACTCGCCGCTTCCGACAACAGAAGATAAATTGCTCTTTATTTTGACCTACTTAAAACAAAACCCAACGCAAGTGATGCACGGACACCTCTTTCAAATGAGCCAATCAAACGTAAGCAAATGGGTGCATCTTTTGCACGGAGCGCTGAACTATGCGCTTTCACAGCAAAATCTCCTGCCTGCGCGCACTGCCGACGACCTGGCGAGGCGATTGCAGGAAGAACCGTCGTGTGAAGAACCGTCGTGTGAAGAACCGTCGTGTGAAGAACCGTCGTGTGAAGAACCGTCGTGTGAAGAACCGTCGTGTGAAGAACCGTCGTGTGAAGAACCGTCGCATGCGACAAAAGCGCCCCCCTTTTTATCCATGACGGCGTAGAACGTCCCATTCGCCGTCCAAGCGACAAAGTCGACCGGGAGTTGTATTACAGCGGTAAGAAGAAACGACATACGCTTAAGAACGTTCTCATCATTGATGAGTTTGGCTCTATTCACTTTTTGAGTGACACCTACGAAGGAAGGGTCCACGATAAATGTATTGCGGATGAAGCGGGATACACCCTTCCAAACGCGAGCATTCTCTATCAAGACGCCGGATTTCAAGGATTTACCCTGCCTGGCGTCCAGATTATGCAGCCAAAGAAGAAGCCGCGCAATGGAACCCTCACGCCGCAGGAAAAGGAGGAAAACCGGCGTATCTCATCCGTTCGCGTTCGTATTGAACATGTTATCGGCGATATCAAGCGGTATCGAATCATTCACGACATTATCCGCTTCAGTTGTTCCGAATTTCGGGATATGGTCATGGAAACATGTTGCGGGCTGCATAACTTCCGAATTTGGCTGAAACGCAAAAAGCAGTCCAAAAATCAAAACGAATCTTGATGAAGTCTAATATCCTGGGATGTCTCGATCAACCGACGAGCGGAACCTACCTGCTCGACGGTGTTGATGTGGGCAGCCTGAACGATGACGAACTGGCTGCGATCCGCAACCAGAAGATCGGATTTGTCTTCCAGCAGTATATGCTGCTGCCGCGAACCACTGCGTTGCGCAATGTCGAACTGCCGCTGCTCTACAGCCCCGGCAACGGGCTTGATCGCACGGCGCGCGCACGTGCGGCGCTTGAGGCGGTCGGTATGGGCGACCGCATGCACCACAAGCCGAATGAACTCTCCGGCGGACAGCAACAGCGGGTTGCGATTGCGCGCGCGCTGGTCAACAATCCGCGCATTATTCTGGCGGATGAGCCGACCGGTGCGCTGGACACGAAGACCGGCGAGGAGATCATGGGGATTTTCGAGCGGTTGAACCGCGAGCGTGGCATTACCGTGATCCTGGTGACTCACGAGCAAGATGTTGCCCGTCACGCCGAACGGATCATTCATATGCGTGACGGGCAGATCGCCGATGTTACAGCACGCGTGTGATGGCGGCAAACAACGCACGTTCCTGATTGGCGGCGGTTATGGCGTCTTCATTTCCCATCACAACGAGCGCAGCGTTTTCGCGCAGCATGTCGAGCACATCGGCAAACGCACGGAAGTCGGCGGGCGTCGTGCCCAGCACCTCGTCGCGCACCTGCTGGCGATAGGCGTCATCATCACCGACGATATGGCGCGCCATTGCGGTAAAACCGCGTGCGTCGGGGAGCTGGTATGCGTCGAGTTCGGCGATGACGCCGATGATGGCGCGGGTCAACTCCTTCTCGCTCAATTCGAGCTGGCGCAAAAATTCGGCGGAACGGTCGTAGACCTCGATGGTGCGCAGCAGGTTGGGGTCGCGGTACGACGTGTAACTGAACATGCCGGATCGCGGGTCGAACGAGCAGAAGCCGCCGTAAGCGCCACCCTGCTCGCGGATCTGTTCCCATAGCCAGGTGGTCATCAGGTAGCGCGTCACCACCAGCGCCGAGCCGTGCAGCCGGTACCCCAGGCGATACAGGCTGGCGCCTTTGGCAACGTAGTTCACGTTTGCGGGAATGAGCAACCCTTCTGATGGTGCGCCGGGCTGCGGGTTCCACGCCGCCAGCACAGATTCGCCAGCGGGCAGCCGGTCAAGAAATGCTTCGAGACGGGGGCGGAACCGATCCCAACCGGCAGCGTCCACAGTCACGTTAACCAGCAGGGCGCTCCGATTGACCAGCAGGGTGCGCATCCGCTCCAGTACAGTGTATACTGTATCCCATTCCTCATCGATAGCCCGCTCGACACGCCGCAGGAAGAGGAGGTAGCTGACCCCGCCGATCTGTTCCGCTGCCCAGTCGGCTTCGTTGAACCGTGCGCGCAGGCGTGTGTTGACGACCGTGTGACCAGCCGGGATCAGGCTGGCTTCACGCGACGCACGTTCTTCGCGCACAATCTGGCGAATGCGGTCGCGGTTGTCAAGACGGGCGGAGTGCACAACGTCGTGCAGGATGTCGAGCAGCGCATCGCTTTTCTCCAGAATTGCCTTCCCGCGCAGGAACAGCCAGGCGGCGCCATCACTCTGCCCACGCATCGCGGACGTGAACGTTTGGGGAAAGATGCCGCCGGTATCGCGCCCGATCCGCTGCGTCAACTGGATGATGTCGTCGTGCTGCGTGCCGGTTTCGAGGAGCGCACGCCCGAAAATAGTGACATATGGGAGCAACTCCTGCGGCAGCGTGTGCAGGTTCATGCCAACGTCGATATACACGATCCCGTTGGTAAAAAGGTCGTGCAGCAGCACACGTGTTGCACCGATGTGCATCTCTTCGGTAGGCGTTGTTTTGATCTTCCGGTCGAGATCGGCAATCGTCAGACTGGGGAGCAACGCAAGCGCCTCCGGCGGATCGGGCGTCTCCTGGATCTGCTTGAGACGCGCAGCGGTTGTGGCGATCTGTTCGATCTGTGCATCATCGAGGGTGGCGCGGATCGCCGCGAGGCGCTCACGCTCGGCAGCGTTCTGGCGATTGGTCAATTCAAGATCAGGCACGAGCACGACTGTTGTGCGGTGCGGATTGCGCAGGAGCCGCTCTTCGATCAGGCGCTCGAAGAAGCGCCCTCCGTTGTGCAGACGCTGCTTGACTGCGCGTAGCGGCGCCTCGAACATCAACGGCGCCAGTGGATCCTCGCCGTAGAGCCAGGTGTCGAGCGCACGGAACAGCACGACCAGACCGCGTGGATACGAACCGGTGTTGTTCTCGCGCAACTGAAACTCGACCGTGTTGACTGCCGCTTCGATCGTTTGCGGATCGATCCCGTCGTGCACCAGGCGTCCAAGCGTATCGATAATCATGTTCTCGACAGCGTGCACGTGTTCGCCTTTGACCCCTTTCAGACCCACGGTAAAGAACGTCTGACGCAGGCGGGCAAACCCCGAACCGGTGAGGTTCTCTCCCAGCCCGGAATCGATCAGGGCTTTGCGCAGCGGGGAAGCCGGCGTGCCGACCAGCGCATGCTCCAGGATGTCGAGCGCCAGCGCTTCTTCAACATCGGGTGGATCGGGCAGGAGCCAGTTGACCGTCACCATATGTTTGTCGGCGCTGTTCGGACCGGCGGGATATGGAACCTCAAGGCGTTGCGGTTCGCGGAATGGCGGTTGCAACGGGATTGTCGCATCGACAGAAATGCGCTCGAAAGGCGCCAGCACGCGCTCCAGCAGGCGCAGGCGTTCTTCCGGGTCATCATCGCCGTAGAAGAAGATCAGGGCGTTGGAAGGATGGTAGTAGCGCTCATGAAACGCCCTGAACTGTTCGTAGGTCAGGTTTGGAATAACCGCCGGATCGCCGCCAGAGTCGACGCTGTAGATATGACCGGGGAACAGCGACCGTTGCACTGCAACATAGAGCACCCGGTCGGGTGAAGCATTGGCGCCCTTCATCTCGTTGAAGACCACGCCGCGGTATCCCAACGACCCGTCCTCATTCAGTTCATAGCGCCACCCTTCCTGCTGCAACACCTCTGGCGTGATGCGCGGATGAAAGACGGCATCGAGGTAGACATCGATCAGATTGTAGAAATCCTTTGTATTTGTGGACGCAACCGGATAGACAGTTTTATCCGAAAAGGTGATGGCATTGAGGAATGTTTTGAGCGATCCTTTGAGCAACTCGACGAACGGCTTCTTCAATGGGTATTTCTCGGAGCCGCACAGGACGCTGTGTTCGAGAATATGCGCCACGCCGGTCGAGTCGGGTGGCGGGGTACGGAAGGTAATCCCGAAGACCTTATTTTCGTCATCGTTGATCAGCGAAAGAAGTTCGGCGCCGGTGGCGACATGGCGATACAGACGCGCCAGGGTGTTCAACTCGGATATCTGCTGCTCACGGAGCAGTTCAAAGCCGTGTGTGATGTTCATTGCTGCCTCAATTCATGAACGATGTTCAGGATTCTCAAGAATTGTACCAGATTTGGGTCAGCGGCGAAGGACTACGAGAACCGAGAACTGAGGACCGGGAACCAAGAACCAAGAACCAAGAACTGAGAACTGAGAACTGAGAACTGAGAACTGAGAACCGGGAACCGGGAACCGGGAACTGAGAACCGGGAACCGGGAACTGAGAACCGGGAACCGGGAACTGAGAACTGAGAACCGTGCTTACTTACAGCATTTCTCAGATATGTTGACTGGCGTTTGTGTCTTCTGTGTCGCAGGCCGTGGGGCTAATATTGAGCATTTATTCCGCTATACCGGGCTAGCCGCGAGGCTGATGGAGATTGAGCAATTTATAGCAGTTCTCATAGAGGTTGAACCTCCTCGGACGACCGCGGCACGTGCGGGCTCAAGCCCTCCCTGAGCGCACGGAAGCCCCTGCGGGGCTGGCGTTTCGGTTATCCTTGCCATATTCCGGGGGACCGGGGTTGATCCAGCCCGCAGGGCTTGCCCGACCTCAGCCAGGGCTTATGGAGATTGATCATTTATTCCGCTCTACCGCGCTAGCCGTGGGGCTGATGGAGATTGAAAATTAAATCCGCTATACTGCGCTAGCCGTGGGGCTGAAGCCCTCGGCTAACCAGGGCAAAGCCCGCCTGCGCGGGCTATACCGGATTATTTATTCAAAGACCATCAGCCCGCCGGAGGCGAAGATGGAACGCTCCAGAAATCCAGTCAAGGGTTCAACGTATCTGAGAACTGCTATAATCCGGTATTCGCCTCGTGCCGTCGGGCTAATGGAGATTGAGAATATAATCCGGTATGCGCCGCATGCCGTCGGGCTGAAGCCCTCGGCTATACGGGGCAAAGCCCGCCTGCGCGGGCTAGACCGGACTTAATTCTTAAAGATCATAAGCCCCCGGCTATGCAGGGCAAAGCCCGCCTGCGCGGGCGAGAGCGGAGGAATTGCTCAACAACCATATTGAGATATTCAGGCGCTCAGTCCAAATGAATCGGCGCTGAGCGGCATCATGTAGCATCGAGGACAGGGCAGCATCATGCTGCGACAGGAGAGCGTATGAGCGGCCATCGATCACTCACGTGCAGTACGCGCCTGTTCCGGCGGGCAGAGGTCGTCCGCATAGGAACAGAACACACAGCAATCGCCCGGCTTGGGGCGCAGCAGCGCGCCACACTGCGGGCAGGGATACACAACGACGCACGCATCGTCGGGCATCAGCGCATCGCTGTCGTTGTGACAGATCGGACAATGGAGCACGGTTTCATGTTTCATACGTTACCTGCCATAACCTGCTGTTGGCGTCGGTGACTTTTGCGCGAGGATCTGTCCGAGAAGAAAACGGTAGATCCAGGCGGCTTTGTCTGGACCGCGAAATTCGAATGCGAACCGACCAAAAGCGGTCAGAATGATAATCTCACCACTCTGAAAGATCATCCCTTCGTCCGCCACTGCGACTCCCAGGATATTCTGGTACGGTAGAGAGACCATCATCCGTTTCTTTGCGATGATCCCCTGATCGTAAAAGATGAGCCGACGATCGGTTATGCCGACGAATCCGGTGCCGATACCTTTGCAGTCGTAGACGGCATACAGCGTCTCTCCTGGAAGCAGATACGTCACGATTTGGCGGTATTGCGTTTCATTATCATAGACTGGCCACCCTGACGACATAGGACCTCCCGCACGCTTCCTCATGTTCGGATTATACAGCACATCGAAAAGCGTGTCACTGCCGGGCATGCACTCTACGGCTACGCGATGCTTATGCGCGGCGCTCTCCACGACGCTGCACGTCAGGAAACGTCGCACGATCTGCGGGCAGGTTTCGCTTCTCAATAGTACGCCTGTGAGCAGTTAACCGATTGACCGGGATTCATTCCAGGGTTATAATGCGCAACATAGCAAGCAATCCCCAAAAATGCCCGATGCGCATTCTGATCGTCGATGACAACCGTGATATTCTCGATCTCGTGCAGCGCGTTCTGCTGGCAGAAGGGCACGAGATCATCACTGCTCGCAACGGGGTGGAAGCGCTTCAGCGCGAAGCGGAGTATACGCCGGATCTGATCGTGCTCGACATCAACCTGCCCTTTCTGGATGGATGGGAAGTCTGTCGGCAGATCAAGGCGCGCCGTTCTGTGCCGGTCATTATCCTTTCGGTGCGTGCCGAAGCAGTCGATCTGGAACGCAGTCGCGCCGCTGGCGCCGACGATCATGTCCTCAAACCGTTTGACCTCGATGATCTGGTCAACCGGATTGCCCGCCTGACAAACACGCTTCCGGGATAAAAGCGAAAGCGCCGAAGAGACAGAGCGGATGATAGTCTCTCCGGCGCTGCGGTATGCCTGAACCATCGACCGCGATTCAGGTGCGCCATTTGCGGCAGTGGATGATCGTCCCCTGACCTTCAGCGGATTTGATATCAAATTCATCCATCAGACGCCTGGCGCCGGGCAACCCCATCCCCATGCCGCGCGACGTACTGTAGCCATCCTGCATAACGAGATCGATGTCGGCGATGCCGGGTCCCTGGTCTTCACAAATAATTTCGATCCCTTTGCGCCCGCCGCGCTCGATCTCACGAATCGTCACCGTTCCGGTGCCAGCGTAGAGGAAGATATTCCGCGCCAGTTCACTGACGGCGGTCGCAATGCGCGCCTGATCGATCGCACCGAAACCGAGCGCCTTCGCAGTGTCACGGGCCAGGGTGCGAGCGATCACGATATCGAGGTCGCTACGGATCGGCGCAACCTTAGCCTGTGCCATCGGCGTCCTCCTCAGCCTGTCGGCGGAGCATCGCCAGACCTTTCTCGAGATTGAGCGCGGTCATCACACCGGTCAACTCCAACCCCAGTTCCACCAGCGTGATCGCCACTGCCGGTTGAAGCCCGGTAATGACCACCTTCGTCCCCATCAGGCCGGCCATCGAAGCAATATCACTGATCAGACGCCCGATAAAACTGTCGACAACATCGACAGCGGTGAGATCGACGATCAAGCCGCGTGCTTTGGTATCGTAGATCTTCTGGAGCAGATCATCCTTGAACTGCACGGCTGAAGCATCGTGCAACGCCACCTGAATGGAAGCAATAAGCACATCGCCGATCTTGAGAATGGGTATCCTGAGGCTTTCCAACGAGACCTCCTGCACCCTCGTGGGAATATCCCTGAAACCGGGAGGTTGCCAGGGAAGACGGTTGCCAACAATGCGACACGCTGAACATGATAGACACTCGTTGCCGTCATAATGCCCGACTGAACACAATTATAATCCAGGAGCACTATGCCCGTCTATGCGCTAACAGTCCTGCTGTGTGGATAGGTATACCTTTCGCCGTATAGTATACTACCACCGGAAACCGGTGCATTACCAGAGGTTGCCATGCCAGCCATCACGCGCGATTTTACTGCGACCACGTTTGTTGTTCACGAACGACGCACGCTGCTGTTGTTGCATCGCAAACTGAATATGTGGCTGCCACCCGGCGGACACATCGACCCGCACGAACTGCCAGACGAGGCTGCCATTCGTGAGGTGCGCGAAGAAGCCGGGCTTGAAGTGGAACTGCTGATGACCGGCAGCGTGCTCGGCAACGTTCGCGTGCTTCCGCAACCGTACTGCATCTTGTTGGAAGATATTGCGCCAGGACATCAGCATATTGATCTGATCTACTTTGCACGGGTACGCGGAGGTGTGTTGAATCCTTCTGAACGCGAGACGCAGGCGGCGCGCTGGGTGACATGGGAAGAACTGGATGCGCCTGATATTTCTGAAGATATTCGCGAGTTAGGACGGCGTGCCATCGAACTGTGCAGTTGAACTGAGAAAAAACCGACGCCCTGCGCTGCGCCGGTTGTTGTCAGACACCGCGGGACACCCAGAGGAACTCGCCTACCGTTGCTACCTCTCGGTCCTGGCGGGGTTCGGCAAGTATCTGCCGCCCCGCGGTGCAGCGCACATTATAGCGTGTCCGCTGCTGCTGCGCAACTTATCTTTCGATTGGCGATTGCCTTCGCCTTCGCTTTGCTTGACATCCCGCGCACAGAGTGCTACCATATATCTCGCAGAAGGGCGGTTAGCTCAGTTGGTTAGAGCGCCACGTTGACATCGTGGAGGTCACTGGTTCGAGTCCAGTATCGCCCACCAGCGCCAGAAATGAGAACTGGACATGAGGCAGATCGTCTCACATCCGGTTCTCGTTTCTTTGTTTATAGGGCTGAGACGCAGTTCTCAATGCTCCATGAAACGAATAGTGCGCGTTTTGTTTCTGAGTCTCCTGTTGATTTGCCCCGCGTGCGAGCGTGGGCGCATGTTTCGTTCACGTTTTACGATGAATGTGCGTTGCCCGGTGTGCGGCATGGTGTTCGAGCGTGGCGCGGGGGAGTTCAGCGGCGGGATGGCGATCAACACGGTTGCCACCTCTTCGGTAGCGGTGACCGGCGCTGCGCTGGCTTTTTTCACCGATCTGCCGGTGTTGCCGCTGATCCTGGCGCTGACCCTGGTCTCAACGGTTTTTGCCCTCTGGTTCTACCGCCACGCCCGTGCGCTGTGGGCGGGCATTCTGTTTCTCACCGGTTCAGTACGGGAAGATTGACAATGACCATCAGTGATGCTCTCCGCGATGTTGTGGTGCGGTTGGTACTCGAGCGCCCGGCAGCGCGGCGATCAATTTCTGCGTGGGCGGATGCGCTTGCTGCGTCTGGCGCGAAACTCAAGGCGCGTATGGCTGCGAGCGCTGACACGCCTGCCAACCGACGCCAGCTCCGGCACATTATCGGGCTGGAACGCTGGGGGCAGCGTCGTATGCGCGTTGCGCTCGGTGAGCCGTTCATCAACGACGAGATGGATGGGTATCAACCGCCAGCGGATCTGAACCTGGCGGAACTGATCGATGTGTTTCTCAATACACGCGACGAAACAGTGCAGATCGCGCGACAGTGCGCCGCCGATCCCCGCGCTGAGACAGCACTCGTGCGGCACAATCAGTTGGGACCGCTCAGCATTCGAGGGTGGCTGCGGTATCTCGATATGCACGCCAGTCTGGAAGCCCGTCGTTTGCGCTGATTGAGCCAACAAAGGCTTCGAGCCAGCGCCAGACTGCCGCCAGCGCCTCGACATCGGCGATCAGGTAGACGATTGCCGGTGCAAGCATCTCGATGGCGGCAAGCGGAGAGGGCTGCCGAACCCAGCGTTGGTACGCTTCCCAGGCCAGTGTCCAGTGGTCTGCGCCAGGGGACCAGGTGCATCCGAGCCAGCGCGCAATAGCTTTCAACCCGCCGCCGCGCTGATCGCTCAGGCGAGGTGTGGGAAGCACGACTCGCACGCCAAGTTCATGCCGGGCATCGACCAGGAGCGGCGCAAGTTTCCGATGCACCGACGGTTCGGCGCTCTGTTCGAGCATCAGGCGCTCTGCTTCGCCCCAGTGCGCCAGCCTGCCGCCTCTTTCCTGGACGGCGGCGAGGACGCGCCGCCATCCCTCCCGAACATCCGGCGCCAGGATGAGCGGCACGCCGTTCAATGCGGTGGAGCGCCCATCCGAGGTTGGATCGACGACAATGATCATGCGGTCGCCCGGCGCGCCTGCCAGACCGAATGCCCACGGTTCACGAGTCAGCGGGTCGCTTTCGATGTCGAGAAAGAAACCGACGTGGGGGAGCTGCGGAGCGCCAGTGCTGGTTGGTTGTGGTTGGTCGCTGAGCAGCGCCTGCGCCTGCAATCGCAGGCGCTCGCCACCATAGGGCAGACGATCCGGCAGCGTTGCAAGAACGCCAGGTTCGAGCGTCACAACCTGTTCTATCCGATGGATGCCGCGCTGACGCAGCGCAATCCCCTGCCGGCGGCTCAATCCGGGAAGGAGTGCGATGTCGCGCGTTTCGCGCGCAGCCGCATCGCACGCCGTTCGCCAGGTGCAGAAAGGGCAATGGTCGTTGTCGAACCAGACAGGCGGGGCTTCTCTGGTTGCGATGACGGCAGCGCGCCAGACCTGAGCGGTGAATGGGGCGAGCGACGCAGATTGGCGTTTGACGAGCGCCGGTCCGTCCCCGCTGGCGCCGAGCCACAACTCGCCAGGCGGATCGATCGCTTCCCCCTGGGTCTGCCGCACCAACCACCGCCATGCGTCGAGCAGCAACCGATCCCAGCGTGTCGGGCGGGTGTGCAACACAATCGCCACCGGGCGATAGGACCACGCGCCGGATGTGGTAGCGGTGCGGATCAGCAGGTCGGGAGCGCCGCGTAGCGTGTGGTCGGCGAGAGGCGCTTCGAGCGCGGCGCCGGCAATCGCTGCCGCACCGCGTTGCATCAACCGGCGGGTCTGGATGACACGCTCAGACCAGTCAAGTGCGGACAGGTCTTCAAGATTCGGAATCCCGGCGAGGATGCGCTGTTTGTGGGCAGCACGAAGCGCCATCCGCGCACGCGCATCGGCGGTGGGTGTTACCGGAGGCGGATGAACAGAACGTTGATCAAGCCAGATCCGACGTTCGCAGCGCGCCAGCCATGCCAGATCGTCGGCGTCGATCCAGGAGGGAGGGAAAGATGGAACTGTTGTGACCGGCTGGGGTTGCTCGTTGGTCATACGCCTCCCTGCGATGTTACCGTCATTTCCCGCAGTTGTGCAACAATACCCGGCAACATCTCCAGAACCGCATCGACATCGGCATCGGTGTTCTCACGCCCAAAAGTGAATCGCACCGCGCCGGGGAGCGCAGCCGCAATTTCCGGCGCACGTTCCGTCCCGGAAGCGCGAGCCAGGGCGATCAACACGTGCGATGGCTCCAGTGATCCACTGGTGCAGGCAGAGCCGCTCGAAGCAGCAATCCCGTGCTGATCGAGCAACAGAAGGATGCTTTCACCCTCGACACCCTCGAACGAAAGACTGGCATTATTGGGCAGTCGTTGGGTCGGATGACCATTGAGACGCGATCCCGGCACACGTTCCAGAATGCCCGCCACCAACCGGTCGCGCAGACGCGCACAGTGGGCGCTGTCGTGCGCGCGGCGTTCTTCCGCCAGGCGCAGCGCCGTCGCCATGCCGACGATGCCGGGCACATTCTCGGTGCCAGCGCGTCGTCGTCGTTCCTGTCCACCGCCGGTGATCTGCGGCAGGAGCGGTGTGCCCCGGCGAACGTAGAGCGCACCCACGCCTTTGGGACCGTAGAACTTGTGCGCAGCAATGGTCATAAGATCGACGTTGAGCGCACGCACGTCGAGCGGTAACGCACCGGGCGCCTGGACGGCATCGGTGTGGAAAGGAATGCCGCGTTCGCGACAGATGGCGCCCAGTTCCGCAATCGGCTGGATCGTGCCGATTTCGTTGTTGGCGTACATGATCGATACCAGCACCGTGTCCGGACGCAACGCGGCGCGCAGGTATTCCGGCTGCACCAGACCTTTGGGATCGACCGGCAGGATGGTCGCCTCGAACCCAAACGCTTGCAAATGTTCGACGGTATGCAGCACCGCGTGATGCTCAATGGCGCTGGTAATAATGTGCGATCCCCGTCCTGCCTGGCGTTGCGCCAGTGCGACGCCACGAATCGCAAGGTTATCGCTCTCCGAACCACTGCCGGTAAAAATAATCTCACGCGGCGATGCTCCCAGGATCGACGCAATCTGATCACGCGCTTCGTCGAGTGCATGCAGTGCAGCGCGTCCAATGCGATAGATGCTCGATGGATTGCCAAAGTGCGTGGTGAAATAGGGGATCATCGCCTCGAGCACCACGGGATCGACCGGCGTCGTTGCCGCGTGATCAAGGTAGATCAATCGGTCAGTCACATACTCCTCGCTTTGTAGAGACATCAGGGCGCTTCCAGACCGTGCGCTTCGAGCAGCGCCTGATCGGCGAGCAGCAGAGCCGTGTTGCCATCTGCGACGATACGCCCCTCGTCCATGATAACCATCCGGTCGAACAGTTCGCGCACCATCAGCATATCGTGCGTCGAAACCAGCATCGTCAGCGGCAGATTGCGCAGCAGGTCGATCAACCCGCGCCGCGCCCGTGGATCGAGACCGGCTGACGGTTCATCGAACGCCAGAATATCCGGGTCCATCGCCAGTACCGTGGCAATCGCAATACGCTTCTTTTCGCCCATACTTAAACGATACGGCTGCCGGTCGCGGTACGCCTGCATCCCGACCAGCGCAAGCGCCCGTTCGACCCGCGCGCGCACGTCGTCTGCCGATAGCCCCATATGGAGCGGACCGAACGCGACATCCTCGAAGACAGTTGGTGAGAACAGTTGATCATCGGGATTTTGAAACACGAGACCAACCCGCGCGCGCACCTGCGGCAGGTTGTGCTCATTCACCGGAACCCCACCGATCGCAATATGTCCCTTCCCGCGCAGAATACCGTTGAGGTGTAGCAACAGCGTACTCTTGCCCGCGCCGTTGGGTCCGACCAGCGCCACCTTCTCGCCGCGTGCAACAGAGAGCGTCGCGCCACGGAGCGCGACATGCCCATCGGGATAGGCAAAGTGCAGGTCTTCGATCAGGAGCGCTGGCGGTTCGGCGCCTGGCGACGGCGCGACTGCAATGTCGAGATCACGGAGCAGCATGGACGGATCCTGAACATTAATTGATCGACACTATTGTAGCGTATTCCGTTATCCGCCGGATAGGGTGCTGCGGAGCAGGAACGCCTGCCAGAGCGAGACTGCATCGTAACGCAGCCTCGTCGTTGCACGCCGTGCCGGGTATGCCGGGTCACAGCGCCATTCCCGCCACGTGGATGAGCGCCAGCGCCACGACCGTCCCCGCCAGCGCCCACCAGTCGTGTGCGCGCATCTGATGAGGATTGGCAGTCAGAAAGCGTCCATCGAAGCCACGCGCCAGCATCGCCTGATACACCCGCTCGCTGCGATCATAACTGCGCAGGAACAGTTGCCCGACCATGTTTCCTGTCACCTGCGCGCGCCAGAGCAGCGAACCGCCGCTTCCCACGCTGCGCGCATCGCGAGCGCGCATCAACCGCAGCGCCTCATCGCTCAGGATGGTCAGGTAGCGCACCATAAGACCGATCACCGCAACCAGCAACGGAGGGACGCGCAGATGGCGCAGCGCATGCAGCAGATCGGGAATAGGGGTGACGGCGGTCAGAACTATCGCCATCTGCACCGACAACCAGCTTCGCGCCAGGATGCTGAGGAAGCGCACCAACCCCGCATCGGTCGCGATCAGCGCGCTGCTGCCGATCTGTCCCCCGGCGAGCGGTTGCCCCGGTGTTGTGAACACGACCGTGACGGCGACCAGTGCGAAGGGGAGCGCCACAAACGAGCGCTTAAGCGCAAAGAAGATGCCAATATTCGCCAGCGCGCAGACCAGCGTCACCAGACCGAACGACAGCGCAAATGCGATCCATGCGCCATCCGGCAGGGTGACGTTGGAGACGATGAACAGCAGGGTCACGATCACTTTGACCCGCGGCTCAAGGCGGTGGATGCGGCTGGCGCCGTTCTGGTAGCGGTCTGACAGGTGAATGTGTTTCATAAGGGAGAAGCGGGAACCCTGCCTGTATGCAAACCCTGGCGCCGGGCAGGCGGGCAGCCTGGCGAATCTATCGGAGCGGCTTCTATCGCACGCTATCACTAAACCAATATCGCGGCATCGAGTACACCTTCCAGGTGTTGCTCAAACCCTGTCATGGCATCATAGCCGGCCTGTTACAGCACACCGGCTATCTCGACCGGCAGATTAACGTCAATTCGCACAGAAGTCAAACCGCTTTCGCTTTCACACTGCGGCCAGGACGGTCTGATGGCGCCGGACTCAGCCGCTGCGACGAGCGAGCGAAGCGACCAGGAGAGAAGCCGTCGGCTGGAGCGAGTGGACAGATGCACAATGTCGGGCATCCAGGCTTGAGAATAAGCGGCAGGTATATCTTGTGGAGTAGAAACGGCCCGCCTTGCAGGGCAAAATAGAGCCACGCAGTTGGCGCGACTCCGTGCCAGCGGGTGGTCCACACTCCTCCACCTGCGTACTCATCCAGCGAGCTGCTCAGTGCCCCATTCGGCTCTTGCTGAGCGATCAATTCCCCTAAGAAGCGATTCGCCCCTTCACCGCCTGCAGCAATGTACTGCCCTGTCCCTTCGTTCCAGATTGCCCAGGGACCTCCCTGTCCATCAAATCCGAAGGCCTGGGCGCCCTGAGCAGGCAGAACAAGCGTAGCGCGAGCATAACTCAACGCCCGACGCGCTTTGGCGCTCTCACCGATGCTCCGCAGGAATGCCGCCCCCCAGGTCTGGTTATCCAGAAAGGGCTGCCACCAGTTTCGCCCCCCTTTAAAGCGGCCCATTGCGTCGTCCCAGTAATAGGTGAGGAGACAGTTCCTGATCCGATTCGCCTCGTCCTGATACTCCGGCCCGGCGAATTGGAAAGCCCACCATGCGTCAATAGTCCCTTCCGTATGGTCAATCACCAGACATCCGTCGGCGCCGATCCTCGTCCGCAGATAGTCTGCACCTTTCTGCATTGCCCTGCGCGCATCTGCGAGAGTGCGATTGATCGCTGTCTCTGCACGCTGGTGCACATCTTTTTGCATTGTCGTGCACACATCCGGGCGATCACCACCCAGTGCCAGATAAAGGCTCAACCCATACACGGCCCAGGCGATGTCACCTTCCCACTTATTGGAATCCACAGGGTCAAGGGTCTCACAATTGCGACTCTTGTACCAGCTGCCATCGGCGTTTTGCGTTGAAACCAGCGCACGTGCCAGGGCATCAGCCTCTGCCCGGCGTTTTTCCTTCACAAACACAATCAGTGCCAGCGCCTGATCATACGTATGCGCGACGCATGCTCCCTCTTCCTGCCACGACTTTACCAGACCTGTACGGGTCTGCTGTGTTGCGATCCAGTCAGCCGCTGCGCGCGCAGCGATCTTGTTGGACGTTGCGCGCTCAAAAGCGCTGAGTACAGGTCGTCTGGCTACATTGAATGCACCAAGATTGTCAATGGCCAGGCGGCCACTTCCCCCGCTATCGTTTGCGCCATCTTTGACGACCGAGATGAAAACAGCAACGACTTGCGCAGGATTGAACATTCTGCCCGGCGTCCATCCTTCCAAAAACTGGAACGGAATAATCAGGTGACCCCACCAGCCACGGTGGGTCACGTGATGATAGCCGCGCGCGAATATGTGGTCGCCGGTTGCATCTCGCGTGATCAAACCCACCTCCATCGAATTCGCTGCGTTTGGATCACCACGCCACTCAAAGCGCAGATGGTCATACGATGAGAGGTCAATCGGCGGGTTGAAATCACAGCGTATCTGTGCCCAATTGTGATTACCGGTTCCGAGATTGTAATCCAATTGGAGCGCCGTGTCCGTATAACCGGCAATTGGACGCAGGGCTGCAACGGTGGACTGACGCTCATCTCGGACCGGGTAGCACTGATACGCGCCCTCGAAATTCAGCAGCGTAACCCCATTGCGCAGTCCAAGATCGTTCCACGGATCCGGAGGGTTATCCTGCGCCAGGAGCCAGTAGGAAACCTGTGCGCTCCGTCCAGCTGCCCACGACTCGGAAGCCGTTCCATCATCGTGCAGCCACAATCCCACGTTGTCATCATTCGGATCCGCCGTTGCGTTGATCCAGCCCTGTGGTGTGATCGTGCGGTCGTTCGGAAGTGCGTCCAGCGCAATACGGACATTCGGTGTGTTCCCCTGCCAGCTGACATCATCGGTATGCAGGGCGTCAAGCCATGTCGAGCTGAGTGGGAGAGGGTTGGTGAAAACAAACCTGGAGGGTGCGACGCTGCTGAAGGCAACCTGATGGCGCTCTAAATTGCTGGCCATATAGCGGGCGGCGTCGCTGTCGTGACAGGCGACAAATCCGCCAGCGCACGCGCCGCTCTCGTTGATAAACATAGAAGAGATCTGGACGAGTTTGAAGCCTTGCTTTTCTGTCCGGCGGATCGCGGGGATTGAAACGTTGGTCGTCGTGGTGTATGTCTGCACGACGTGCAGGCGTGTCTGATCGTCGCGGGGCGGTGGCATAGTGATGTTGTATGTAATGGTAAAGGCGCCGTTCGTCGCATACGCCTGCATGTGCAGGGATCCGTTCGGTTGAAGCCGCCGGGTGTTGAGGTTCAGGCTTGTGATCTGTGGATTATGATGATAGGTTGAGACATCAGACCAATAGGCTGGTCCGAGCACGAAGGAACTGCCGAACGGGACGGGTGGGGAGGGATCGGCATTCTGCTTCAGGCGCACAAAACCCGAGGCATAGATCGCTGCTACTTGAGGCTTGCCCGGGTAAGTCTGCGATTTGTGATAGATGCGCAAGAGCGCGGCTGAAGAGGAGGTCCCGCCATCGACGGAAACTGTCATCGGGGTTGGTACAGCGGGATCGGATGCACATCGTTCAATGGCCCACGCACCATCCTGGTAGAGGAATGAACACCCATGTTGTGGAGAAACAAGCATAGAGTGTGCAGACGAAACTACAATGGATGGCGACGCGACGACAGGCGAGGATCTCACAAGGGGCGCCGGCCTGGCAATAGTGACGTCCGGCACAAACACGACAGCCAATAGCAGACCGGCCAGCGCGAAGAGAATGGATATGCGTTTCATCGTTCATCTCCATACGCTCATTCGGTACGTGCAGACTGATGGACAGGCGTCAGCAGCACCGCTGGCGGACGTGTAAGGTGGGAGAGCCGATGGCAAGCAACGCGCAGTGGCAAATTGCAATTATTGCCCTTTGGGTTGCCGGATCGCCTTATGTTGCCGGGATACTGTAGAAGAAATGCGGTCGCCGACCTGCTACGCACGGTAGCTGCTGTTTGCGGGTAAAACGAGCCGGGGTTGAGTCTACGCCAGCAGTGTCAATTATACAGCAATGTTCGGGTGCATCTTTACCAGAAGCAATATCGATATCGAGTACACCTTCCAGGTGTTGCTCGAACACGGCTATGGCTATGCCGCAGCCTGTTGCCCTTGTTCAGCAAGCCTTTGCTGTAACCAGAGATTAACCAACGTCTCTACCTGCACCCCACGTTGCCGGGCTTGCTTTTCAAGCGCTGCAAATAACTCTACTTCAATCGGCACAGCACACACGATCTGAAACCTCACATCAGGGGCGGCAGGATTGTCAAAATCGGTGAAATCGTGGGCATCCCAAAACTCGCCAATCTTTTCATCGGCGTCTGCCTGTGAAATGCTGCTCAGTCTACTTGCGTCCATAGGCGTTGCGCTCCTTATCGCTCATGTCACGCGCACTGATGATCACTGCTGTTTTGAGTGTCTGTTTGTAGATGAAGAAAACTGCCAGATACCTGCCGCCTGGTGTCTGACCAAAGGCGGCATACACATTTTCGCCTTCGGTGTAACCCTTTTCCGCAAAACGAATCCCTGGTCCGCTCAGTAAAACTTGACGTGCCTCGTGGCAGGTGACATGATGTTTTGCCATGAGTTTTCGTCGATATGTTCAGGGCACACGATAAAGTCAATTCGCATAGAAGTCAAGCCACTACGACTGTCCGTGGGACGCCGTATCGCCGGGCGGGAAACGTTCTCTGGTTGGCGTTCGCGTGTGGTCTGCCGACCAGATAGGACGCCTGTCGCTTATGTGGAAAGCAGTCGAGAAACCATCGCATGCCCGTGGAGATCATCGTATCAACGCGGCAATTGCCTGTCAAGGACCTTTTGAACGCCGTTTGTGACGAACTCGATCAACTGGGGGCACTGTATGGAACTACAGATTCGCAAGCTCAAAGGACTCCGAAAAGACCTGCCTCTGCAAACCCCTCACCTCCCGGCTTCCGCCCGACGACTCCCCAGCGCCCGCGCGACCAGGACAATCACAACTGCAACGACCAGCACCCCGATCAGTCCTGCCACGATGGTCGAGAGTGGTGTTTCACCCAGGAAAGGCACGGTATAGTCGGGAATGATCTCATACGGTGCGCTTTGCCCCAGGTCGATGAAGCCCATGTCTTCAGCAACCCGTTCGAGTCCGTCCGGGTCGGCGGATGCCAGGGGGGACAGCACCACAACGATGAGCGCCGCAATCGCGCCGCCGATGATCCAGCCGCGCCCGGCGCCGGGGCGTGCCTCTGTTTCCATCACCTCCGGGCGTGTGCGCATGATGAAAGCCACAGCAGCAACGGTGATCAACGCCTCGCCGATGCCGATCAACGCATGGACGCTCATCATCGCCGGGATCACAATGTCCAGCGGGATAGTGCCGCTCAACCAGAGTTGCAGGGAGGTCGCCAGCGCCGCCCCCATCACCGAGAGCCACGCCGCCACGCCAATGACCGCCAGCCGAACGGTCTGGCTTTGAGTGATGACACTGCGGTACAGACCGTAGCCGATCAGCGCGGTGATCACCCCCATATTCAGAATGTTCGCGCCCATCACCAGCAAGCCGCCGTCCTGGAAGAGCAACGCCTGAATGGCGATCACCGCGGTCATAACCAGGATGCCACCCCACGGACCGAGGGTGACTGCCGCCAGGACGCCGCCCAGCAGGTGACCGGACGTTCCGCCAGCAACCGGAAAGTTGATCATCTGCGCAGCAAAGATGAACGCTGCCATGATCCCCAGGAGCGGCGTCTGCCGCTCATCGAGGTCGCGCTGGGCGCGTCTGGCGGCAAGTGCGATGATGGCAATCGCCAGTGCCCAGCATGCCAGCGAGATTGGCAGGTTGAGAAAGCCGTCGGGAATGTGCAACTCTGTTCCTGAAAGCGACCACAACGCTCCGGGTGTGTGACTGATGATGTGCATACGATTACTCCTCCCACAACGATGCCAGCAGCGGCGGATCGATGTTGCCGCCGCACACGATGACGCCGACCCGCCGCGCCGTCGCCGGGAGTCGTCCGGACATCACTGCCGCAATGCCGACTGCGCCGCTCGGTTCGACCACGAGTTTCATGCGCAGGATCATAAAGCGCATTGCTTCGCGGATGTCATCGTCGCTCACGGTGACGATCTGCGCGACGTGACGTTGCACGATGGGAAATGTCAGTGCGCCAGGGGTCGTGACGCGCAGTCCGTCGGCGATGGTGGCGGGCGGGGGGATTCTGATGCGTTCGCCTGCCAGCAACGAACGGCGTGTGTCGTCGGCATCTTCCGGCTCGACGCCAATGACATGGATGGCGGGGTTGACGCCATGAGCGGCAATCGCACACCCGGCGATCAACCCGCCGCCGCCGACCGGCACGACCAGCGTATCGATGTCATTCACCTGTTCGAGCAGTTCAAGCGCCGCCGTTCCCTGCCCTGCCATAATGTGCGGGTGATCGTAGGGCGGCACGAGGGTCGCGCCGCGCTCTTCGGCGATGCGCTGCGCCAGTGCCGCCCGGTCGTCGCGCATACGGTCATAGAACACAATCTCTGCACCGTAGCCGCGGGTGGCTTCCACCTTGACCGCCGGTGCATCCGAAGGCATGCAGATGATCGCTGGCGCGCCGAGCAACCTGGCAGCGAGCGCGACCCCCTGCGCATGGTTTCCCGATGAGTAGGCGACCACACCACGCTGGCGCGCATCCTCTGGCATGCGACTGATCATGTTGTACGCGCCGCGAAACTTGAACGCGCCGCCGCGTTGCAGGTTTTCGCATTTGAGAAATACCGTGCGTCCGCTCAGTGCATCGAGCGTGCGCGAGGTCGCCACTGGCGTCACATGGACGATGCCGTTGAGTCGATCACCGGCGGAACACACATCATCGAACGAGATGGCATCGGTCATAGCGCTGACTCCAGTCATACACAGACTCGCCATTGTGCGCGGCGGAGAACAAGGGCGCAGAGACGTGCAGGGCGATCCCGGAATACGTGCTATTATACTACTCCCTTTTCAAACTCGATGAGGAGTGCACACCCGTGTCGTCCGCTTCTTCCGCTCCACCGCCGCGCAGCCGTCTTCGCCTGCCGCATGCGCTGCGTGCGCTGCGTCACCGTAACTATCGCCTGTTGTTCTTCGGGCAGTTGATCGCGCATATTGGCTTCTGGATGCAGGCGACTGCGCAAGGATGGCTTGTGCTGCGCCTGACTGACGCGCCGTTCTGGTTGGGGGCGATTGCTGCGGCGCAGTCGCTGCCGGTGTTGATCCTCTCTGTTCCTGCCGGTGCGCTGGCGGATCGTGTTCCCAAGCGCACCCTGCTGTTGATAACCCAGGGAACCGCGATGACGACCGCATTGCTGCTGGCGATGCTGATCTTCGGCAATGCGGCGCAGGTGTGGCATGTGCTGATCGCCGCCCTGCTGGTCGGCGTCGCCTCAGCCTTCGAGAACCCGGCGCGCCAGGCGTTCACTATCGAACTGGTTGGACGTGATGATCTGATGAATGCGATTGCGCTCGACTCAACCGTCATGAACGGCGCGCGCATCATCGGACCGGCGGTCGCCGGGGCGCTGGTTGCCGCCACAGGTGAAGGTCCGGCGTTTCTGTTCAATGGTCTGAGTGTCCTGGCAGTCATCGGCGGGTTGCTCATGATGCGCCTGCGTCCATTCGTCGCGCCGCCACGCCGCAGCAACTGGCAGCAGATGCGCGAAGGGTTCGCCTATATTCGCGGCGACGTGCGCGTGCGTTTGTTGTTGCTCCAGATCACAGCGCACTGCGTCTTTGGTCTGGCATACTTCCCGCTCATGCCCTACTTTGCGCGCAATGTGCTCGGCGCCGATGCACAGGGATTTGGCGTGCTGGCATCAACGAATGCCGCCGGGGCGCTGGTTGCCGCGCTCATGATTACCTTCGTCGGCGACCGGTTGCCACGGGTCGGGGTGCGCTCGGTTGCACTGCTCAGTTACTCGCTGCTGCTCGGCGCATTCACATTGACACGCTCGTTCGCGGTGGCAATGGCGTTGCTGGCGGCAATCGGATGGGCGGGCATTGTCGTGCTGACGTTGACAAACACTCTGTTGCAGATGGTAACGCCCGATGAGATGCGCGGACGGGTTATGGGGGTCTACATGCTGGTGGTCATGGGAGTCAGTCAGATCAGCGGACTGATCCTCAGCAGTGTGGCGGATGTTATCGGCGATGTGCCGCTGGTCGTCGGATGCTGGACGATGATCGGATGGTGTGTTCAGATCTATCTGTTCGGGCAGTGGCGTCGTCTGTCGAGCGCCGCCGCGCAGGTTGCGCCGCTGCCGCGTTCATAAAGTGTGACCGCTCTCAATCTCGAATGATGGTATAATCGTGTCAGTACCGTTCCCATCAAGACACTGCCTATGGATAAGCGATTTGCTTCCCTCCGCATCGCACCGATCCTCCTGCTCGCCGCGCTGATCACCGCCTGCGGCGGTTCCGCTGCGCAAACAACGCCGACGCCTACACCGCGTCCGGTGCAGAATGTGCTGGAAAAGCCGACGTATGTTGTGCAGCGCGGCGTGGTCGTCGATGAAATTAAGGTCAGCGGGTTTGTCGCCGCCACCAAACAGGTGGAACTCTCGTTCACCCAGAACGGCTTTCTCAAGGTGCTGTACGTCGACCGCAACGATCCGGTGAAGCAAGGGCAGTTGCTCGCTGAACTGGAGATGGGCGATCTGCCGAACCAGTTGCGACAGGCGGAAGTGGCGCTGGAACAGGCGCAACTGGTGTTGAACCGCTCGAAGGCGCAGCGCGATGCGGCGATTCGTCGCGCCGAACTCGACCTGGAAGAGGCGCAGGCGCAGTTGCGGCGCCTGCAGGAACCGCCGGATCCGCTCGAACTGGCGCGCGCGCAGGCAAACCTGGCGCAGGCGCAGGCGAACCTTGAGCAGGTGCGCACCAACGCTTCCGCTGAAAAGACGCGCGCCGAAATAGCGCTCGCGCAGGCGTCCAATGCGCTGCCGGCGGTGCAGACCGCCTACCTGCGCGCGCTGACCGAGTGGAACGATATCAGAGATAAACCGCAGGATTGGCGGTACAACGCGGTGAAAGAAGCCTTCGAGCGCGCCGAAGCCGAACTGCGCAATGCGGAAATGGCAGTCCGCCAGGCGCAACTGGCGTATGACCAGGCGCGCCAGAATGAAGGACCGGCGATTGCGCGCGCCGAGGCGTTGCTGGCGGAAGCGCAGGCAGCCTACGACGCGCTCGTGCGTGGTCCGAAACCGGAAGACCTGGAGCGCGCCCGGCGCAATGTCGAGCGCGCCCGGATCGCCGTCGATGAGGCGCGTCAGGTCGGCGATAGCGAACTCGAAGGACGGGTCGCCTCGGCGCAACTGGAGGTCGAGCGCCTGAAGGCGCAGATGGAAGCGATGCGTCTCTACGCTCCCTTTGACGGCAAGGTGGCGGCAGTCGGCAACAAACCAGGCGATCAGATCACTGCCTATCGCGCGGTCATCACCGTGATGGACGATACCGGGAAAGAACTGCTGGTCGAAAACGTCGCCTCGCAGGACGCCACCCGGATCGGGTTGGGGCAGCAGGTGCAGATCACCTTCTCGCGCGCGCCGGGCAGGGTCTTCAATGGCGTGGTGACGAAACTGCCGACGACGCTGACAAGCAGCGCTGCGACGATCAATCCCGATCGCGCGTACCACATCGACTTTGAGGCGCCTGGCGTGAACCTCGAAGTCGGCGATCTGGCGCAGGTGGTCATTACCCTGAAGCGTGTCGAAGATGCGCTCTGGCTGCCGCCCCAGGCGGTGCGTGCATTTGAGGGGCGGCGGTTTGTTGTTGTCAAGGACGGCGACCGCCAGCGACGCCAGGATGTGCGCGTCGGCATCGTCAGCCTGGAACGGATCGAAATCCTCGAAGGGCTGAAGGAAGGCGATATCGTCGTCGGACAGTAGGGGCGCTTTATGGCAACGACATCCACCCCTGGTTCGTCACAACCTGCTGCGCCCGGTCTCTCACTGAAACGCTGGGGCAGGTGGTGGTCGCCCGGATCGCTGGTCGGCGTGCTGCGCGTCGTCAGCCGACGGCTGTGGAGCCACCTGGGTCTGATGCTTGCCATTGCCGTCGGGTTCATCGTCGCCATCGGGTTGACTGTCAGCATCCCGGTGTATGCCGAGGCGGTCGGCTACCGTATCCTGCGCGACGAGCTGGCGCAGGGGGAAGCCGGTTCGAAGCGACCGCCGTTCGCCTTCATGTTTCGCTACCTCGGCTCGCAGAGCGGGGTCATTTCCTGGCGCGACTATGCCCCGCTCGATGAGTATATGCGCACCCAACTGGCGGAACGCCTTGATCTGCCGATCACCACGGCGGTGCGCTATGTTGCGACGGACAAAGCGCCCCTCATGCCATCCAGCGGCGTCGGGAAGCCGCTGATCTTCGTCAATACCGCCTTCGCCACCGACTTCGAGCAGCACATCGAGATTATCGATGGGACGTTTCCCCAACCGGCATCCGCCGATGGTCCGATCGAGGTGCTGATCTCGGAAGACCTGTCGGCACGCCTCGGTTTTCAGGTTGGCGAGGAGTACCTCATTCTCGGTCCGCAGGAACAGCGCGTCGAGCAGAGTTATCCCATCCGGATCGCCGGGGTGTGGCGGGTGCGCGATCCCGGCAGCGACTACTGGTTCTACGATCCAACGACCCTGTACGATACGCTGTTCGTGCCGGAGGAGAGTTTCCGCGAACGCCTGACGGCGATCAACCCGAAACCGGTCTATGTCGCTACATGGTACGCGATTGCGGATGGGAGCAGCGTGCGCTCTTCGGACGTTGCGGATGTGCGGGCGCGCATCAACCGGATCGCCACCGACATCACCACCATTCTGCCCGGTTCGCGCATCGACATTTCGCCGGCGCAGGCGCTGGCGGAACATCAGCGTCAGGTGCAGCGACTGACCCTGATCCTGACGATTTTCAGCATTCCGGTGCTTGGTCTGATTGCATACTTCATCCTGCTGGTCGCCGGGTTGGTGGTGCAGCGCCAGAGCAACGAGATCGCCGTGTTGCGCAGCCGTGGCGCTTCGCGCATTCAGGTGCTTGGCATCTATCTGCTCGAAGGCCTGCTGCTTGGCGCTGTTGCGCTGGCGCTCGGCGTCGCTCTGGGGCAGGGCGCCGGTTTGCTGATGACCTGGACGCGCTCGTTCCTGGATGTGCAGCCAGGGGAACTGCTGCCGATCGAGTTGACGCCAGACGCCTGGCAGCGCGCCTGGCAGATGCTGGCGCTGATGGTGATCGCAAGCCTGTTGCCCGCGTTCGGTGTCGCGCGGTATACGATTGTGTCGTTCAAGAGCGAACGCGCGCGTGCGACGCGCAAGCCGTTCTGGCAGCGCATGTACCTCGATCTCCTGCTTCTGATACCGGTCTACTACGGGTATACGCTTTTGCAGCAGCGCGGCACAGTGTCGTTCCTCGGCACAGACGATCCGTTCGCCAATCCGCTGCTCCTGCTGGCGCCCACGCTCTATATTTTCACCCTGGCGCTGGTCGCCACGCGCATCTTCCCGCTGACGATGAGCGTGCTGGAGCGGGTGGCGCAGTTCATGAGCGGCGTGGCGACGGTGACGGCGCTACGGTACCTGGCGCGCACACCGGGCGCCTACACCGGTCCGGTCCTGTTGCTGACCCTGACGCTCAGCCTGGCGACATTCACCGCGTCGATGGCGCAAACGCTCGACCGTCACCTGATCGATCAGGTGTACTACGAGAACGGCAGCGATGTGCGGTTCTACGACCTGGGGCAGGGCGGCGGACTTTCCGGTCCGATGGCGGGGATGCAGCCGCAACAACCGGGTCCATCCGATGCAATGAACGAAGCGCGCTTCATGTTTCTGCCGGTCACCGATTACCTCACCATCCCTGGCGTCGCAGCGGCAACGCGCGTCTCAATCAGTCAGGTCGAGATCAGCCTTGCCAATCGCACGATCCCTGCCCGGTTCATCGGCGTTGATCGCGTGGATCTGCCCGGCGTCATCCACTGGCGCGACGACTATGCTGGCGAGTCGCTCGGTGCGTTGATGAATCGCCTGGCGGACGACCCTGCGGCTGTGCTGGTCAACAGCGCCTTTGCAGCCCAGAATCGTCTGCGACCCGGCGACCGCTTCGAAGTGATCATGAACGATCTCGACAGAAAGGTGCGTGTGCCGGTCATTGTCGCCGGCTACGTGAACCTGTTCCCGACCGTCTATCCCGGCGATGGTCCGTTCCTGATCGGCAATCTCGACTATGCGTTCGACATGCAGGGCGGGCAGTACCCCTACGATGTCTGGCTTCGTCTGACGCCCGGCGCTGATCGCAATGCAATCGATGAAGGCATTTGCGAACTGGGATTGCGCACCTTCGAGCGCGGGTTTGCACCGGCGACAATCATTACCGAGCACGCGCGTCCAGAGCGCCAGGGATTCTATGGATTGCTCTCGGTCGGGTTCATCGCCTCGGCATTTTTGACGGTGCTCGGCTTTCTGTTCTACTCGGCGCTCTCATTTCAGCGACGGTTCGTCGAACTGGGCATGCTGCGCGCCATCGGTCTTTCGACCAGACAACTCGGCGCACTGCTGGCATGGGAGCAGGCGTTGATCATCGGCGTGGGGATGATCGGCGGCACCCTGATCGGCGTCACCGCCAGCCAGTTGTTCATTCCGTTCCTGCAAGTCCGACGCGGCGCCAATTCACAGATTCCGCCGTTTGTCGTACAGATCGCCTGGGAACAGATCACGATCATCTATATCATCTTCGGTGCGATGCTGCTGGCGGCAGTCCTGATCACCATCGCGCTGCTCCGGCAGATGAAACTGTTCCAGGCAGTGAAACTGGGTGAAGCGATATAATCTCGAACGCGCGAACGTTCGAGGTGCAGCGTGACCACTATGAGCGAACCTCTGATCCTCTGTGAAAATCTGGTCAAGATATACAAACTCGACGAGATCGAAATCGTCGCGCTCCAGGGACTCGACCTGACCGTGCAAACGGGAGAAGTGATGGCGCTCGTCGGTGCGAGCGGCAGCGGCAAAACGACCCTGCTCAATGTGCTTGGCGGGCTGGATCGCCCTTCTGCCGGAAAAGTCATCGTCGCCGGCAACGACCTGCTGAAACTCAGCGATGCGCAACTCGACCGCTATCGTCGCCAGTATGTCGGCTTTGTCTGGCAGCAGAAGGCGCGCAACCTGATCCCGTACCTGAACGTCGAGCAGAATGTCGAACTGCCGATGATCATGGCGGGCGTCAATGCGCGTGAGCGCCGCGAATGGGCAGGCGAACTGATCGATGCCGTCGGGTTGTCCCACCGTCGCCACCATCGCCTGGCGCAACTCTCCGGCGGCGAACAGCAACGGGTCGCGATTGCGATTGCGCTCGCCAACCGCCCGATGCTGCTGCTGGGGGACGAGCCGACCGGTGAACTCGATTCGCATACCGCCGAGACGATCTTTGAGATCTTCCATCAATTGAACCGCACCTACGGATTGACGGTCGTGATCGTCTCGCACGACCCGCAGATTGCGCGGTTCGTTGACCGCGTGGTAGCGATCCGCGACGGCAAGACCAGCAGCGAAACCCGGCGCGTCGAAGCCGAAGCGGTTGATCCGGTCAACGGCGACGGCGCCACACGCGACCATGTCTTCGAAGAACTGGTGATGCTCGACTCCGCCGGTCGATTACAGATCCCCAAAGAGATCCGCGAGCGCTACAATATCGGCGACCGTATTCGCATGGAAGAAACGCCTGAAGGTCTGGTGCTGCGACCGGTTGCAAGCGCAGCGCCGGCAATCAAACGGCTCGCCGGGCCGGACGAGCCGCCGCCGGAAAAACCGCGTGGCATCAAGAAGTGGATAAACCTGCTGCAACGCCGACGATGATGACAACTCCTTCTACCATACCCGCAGTGCGTGTCACCAATGTCACACGCGCATACACGGTCAACAATGAACAGGTGCTTGCCCTGCGCGGCGTCAGCCTGACGGTTGAAGAGGGCGCATTTATTGCGCTCATGGGGCGATCCGGTTCGGGCAAAACCACCCTGCTCAACATGATCGGCGGTCTCGACCAACCGAGCAGCGGGGAAGTCGCGCTCTACGGTCAGGTATTGAACGGGATGAACCAGGATCAGTTGACCCTTTTGCGCCGTGAGAAGATCGGGTTCATCTTTCAGTCATTCGCGCTCCTTCCCATTCTCTCGGCGTGGGAGAATGTCGAGATGCCGTTGCGCATCGCCGGGGTGCGTTCCAGGCGTGAGCGGCGGCAGCGCGCCGAGGCCGCCCTGGCGCTCGTGGGGCTTGAACGCTGGGCGACGCACCGCCCTGCCGAAATGTCCGGCGGGCAACAGCAGCGCGTCGCAATCGCCCGCGCCCTCGTCTCACGTCCGCGTCTCCTGCTGGCGGATGAACCGACCGGCGAACTCGACTCGACCACCGGGCGGAATCTGCTCACCCTGCTGCGCACCATCGTCCGCACCGAAGGCGTGACCCTGATCATGGCGACCCACGACCGGACGATCTTCGATTTCGCCGACGTTGTGTATCAGTTGCGCGATGGGCAGCTTGAACCTTGAAAATCCGAACTTGACCTTTGGATTTTCAAGGATTATAATCAGGTCATGCTTGTTCCAAGGCCCGCCGTTATCGCCCACATCAACCGTCAGATGGCGATCCATCCAATTGTTGCCCTGTTGGGTCCACGGCAATGCGGCAAGACCACCGTGGCACGGATGATCGCTGAGCAGCAACCGTCCACGTACTTCGATCTGGAAAATCCGGTGGACGTGCGTCGGCTCTCGGTGCCGCTGACCGTGCTTGAAGCGCTCACCGGCCTGGTCATCATCGATGAAGTACAGCGACAGCCCCCTTTGTTCGAGCTGCTCCGGGTGCTGGTAGACCGTCCGCACCATTCCGCTCGCTTTCTGATCTCAGGTTCTGCATCGCCCAATCTTGTTCGCAGCGTGTCGGAATCGCTGGCCGGGCGCATCGGGTTTGTTGATCTCTCCGGCTTCGACCTGGCCGAAGTCGGTCCTGCGCAACGTGATCGTCTGTGGCTCCGCGGCGGCTTCCCCAGGTCGTTCCTGGCTGACGATGACCGGAGCAGTCTGGCGTGGCGCGAGGCATTCATTCGCACCTTTCTGGAGCGGGACATCCCGCAACTGGGCATCACCATTCCCGCCGAAACCCTGCGGCGCTTCTGGACAATGATCGCCCACTACCATGGACAGATATGGAACGCTGCGGAGTTCGCCCGATCGTTGGGAACGTCCGAAGCCACCGCGCGTCGTTATCTGGACATTCTCGTTGGCGCATATATGGTGCGGCTGCTGCCTCCGTGGTTCGAGAACATCGGCAAGCGCCAGGTCAAATCGCCCAAGGTGTACATCCGCGACACTGGCATCCTGCACGGTTTGTTGGGGCTAGAGACGCTGGCAGAGGTCCAGTCCCATCCCAGGCTGGGCGCCTCGTGGGAGGGATTCGCTATCGAGCAGATCATCGGCTTGCTGGGCACACGCGATGCGTATTTCTGGGCCACTCACAGCGGCGCCGAACTCGATCTGCTGGTGCATCTGCGGGGCAGGCGGTATGGCTTCGAGATCAAATACGCCGACGCGCCCGGCGCCAGTCGTTCGATGCACGTGGCTCTGCACGATCTTGGGCTGGATCACCTCTGGATCATCTATCCGGGGAAGCAAGAATACGCCCTTGATGCCCGAATCACCGTCCTGCCCATGGAAGCGCTGCCTGACCTGGCGGCCACGTTGCGCTGAGCGCGGTGCAGCGCCTGAACCGGAAACGCCTTCCTCGCGTCGGACGCTCATTAATGATATGTATCAGTTGCGCAATGGGCGCATGGAACCCTGGAAATCCAATCACTGCAAAGAGATAACATTGAAGTAAAGGAGCCGCCATGCCCCGCCCCATGTTCACTGCCTGTTCCACCTGGGCTTTGCACGATGAACCTGGCGATGCCGTGCCGCTCGATGAAGCCATCGTTCTGCGCGCGCTCGATTCACTCGAACGCTGGCGCGATTTCGACGTTTTCCCGCAATATTTCAACATTGACTACGGCTGGACCGACCCTGAACTGGGCTACCGCCACTTCTACCGCGAACGCTGGCCAGACGGCCCCGACCGGGTGCTGAAGCGCATCCGCAAGATGGGCATGTTGCCGGGTCTGTGGTATCCCGTCAACAGCGGAGGCCTGCGCGTGCCGGGCTGGCAGGCCAGTCTGTCTGGCGACAACTGGAACTACTCCCTGCTCGACGGTCCCTACAGCCAGGACTTGAGCGACAGTCTGCTCTACGCCGCCGAAGTGTGGGGCGTGCGTTTCTTCAAGTTCGATTTTGCCAATTTCGCCGCTGCTGTGCCCGGCGACCCGCGCTCCTTCGAGACGCGCTACGCCCTGGGAGTGGAACGATTCGTAGAGATGGTAGCCCGGCTCAAGCGTTCTGTTCCCGAAGTCATCACCATTGCTCACTGCGGCTTTGCCCGGCAAGATTCTGTCGGACGGTTGGGACCCGGAATCCCGCCCCTGGCGGCCGACCCGGCCATGCTGGAAGTGATTGACGGCTTCTTCAGCGGCGACCCGCAGCCCGCCGACCTCCCCGCGACAGCGATTCACCGCAGTTCCGACCTGTATCAGGATATCATGGTTCGCGCCATGCTGGAATGCGGCTTTCCCCTGGCGCGCATCGAAGACCACGGGGCAATGTGCGGATTGACCAACACCTGCCACCGGCGCGGACGTGAAGGATTGCGCCGCAGTCACATCGCGCAACTGGCGCGCGGCGGACGGCGCGACCTGTTCTACGGCGACCCGTCCCTGCCCGCCGATGACGACCTGGCAGGCATGGCAGCCGCCCGCCGCCCGTTCATGGACGCCTGGAATCGTAACCTGGAATCCGCTCGGTCCCAGGCCGGGCGAAGGTCCCTGGCATGGCTGGATGACCGGCGGCAGACGGCGCGGACTGGTCTGGCTGGTCAACCCGCATTTGCATTTGTGCGTCATCCGCCTGCCCATCGTCAACCTGGCACATGCCCGGATATTGTTCTACGAAGGCGAGCGTCCCGCCCTGCAAACCCAGCCGGACGAACTGATTCTGGTCCTGGGTCCGGAACAGGCCGCCCTGATCGGGCTGGGGGCGTATGCTGCCCCGGAGTGGGTCCTGCCGCCCGATGAAACCACCCGGTTGCCGCGCCAGACCGAACTGCTCTCCCTGAACTGGCAGCCCACGCCCAATGGACTGACCGCCACGCTCCCCGCCAGCCTGCCTGCCGGCGCCGAATTGATGGTCATTGCCGCTATCCACGAAGGCGCACCGCATTTGCCCGGACCCTTCCCGGCCCTGCGAATCGGACATCAGGACGACAGGAACGGCGTGATCACCGAACTAGCGCCGCATCACCTGGTCAGCATAACGGTCGAGGGGCAGGCATGCGTTGCGCAGACGCCATCGGTCAGTGTGTGGAATGGCATCAGTTGGGTGCTGCGTCGCTTTGCCAGTCCTGCTGCTGGCGCCTCGATTTCCATCCAATCGAAACTCGACCCACCCCGCCGCATCCGTGCCGAAGCATGGGTGGTCACCTGGTAGAGCCTGGCGCAAAAAACTATAGCAATTCTCACAGAGGTTGAACCTTTTTGCAGGACTCAAGAATGTGTTTACGGTTCACTTCTTTGTTGCCGAATGGACTCTCCCAACTCGCGCACGCTCTTCTCCGTCAGCCAGGTTCGGCGGTCGCGGGTGTAAAGTTCCCAGTCTTCACCAGCCCCGCGTCCGCGGGGCTTCGTGCGCTCAGCGCGGGCGTTCACGTCCGCGCGGGCGCCGCCGGTTGGTCGAGATGGGTGGCAGAGCGCAGCGCGACCGATGCGACGCTATGGTTTCTGACCCATCATGACTGCACTCAGGCAGTCACAAGGGATTGACGCACCCTCCAAAAGTGACTACAATAGAATGCAGAAGGAACCATAAAAGGAACTCCCTATGGAAGAGATCGGCATTCGTGAACTCAAGGCGCGCGCTTCGGAAGTGGTGCGCGCCGTCAAAGAACGCCGCGCCCGCTACGTCATCACCCGGCGCGGACGCCCGGCAGCCCTCCTGGTACCGCTCGATGCCCTCCCGTCCCAGCCCGACCCCAGGGAAGTCTGGGCGCGGCTGGAACAGATTCGGGAAGAGTTGGGGAAAGGACGGCAGAGTGAGAAAAGCGCCGTAGAAATCCTCTCGGAGATGCGGCGATGAGCGGCGCCCTGACCATCGACGCCAGCGTTTTCGTCAACGCATTCAGTCCCACCGAAACCGGCAGCGAGCAGAGCTGGCGCTTTCTGTCACAACTCCTGGATGCAGGCGCCCCTGTCGTTGTTCCTACATTGATGCTGGTGGAAGTCGTCGCTTCACTGGCGCGCAAGCAAAACAACACTGCCCTGGCGTTGGAATGGATGGAGCGCATTCAGCAATTGGATCACCTCACCTTCGTCCCCCTGGATGACGACCTGGCGCAAGAAGCCGCCGAAATTGCCGCCGCTCATCGTTTGCGCGGCAGCGATGCGGTATACGCGGCGGTCGCGCGCCGTTCCGCCGCAACGCTGGTGACGCTGGATGCCGAACAGGCGCAGCGCGCGGCGCCCCTCATCCCTGTCCGCCTGCCCGCAGCGGATTGACCCTGCCGCTGACCGCCTCGCCCCAACTCCCGCTTCGTTCGCAAGGGACTGGCGTGTGAACAACCAGGCGAGAGGCGAGAGGGTCACCGTTGGAGTTCGCGTTCCGCGCAGCCGGGCTTCGCCCTGGCTAGCCGAGGGCTGATTGTAGCCGATAGCCGATAGCCGATGGTCGAGAGGGTCACCGTTGAAGTTCGCGTTCTGCGCAGGCGGGCTTTGCCTCACATAGCCGAGGGCTTATGGTCTTTGAACAAATAATCCGCTCGAGCCCGCGCAGGCGGGCTTCGCCCTGGCTAGCCGAGGGCTTCAGCCCCACGGCTAGCGCGGGATAGCGGAATAAATGCTCAATCTCCATAAGCGTCGGGCTGATGGCACGACGGGCGCTGCCGCGCCCGCACGTTGGGGGATGCGCACGCTCCGCGCCAGCCCCGCCGCCCCGCCCGACGCTGAAGCGTCGGGCTGATGGCACGACGGGCGCTGCCGCGCCCGCACGTTGGGGGATGCGCAGGCGGTGGAAGCAGCCCCGCGCCAGCGGGGCTTCGTGCGCTCAGCGCGGGCGTTCACGTCCGCGCGGGCGTGGCGCGCCCTGATGCATGCGCATGCAGCGGAACCAGCCCCGCCGCCCCGCCCGACGCTGAAGCGTCGGGCTGATGGCACGACGGGCGCTGCCGCGCCCGCACGTTGGGGGATGCGCAGGCGGTGGAAGCAGCCCCGCGCCCCGCCCGACGCTCATGGTCTTTGAACAAATAATCCGCTCGAGCCCGCGCAGGCGGGCTTCGCCCTGGCTAGCCGAGGGCTTCAGCCCCACGGCTAGCGCGGGATAGCGGAATAAATGCTCAATCTCCATCAGCCCGACGGCTAGCGCGGGATAGCGGAATAAATGCTCAATCTTCATTAGCAAGAGAAGATTTCCTGAGCGTCTACGACGAGAGTTGAAAGCGCCACTGTTTGGAAACAGTGGCGCCCAAAAAGCCGCAACCCTGCATGTTCATCGCAGACCACGTTCTGTTCAGCGCCGCTCCTCGTTGCGCCGTGGCGCAGCGCGCGGTCCGCGTGCGCCGAACGGTCCGGCTGAGTACTCCATCGTATGCCCGCGGTCGGCTGACAGCCCAACGCTGGGTTGCTGCGGTCCATCGCTCAGTGAGCGACCAACCTCCGCAGCCCGCAGTTCCTGCGCCTGCGCGAGCAGTTCCGGCGCCGGCTCGTGGTAGAACTCCAGCGCCTCGCCGTGCCGATCCACGCCGGTGGCGACCACCAGCACTTTACTGCCAGCCGGAATGCCGCCCGATGCGATCAGATCGGCGAGTGGCGCCTCGATCAGTTTCAGCAATTGCTGGCGGAGCGGGCGAGCGCCGAAGCGCGGCTCGAACCCCTTCCGCAGCACATATTCACGCGCTTCTTCGGTCAACGTCAGGTGAATGCCATGCCGCAGGTACTGCTCATTCGCCTCCTGCACCATCCGATCAAGCACCTGTCGCAGCACCTCGCTCGAGAGCGGACGAAACGCAATAATCTCATCGATGCGGTTGATCCACTCAGGTTGAAACACTTTCTGCAACGCCTCGAACCCGATCTGATAGATCTGCCGTCCTGTCGCCTCGACATCCTGACGTGACGTGCGAAAACCGATGGTGCGCTGGTCAAGAAAATCAACCATCTCCTTCGCCCCAACGTTGGTCGTCAAAATCACAATGCTATTACTGAACGACACCCGCCGTCCGCCGTTCAACAGCAGAATCTCGCCATCCTCCATGATCTGGAGCAGCAGATTCCACAACTCCGGTTGACCTTTTTCGATCTCGTCAAACAGGACGACGCTATTCTCCTGCTCGATGATGTCGGGATTCAGCAACGGCTTCTGGTCGCGCCCGACGTAGGACGGCGGCGCTCCAACCAGCGCCGACACTTCATGACCCTGTGAGAACAGCGAGCAGTCGATCTTAAGAAACGCCTCGCCATCGGGACGCAGCAGTTGCGCCAGCCGGCGCGCCATTGCCGTCTTGCCGACCCCGGTCGGTCCCAGGAACAGCAACGTCGCGCGTGGGCGGCGCGGATTACCCGCCGAAAACCCGAAACGCGCCCGGTTCAGCACCCGGATGACCGCTTCGATGGCGCGCTCCTGACCAAAAATGGTGTGACGCAGTTGCTTTTCCACAATATCAAGCGGATTCTTGTCGCCGCGGATCGCACGCTGCATGGTGGACGGTATCTGGTCCATAACAACCTCTCAATGAAACACCACGGACTATATTCCTGGGATCGATTATAGACAAGAGATCGGGCGCGTTTGTATGCAACATTGTGTCGGGTATGTTACGAAGATGTGATCATTATGCTGATACGTATCTTTCCCATGTGAGTTTAACCCTGGCATAACAGAACGTTAATGCTCATCGATTAGAGTTGAGATATGACGACAATACTCCTGGTCGAAGACGATAGCGTTCTTCTCGAGACGCTTTCGTACAATTTTGAGCGGGCAGGGTTTCAGGTCGCAACCGCCTCGGATGGTTTGACCGGGCTGGAAATGGCGCGTCGGACGCATCCCGATCTGATCATCCTGGATGTGATGCTGCCGGGACTGGATGGTTTTTCCGTCTGTCGCGCAGTGGCGAAAGAAACAACCGTTCCGATTGTTCTGCTGACGGCGCTGCACGACGAGGCGCACCGGATCGCCGGGCTGGAACTCGGCGCAATCGATTACGTGGTCAAGCCGTTCAGTATGGGTGAGTTGCTGGCGCGTGTACGCGCCATCCTGCGCTGGAATGAACGCCAGCGCCAAACCCCATCCTCGAATGTGCTATGCGTTGGTCCGGTGCAACTGGATCGCAACAGCCGACGCGTCTGGTACAAGGACCGCGAGATCGAACTCTCGCACAAAGAGTTCGATCTGCTCGCGTGCCTGATGCACAACGCCGGTGTCGCGCTTTCGCGCGACCTGTTGCTGGAGCGTGTCTGGGGCAGCGATTTTCTCGGTTCGAACCGGACAATCGATGTTCACGTGCGCTGGCTGCGCGAAAAACTGGAGCCTGATCCCGCCAATCCAACGCTGATCCGCACCGTGCGCGGCATCGGGTACTGCTTTCAGGACCCGGCAACAGACCCGCCAGGGCGTCGCATGCTGGAGGAGTCGGAGCCAGCATCCTGATTGCCGGTCGCTCAGCGGCGCGTGCGTTCTTTGAGGGCGCGCTCGATGTCGCGGCGCGCTTCACGGCGCGCGATGTCGTCGCGTTTGTCGTAGAGTTTCTTGCCGCGCGCCAGCCCGATTTCGACTTTTGCGCGCCGCCCGCGCAGATACAGCCGGAGCGGCACGAGCGTGTATCCCTGCCGTTCGACCTGCCCGGCAATGCGGGAAATCTCGCGTCGATGCAACAGCAACTTCCGCGGTCGCGTCGGCTCGTGGTTGAAGTACGCCCCGGATTGCTCGTAGGGCGCAATATGCACATCGTAGAGCCATGCCTCGCCATCGACGATGCGCACATAGCCGCCACGCAGGTTCACCTGCCCGGCGCGGATCGACTTGATCTCACTGCCGGTCAGCGCAATCCCCGCTTCATACGTCTCTTCGATGAAATAATCGTGGCGCGCCTTGCGATTGTCGGCAACCACGCGCTCAATATCGTTCCCCCGCGCCATAGCGGGACCTCGCTTCACATTCCGTACTCAACAATGTCCTGACATTATAGATGCCACCTGCACAATGCACAAACCGGGATGCGGCGTGTGCGCTCAGCGCGCCATCAGCGCGGCATTGATGGCATCGCGCAGGCGAAGCGCCGTCGTGCGCGCCGCCGCAGCAAAGTTCGTTCCGCGGTCGGCGTACAACACCGTGCGCGAGACGTTGATCATCATCAGGGGTTCATCGACCGCTGCGGCGGCGCGCACCGTTGTGTCCAGATCGCCACCCTGCGCCCCGATTCCCGGCACAAGCAGCAACATATCCGGGCAGGCGCGGCGAACCTCCGTGATCGCAGTCGGATGTGTTGCGCCGACCACCAGCCCTGTATTGCCGTGCATATTCCAGCGGTCGCGCGCCATCTCCGCAACCGCCAGATACAGCGGGCGTCCATCCGCCAGGCGCATATCCTGCAGATCGTGGCTGCCAGGGTTCGATGTTTTGCAGAGAATGAAACATCCCCGTTGGGAATGCCGCAAGAATGGTTCGAGCGCATCGCCTCCCAGATACGGATTCACCGTCACTGCATCGGCGTCGAGCACCTCAAAAGCGGCGCGCGCATACGCTTCCGCTGTGGAACCAATATCGCCGCGTTTGGCATCGAGAATGATCGGTGGCCCCGGGCGCAACCGGATGAGCCGTTCGAGCGCCGACCATCCGGCGGCGCCGAACGCCTCGAAAAAGGCAATATTGGGTTTGAACGCGCACACGAGATCCGATGTCGCGTCCATAATGGCAGCGCAAAAAGCGTACACCCCCTCCGCGTCCGCCGGCAGATGCACCGGCATCCGCATTGGCTCCGGGTCTAACCCAATGCACAACCAGCTCCGGTTGCGTCGGGCAGTCGCACAGACTGTTTCACGAAAGGTCATACCTTCACGCGGTTCTGCGAACCAATTGCCTCGCAAACGAGGTAGCGCAGCACTGACAGTGTAACAGTGTAACTGACAGTGTAACTCGCAATCATTATACTATCCGCATCGCATCTGACTATTGGCTATCGGCTATCGGCTATCGCCTATCAACTCAGGCGCGATGCGGACAGGCTCTGTGGATACTGTGGACAAAGTGTTTATAACAGTCGTGGATAAAGGGGTTGACTTTAACCACTTGCTAATGTATAGTAGCCGCAGAAACAACGGAGCGCCGTGTTCGCGTTCTGGTCAGGCAATGAAGTTGGGGGGCTTGGAGTCATTTACTCTTAGCCCCGTCTTGTTGCCAACTGTACATCGGCAGTATTGGACTATCGCACGATCGGCAGGGGCGACAGCCCGGCGTGATCGCAAATGAAATCAATGCAAGAAGGTAGACACATGGCCACCGAGATCGTGGAGCAGACACAACAGGCGTGGGCGCAAACCCTCGAGTATCTGCTGGAAATCGGGCGCACACGCGGGTTCCTTACCTACAACGAAATCCTTGAAGCGTTACCGCAACCTGAGCACCACATTGCTGATGTTGATCAACTCTATGCTTCCCTTCAAGCAGAGGGCATTCGCGTCGTCGAAACCCCGCTCGACATCCACGACAACGGTTCGACCGGCGACGATGAGTTGCTGGCGGATATGCCCGACCTGACCGATGTGGCGCTCGATGATCCGGTCCGCATGTATTTGCAGGAGATCGGTCAGGTTCCACTCCTGTCGGCGGAACAGGAAGTCATGCTGGCAAAGGCGATGGAAGCCGGTCACCGTGCGCGTCGCGCGCTCGAACGCGAAGAGTACAGCTCCTGGCAGGAGCGCGTGATGTACGAGCAGCAGGTCGCGCAGGGGAATGAGGCGCGCCAGCACCTGATCCAGGCCAACCTGCGACTGGTCGTTTCGATTGCCAAGAAGTACACATCGTATGGGCTGACGATGATGGACCTGGTGCAGGAGGGCAATATCGGTCTCATGCGCGCAGTCGAAAAGTTCGACTATACCAAAGGGCACAAATTCTCCACGTATGCCACATGGTGGATCCGCCAGGCGATCACCCGCGCCATCGCCGATCAGAGCCGCACCATTCGTCTGCCGGTGCATATGGGTGAGGCGATCAGCCAGGTGAAGCGTACCTCGCACAAACTCCAGCAGACGATGCAGCGCGAACCTACGCCGGAAGAGATCGCCGACGCAATGGGCATCAGTTCGACGAAGGTACGCCGCACGCTGGAGGCGTCGATGCACCCGCTCTCGCTCGAAATGCCGGTCGGGCAGGAAGGTGAAGGGCGGATGGGCGACTTTATCGAAGACGACCGGATCTCGACGCCGGCTGAGGCTGCTGCGGCTTCGATGTTGCGTGAGCAACTTGAAGAGGTGTTGCAGAAGCTGCCGGAGCGCGAGCGCAAGATTATTCAGTTGCGCTACGGCTTGAAAGATGGGCGGTATCGCACGCTTGAAGAGGTCGGCATGGAGTTTGGCATTACGCGCGAACGCATCCGCCAGATCGAAGCGGTGGCGCTTCGAAAATTGCGCCATCCGCACCTCGGTAAGAAGTTGCGCGGCTATCTCGATTGACGCGCTGTTGCGCTCGCCCCCTTGTCTCCTGGCGACAAGGGGGCTTCTTTGTTTGATGGCGCCGGGTCGCGTGCTCGTGCCCGACTCCTGGTATACTACCTGTGTAACCGTGCGTCATCCATCCGTCTTTGTGCCGCCATCGGCTATAATGCCGTTAACGCGCTGCGTTGCGGGCTGTTCGTCAACCTGCCTCACACGCGGGGGCGCTATCCCGGTGTGAGTTGGAATCGATTGTTTGTGCATCTGTAAGGAGACATACGTATGGCAACTCGACTGAGCGATGCCGAGATCGAAGAGCGCCTCGGCGATCTGACCGGATGGACACGCCAGGGCAACGAGATCCGGAAGACATTTCAACTTCCCTCGTTCCCTTCTGCAATTGCATTTGTTGTCAACGTCGCCTTTCTGGCTGAGGCTGCTGGACACCATCCCGATATCGATATTCGCTGGCGTAAGGTGACGCTAAGCCTGACCACCCACGACGCTGGCGGCTTAACGCAGAAGGACTTCGATCTGGCCACCCAGATCGATGAGATTATGTAGGCAGCGAGCGGTGTGGTTCAGACAGGTGTACCGGTGCGCATCGTCAATATCTGTTGCGACCCGTGCACGCAATGGAAGCCCGGCACAGTGATCCGCATCGTTCTCCGTCAGCATTGCTGCGAAGAGCGAGACAGACCGACGAAAGGTTGGGATGGCGCAACGCAGGTGGCGTTACCGGGTTCGTCAATTCGTCACCGCCCTGATCGCCAGTATTCGTCTGGACGAACGCGTCCTGCTCGTGTGCACGTTGAGCGATCCGCAGCTGCTGCTCTTTGAGCGTATGCCGCGGTTCGCTCAACGGCATAGCCTCGATGTCTATCACGCACTGGTGCGCGCCGGTCACACCGATCCACATCTGCTCCAGGCGGCGTTGTTGCACGATTGCGGAAAGGTTGATCCGAACGGTCGCACCATCCCCCTGATATACTATGCCATTATTGTGCTGCTGCAACAGTATGCTCCCGATCTGTACCAGCGCGCCGCGCGCAATGGTCGCGGTCTGCTCTACCCGTTCGCGCTTCACGCCACCCACGAGCAGCGCAGCGTCATCTACGCCCGGGCGGCAGGCAGTCATCCAGAGGTCGTGCAGATCCTGAGCGACTACGCCGAACGACGCGCAACGCCGTTCACCGACGCACTACGCGCTGCTGATGATACGAATTGAACGCCATGTTCGTCGATCATCTCGACTACACCATAACTCTGCCGGTATTCGAGGGTCCGCTCGAGCTGCTGCTGCGCCTGATCGAGCGCGAGGAACTGGATATTACCAGCGTGGCGCTTGCGCACGTCGCCGAACAGTACCTTGCTCATGTGCGTTCAATGGAAGCGCCGGATCCGGCGTCGCTCTCGGCATTTCTGGTTGTGGCAGCGCGTTTGCTGCTGTTGAAATCGCGGGCATTGCTGCCACAACCGCCAGCGACCGATGATGCGGCGCCAGACGACGATGACGACGCACTGGTGCGTCAGTTGCAGGATTATCAGCGCTTCCGCCGACTCGCTGCGCTGCTGCGCCTCTATGAAGGTCGTCGCATGTATCTGCGGCTTGCCCCGCCTCCGGCGCCCCGCGCCGCGTCGCTCGACCATACGGTCGCCGACCTGATTGCTGCCATACAACGCCGCATGCAGTTGATGCTGCCACTCGATCCGCCGCCTGTTGCGCTTCCCGCACCGAAGATCGTCACAGTCGGCGATATGGTTGAGCGCATTCGAGCGCTTCTATCGGAACGTTCCTGGATCGCATTTGAAGAAATCACCTCGCTGACCGCCCGACGCATAGAGATCATCGTCGCATTCTGGGCGGTGCTGGAAATGTGGAAACGCCGCGCGGTTACGGTCGAACAGACCGGTCTCTTTGGCGCGATTGTGATCCGCCACGGACCAGGGTTCGTTGCTGGTTGGGAGTTGGAGGTGGAGGGTTGAACCTTCAACGTTCAACCTTCAACGTTATCACCCCTCGCTCCTCCCGTCGTGGTCGCGCTTGAAATCGACAAAACGATACCCGATTCCGCGTTCGGTCAGAATGTACTTCGGGTTTGCCGGGTCCTCTTCGATCTTCTGGCGCAAATAGGTGACATAGAGCCGCAGGTAGTGCGTCTCATCGCGGTACTCCGGACCCCACACCTTGCTCAGGAGTTGCTCGTGGGTCATCACATACCCGGCATTCTGCACCAGGTGGTACAGCAACCGATACTCGGTCGGGCGCAGGTTCACCCGTTCGCCGTTCACCAGCACCTCGCGTCGGGCAAAGTCGATCTGAAGTCGGTCGTCTACCTTCACCAGGGTTTGCGGCGCTGGCGGCGGGGTATAGTGGCGCCGCAGCACGGCGCGAATGCGACTCACCAGTTCCCGGTGACTGAACGGCTTGCCGATATAATCATCGGCGCCCAATTCCAACCCTTTGATACGGTCCTCTTCATCGTCCTTAGCGGTCAGCACCAGCACCGGCACCGACGACGCCTGCCGCAGTCGGCGCAGGGTCTCGAAACCATCCATCACTGGCATCATAATGTCCAGCAACACGACATCGGGCATCTCGTCGCGCACCTTCTCCAGCGCCTCACGTCCGTTCGATGCGCTGATAACCCGACACCCCTCAAGCTCCAGATTCATGCGCATGAAATTGACCATGCGCGGCTCGTCATCAACGACGAGGATCAATTTGTCTTTGAGTTCTGACATATGTGTGAGTTCCTCACTGTTCATGGTCCTCGAGCAGCGGCGGTTCGGTGTACGGCGGCAACATGGCTGGCGGTTCGCTTGTGCCTTCAGAAGAAGTAGATGGCGCTTCAGGCGCCGCTGTCCGGTCGCTCAGCATCGGCGTCGCCAGCGGTACGGTGAACGAAAAGCGGGAACCGCGTCCGGGTCGACTGTCCACCCAAATTCGCCCCCCTTGCGCTTCGACGATGACACGCGACAGGAACAACCCCAGTCCAGCCCCCTGCGTTTCGCGGCGCAGACGATTATCGACGCGGTAGAAGCGACGGAAAAGTTTCTTCTGCTCCTCGAACGGAATGCCAATCCCCTGATCACTGACCGAGATGATCGCATAATCACCGCTCACGCGCGCCGCGATGCGCACCAGTCCGCCGTTCGGACTGTACTTGATCGCATTGCTGACCAGATTTTCCAGCACAGTGCGGGTGCGCTCATAGTCGGCGTGCACCGGTGGCAAATCATCAGGGATGTCGATCTCGAAGGTAAATCGCTCGCCTGCCTGCGGCATGAATCGCTCGACCACACGTTCCACCAGCGGACGCACCGGCCAGTCGCTCAATTCCAGCCGCATCCCGTCGGTTTGCAGGCGAGACGCCTCCAGCAGCGTATTGATCTGTTGCGCCAGACGGTCAGCCTCTTCGATAATGACCATCAACCCTTCCCGCAGGGTCGCAGCATCCCAGGCTGCATCCTGGCGCGCCAGCGTTTCAGCATACCCTTTGATAATGCTGACCGGTGTACGCAGTTCGTGCGAAATAACCGAGATGAAGGTATTCTGCATCTCCGCCTCGATCTTTTGCTCGGTCACATCGCGGACATTCGCAATTGCGCCCAAAAATGCACCCTGTGGAGTGCGCTGTGCGGCGTAGCGACTCTGAATATAGAGACGTCGACCGTCGCGGGTGGTGATCCACCCTTCCGCAACGGGGTTCGGCTCGAACGGTTGCCGTTGCAGCGGGCAATCGGTCAGACAGAGGTTGGCGCCCTGCGGCGTATGGATCGCCAGCACCTCGGCGCAGGGACGTCCGATCGCCTCTTCACGACTCCACCCGGTCAGCTGTTCCATGGCGCGGTTGAACGTCGTAATACGCCAGCGCGAGTCGAGGATCATCACGCCATCGGCACTATTCTCGATGAGCGCATCGAGGTGCTGCTTTTCGCGCAGCACACTCTGGAACAGGCGCGCATTCGAAACCGCGATAGCCGCCTGATCGGCGAAAGCAGTGAGGAGTTGATGTTCCTCTGCGGTGAACTCGACATTCAGCGCCGCACGAAAGACATAGATCACCCCGACCGTCGCGCCGCGAAACACGAGCGGCAACGCACTCACGTGGCGCAACGGCAGCCCGATGTCGGCGCCAACCTCGCGCAGGCGGCGCACCAGCGTCGGTTGATCGTCGATGGGGGTCGCCAGCAGATCGGTAAAAGCGGGCCAGGTTTCGCGCGCCAGCCCCGACGCCGCATAGATGCGCGTCACGCCGTCATCATCGCGCAGCGCGATCAAACCGGAGTTGCCGGCGAGCAGGTCAACCGCCACCTCGATCACCAGGTTGAGCACACTGGTCAGATCGAGGTGCGCCGTGATCGCACGACTGATGCGCAGCAACGACTCGAGTTGCCGCAAACGCTGGTCATACCGGTCTAACATCGTTCTAACGCTCCATAGACGGCATTCTAACACACATGACATATACTGCTCAACGAAAGCAGGAAAACAACAGTCGCACAAGGCGACAAAACCTGATACACCCGAAAAAAGAAGGAGGAAGAGCCATGACCAACCTGACTCGCTGGGATCCCTTCCAGGAGATGATGACCCTGCGCGAAGCGATGAATCAGTTGTTCGAGGAAAGCTTCGTGCGCCCCGATCTGGCGCGTGGCAGCTTCGTACCGGCGCTCGACCTGAGCGAAACCGAGGATGCCTATCTGGTCGAAGCGGCAGTGCCCGGGCTGAAGCCGGAAGATCTGGAAGTGACGGTGGAAAATAGTGTACTGACGATCAAAGGCGAGATCAAGCAGGAGTCGCAGGAGACGAAGCGCAACTATCATCGGATCGAGCGGCGCTACGGCGCCTTCCAGCGCCAGGTTGCACTGCCGCGCTCGGTCAAGGCAGACGCCATCAAGGCGACACTGAGCAACGGCGTGTTGCGGCTGGAGATCCCCAAGGCTGAAGAAGTCAAGCCGCGCCGCATTCTGATCAATCCGACGACCAACTGATCCTTCGTGCAGCCCCTCGCTGCCCTGCCCGTCGGCGCCGATACGCTGACGGGCAGGGCATTTTTATCAATGAACGACAGTCTGTTAATACTTACATGTCGTCACATCTCGAAAGAATATTCGACCGGTTTCCACATGCCATAAGCCGCTACCTGATCGGTTGTGCAGCGCAGCGTGCATGGGACAATGGCGCAATTACTGTTTACAAACAGCACTGGACATTCGAGATTCTGCATGCTATGATCACATCAAAGCAACCAGTCGGCACAAGCCTGCCCGCCAGAGTTATGAGCCAGGGCATCAGTGTAGGGGTGCGCATCTATGCGACTCGATCTGAGTAGCAAGCGAGCAAGGAAACTTATCCGCGAGCACGACCTGAGCGAGGAAGAGATTTTACAGATCGTTGCATCGGCGCGCATCAATCTGGCGACGTTCGATCCCGAATACCGCACCAACGTCACCCAGATTGCTGAAGATTTGCGCAAGAGCCGCCCGACGATCTACGGGTGGGCGGATCGGGCGCTGGCGGCCACCATTCAATCGTTGCGCAACATCCGCACGGGGCGTCCGCCCAAAGAACGTGAGCGCAACGCCGAGAACGACGCATAGAGCGCCTGATGTAGCAAAGCTGCAATCACGTTGTTACTGCTTCGATCATCTTCTGATATGAAACTGTGTAGTATAATGGAGAATAGACTGCCGCAGATGCGCCGCACGCCCGCAACAACCGGTTGGCGCGTGCAGGCGGCTTGCGGTATGAACGGTGTGCTATAATAACGGACAACGAGGCGATGCGTATGCAGCGCGCCTTTCCCGGTGCACACAGAGTGGAGAGCCGCATGGATCCACAACTGACGAGCCAGATTGTTCCTGCCGAAGAGATCAAAGTTATTGAAGAATGTCTTGTGCGCCTGGCTGAAGACACGGGTGGCAACTATGTGTTGCTTCTCGACAAGAGCGGGCAGGTGATCACAGCGCAGGGAGACGCCGCACGCCAGGATATTACCGCCCTGGGTGCGCTGATTGCCGGCACCTTCGCCTCCTCGCGCGAGGTTGCCAAACTGCTGCGCGAAAAAGACTTCCGCCAGTTGTTTACGCAAGGCGTGCGGGAGAACATCTTCATCTCGCTGATCGAAGACCAGTGGATACTGTGCATCATCTTCAACAAAGGAACGCATATCGGATTGGTGAAAGTGCTGACGAAAAAAGCCACCGATGATCTGAGTGTGGTTCTCGAGCGTGTGCGCGAACAACAAAAGGCGCGCGACGATGTGCTCGGCTCGTCGTTCCGCACTTCGATGGAAGATACGATTGACCTCCTGTTCCGCGACTAGTCGGCCACTGCCGCGCTTTCGCGCCATCGGGCACGGCCGCCGGCATGCAGACGAGAGGACCTATGGCTCTGATCAACGTTGCTGCACGTGAGATCCATTGCAAGATCGTGTACTACGGCCCTGGCATGAGCGGGAAAACCAGCAACCTGCAGTATATCCACAGCCAGGTGCCCAAAGAAGCCAAAGGGGAGTTGTTGTCGATTGCTACGGAGACCGAGCGCACCCTGTTCTTCGACTTTTTGCCGCTCGATCTGGGAAAGGTGCGCGGGTTTCAGACGCGCTTTCACCTCTACACGGTTCCCGGTCAGGTGCTGTACGAGCGAACCCGCGTCGCTGTGCTCAGCGGCGCCGACGGGGTCGTCTTCGTCGCCGATTCGCAAAAGCACAAACTCGAAGAAAATATTCGCAGCCTGCGCGAACTGGCGGTCAATATCACGCGGCAGAACAAGCGCTTCCAGGATTTTCCGGTCGTGTTGCAGTACAATAAGCGCGATGTCCCCGGTGCGCTGCCGGTCGCGACGCTCGATAAATATCTGAATACGCTTGGGTGGCAGCGGTTCGAGGCAACGGCGACGAATGGCGCTGGCGTGTTCGATACGTTGAAGGCGATCAGCAAACTGGTCATTAGCAAACTGTAGCGCGCGCGGATTCCTGGCGGCGATACGCCTTCTATCTGTGCGCCTGGGATGAAAGCCATGGCACTCGCGGGCGACTTGAGCGAGTTTTCGCTGACCGACATTATTCAGTTGATCGAGTTGAGCAATAAGTCGGGTGCTGTGCATCTCCAGGGGAAGCGCGGCACGCAGGAGATCGATGGCTGGCTCTATTTCCGCGATGGGCGGATTATCGGTGCACGCCTGGGATCGCTGCCCCCCCTCGAAGCGGCGTATACCTTCTTTACCCTTACCTCTGGTCCTTTCCGCTTTCACGAAGATGTGTTGCTCGATAAGCCGACGATTACGCAGAGCAACAATATGATTATCATGGAAGGCATTATGCGCCAGGAAGCGCTGGCGCACGCCCCGGAACCTGTGCTTTCCTCGACGACGATCCTGCGTCTTGTGCCCAATCCGGCGTCTACTGGCAGCGAGATCAGCCTGGAAGCCGATGAGTGGCGCGTGTTGACGATGGTGAACGGAAAAAATACGGTCGGGTATATCGCGCAACGCAGCGGCCTGGGTGAGGCGCGCACGTGCGAAATCCTGAATCGCCTCCTCGAGAGTGGTCTGGTTGAAAAACGTGACTCGAACCTGACCGACTCGTTGTTCCCCGAACTTGAACGCATTGTTCTGGAGGCGCTCGGTCCTGCCGCCCGCGCGCTGCTGGTCGAAGCGTATGTGCGCGCCGGCATCCACGACCAGGATACGGCAACGCCGGAACAGGTCACGACTGCCCTCAGCCTCTTTGAGGCATCGGCGATGCGCTCGTTTGGCGAAGCGCGCGTTCGTGAGCCTGTTGCGCAAATGCGCTCTTTTACTCAGCAGGTCTTTCGCACGATGTGATCTCGTCAGGGGTTGCTTTCCCCTGTCGCATCTGCAACCTTCGCACCTGTCCACTGCACCACGACAACGTCAGGATACCGAAGGGGTTGCAGGCACGAATGGTCAGGCAGCCGCGCCGCTCCGCCCGACGCTCATGGAGATTGAGCATTTAATCCGCTATCCCGTATAGCCGTGGGGCTGATGGAGATTGAGAATTTATTCCGCTATGCCGCGCTAGCCGTGGGGCTGAAGCCCTCGGCTAGGCGAGGCAAAGCCCGCCTGCGCGGGCTGTAGCGGATTATTTGTTCAAAGACCATAAGCCCTCGGCCAGGCGAGGCAAAGCCCGCCTGCGCGGGCTATACCGAATGATTTATTCAAAGACCATAAGCGCCAGGCTGAACGCACGACGGGCGCTGCCGCGCCCGCGCTGGCGCGTGCGGGTGCTCCGCGCCAGCCCCGCGCCAGCGGGGCTTCGTGCGCGCAGCGCGGGCGTTCACGTCCGCGCGGGCGTTGCTCGCCCTGGCGCATGCGCATGCGGCGGAACCAGCCGCGCCGCCCCGCCCGACGCTGAACCGATGGGCGGGGCGCACGGCGGGCGCTGCCGCGCCCGCACGCTGGGGGATGCGCATGCGGAGCGCTCACCTTCTTGTCAATGCATGACTGCACCCGGAGCAAGCGGAGATGTTGCGGTGCAACGTCGCTACGGTCGCACCTGCCGCTTGCCAATCTTCCACTGCTCGCAATTCTAAAAATAGCTTCCTGATGAGGAACATGCCCTCTCTGCCATCCGTCCGTCGGTGGTGGGTACGCTCTGGTTATACTCGCCAGTTATTATCGTAAGCGGTTGTTTGTTATACGTCGTATCGTTTTTGCAGCACTGCTTCTGCGAACGTCTACCGCTACGATCCTGGCTCTGGTGCATGACCAGGAGGGGCGATGAGCGTATGGCAGATTGGGAGGACATCGTGCCATGGCGCATATATACGCAATTCGACAGACTCTTCGGACCTGGTCGCACGATTGAGGCGGCGCGCTGGCGATGATGGCGCTGATTCTTGTGATCCCCTGCGCTGTCTGGATGGCGCTCGAATTGGGGGACGCAGAGACTCGCAACTGGCTGGCACAAACCGGGTATCTGTTTTTCGGCGCGGTTGCAATTGTGCTCGCGTTTCGCATTGTGCGCGCTGCGCACGTGCCTGCGAGAATACGGCGCAGCTGGCTCTTCTTTGGAGCCGCGTTCCTCGCCAGCGGGTTGGGGAACGCGATCTGGCTTATTTATACGAAGGCGCTCCACTAGGAGCCGGCTGCCTCGTGGGCGGATCTCTTCTGGCTTGCTTTCTATCCGCTGACCCTGATCGGACTGCTCTTTCTGCCCACTGCTCCTCGTCAACGCGCGGAACGGGTCGCCTTCTGGCTCGATGCGGGCGCTACGCTGGTGGGCGGGGGCATGCTGATCTGGTTCTTCAGTGTTGTACCACGCGCCGGTGCAGGTCTGGACGATCCGTGGCTGACCGCATTGTTACTTGCGTACCCGGTTGGCGATCTGATCGTCCTGTTTGGCGTTGTGCACATTGCGCTCAAGAGCGACAACTGGCGCAGCGCTCTACCCATGCATATGTTCAGTCTTGGGTTGCTGGCGTTCCTCGCGGGCGACCTTGGTTATTCGAGCATGATGATGAGTGAAACATACCAGGAAGGTATGTGGCCCAGCAGTTTGTGGATCGTGGCATACACCATCTTTGCCGTCGCCGCCCAGTTGCAACTCACCAGTCAGGCTGCACCAGCACGTCAGTCTGCAACCGATGGCGCAACAACCGCCTCGCTCAACCTGCTCCCCTATCTCGGCATCGTCGTCGGTTTTGGGTTATTGCTGGCGGTGACCATTCAAAACTGGACGAGACCGCTTGGCGACTTAATCATCGGTGCGCTGGCTTTGACGGTGATTGTCATGGTTCGCCAGGTCGTCGCCATGCGCGAAAATGTGCGCCTGGCAACCGAGCGCGCCGCAGCCGAGCATGCCAGTCAGATCAAGAGCGAATTTCTGGCGAACATGTCGCACGAACTGCGCACGCCATTGAATTCAATCATCAACTTTACCCGCATCATCAGCACCGGTGCACGCGGACCCGTGACGCCAGAGCAGATCGATTACCTGAATCGGGTGCGGCAGAGCGGAGAGCATCTGCTGGGACTGATCAACGATATTCTCGATCTGTCGAAGATCGAAGCTGGTCGAATGGAACTCTTCCGCGAATCTTTCCAGATCGGCGACCTCATTCAGAGTGTTCTGGCGACGGCGAGCGGACTGGTCAAGGAGAAGCCGATCGAACTGCGGAGCGAGATTGCGCCACACCTGCCGCCGGTCTACGCTGATCGCACGCGCGTCCGGCAGGTCTTGCTCAACCTGCTCTCGAATGCGGCAAAGTTCACCGATGCTGGCACAATCACGGTGCACGCCGAAGGGTGCAATGGCGAGATCGTGATCCATGTGAGCGATACAGGAATCGGTATTGCACCGGAGCACCTCGAAAAGATCTTCGAGGCATTTCGCCAACTGGACAATGCCAGCAATCGTCGCTACGAGGGCACCGGCTTGGGGTTGGCGATCTGCCGTCGCCTGGTCGATCTGCACGGCGGCCGGTTGTGGGTCGAAAGCGCTGTGGGGGTCGGCTCGACCTTCTCGTTCAGCCTGCCGCTGACGGCAGCGACTCAGTCTGCGTCATCGCCTGAGTCGTCGCAGACATACGAACCGTCGGGCGCAATTCCGATAATCGTGATCGACGATGATCCCGCAGCCATTGAGATCGTTCGCACGTATCTATCGTGCGACGGATACTCGGTGGTTGCAGTCACCGACAGCCGTCACGCCATTGCAGAGGTGCGGCGGATTAAGCCAGCAGCGATCATCCTGGACGTGCTGATGCCGCACCGCGATGGCTGGGAGATTCTGGCGGATCTGAAAGCCGATTCAGAGTTACAGGCGATCCCGGTGGCGCTCTACACGATTGTCGAACAGCAGCGTCTCGGATTTCATCTCGGGGCCAGCGCATACCTGATCAAACCGATCGATGAGATGCAATTGCGCGCTACCGTAGCGCACCTGGTCCAGAAGAACGCTTCGATCGTCGTCATCGATGATGATCGCAATCAGCTCGAAATTATTGCCACCTGTCTCAATCGGGCAGGTGCGTACCAGGTGCACACGGCGAACAGCGGCGCACAGGGCTGGGCAGAGATAGTTCGACGGCGACCCGATCTGATCATCCTCGACCTGATGATGCCGGAAATCGATGGGTTCACGATTCTGAAACGATTGGAAACCGATCCGCACACCCGGCATATTCCGGTTGTTGTGTTGTCGGCGAAAGACCTGACCATTCAGGAGCGCGCGTATCTTGCGCAGCGTGTCAAAGCCCTGCTCGCCAAAGGTGACACGTCTCCTGAACATTTGCTCAATCGTGTCATGGAACTGTTGAACGCCAGGAATGCGATGGATGTGTCCGCGAACTGACAGGAAACACACGACACTTCCCCGTAGAAGGAGGAATAGAATGATGATCCGCCCGGAAGACGCTTATGTGCTGGTCATAGAGGATGACGCAAACAATCTGATGATAACTGTCGATCTGCTCCGCATGATGGGCATTCGCTACGTCAATGCGCGTGCGTCCGGTCGGCAGGCGTTGAAACTGATCGAGACGGTGACACGTGTCGATCTCGTCCTGCTTGATATTCAACTGCCCTACGAAGATGGGTACCAGGTGTCGCGTCAATTGCGCGCACACCCGAAACTGCGCGCGGCTCGCATTGCAGCGGTGACCGCCAACGTTCTGCCCCAGGACGAAGCGCGCGCCCGCGCCGCCGGGTTCGATGGGTTCATCGGCAAACCTATCGATTTCGACCGTTTCCCGCAGCAGATCAGGTTACTGCTGGAAGGCGCCGAAGTCTGGCAGCCACGCTGAAATCGTTCGGATCGACGACAGGATTGTGGAGCCAGCGATCTGTGGTTCTCCTGTGCTGATCGAGAATCGCTCTGCAGGCGTCCTGTGTCCTGCGCAACTGGTCATCCACTGCTGACGCAGGCAGGCATGCGGGCGGAGACTCGCGCACCCGAAAGGATGTGTCGCCCCTGGGTGCGCGAACGTCCGGTTGCCGTCTGCTGTCGCTGCGTTGGGGTCCGACAGACATGAACGCCAGGGAACTCCGAACCTTCCCTGGCGCTCCCTTCTCGTACCCTATGTTATAGCAGTCCCAGAATTGCGCGCCCCAAGAGGCGACCGAAATGAATTTCGGTCTACACTCTGCCGGACGCGGGCGCTTCGCACGACACGGCGGGCCAGACAGAGGTCAACGTATCTGAGAACTGCTATATATTCAAAAAAATGTACCTGATGCTCTGTGGTACAATGAAGGCTGAACAATGCGCCTGCTGTGCAAACAGCGTGCAATTTCCGAAAAGGCAGGCGGCGTTTGTACCATTGGAGGCGCTGTGTGCGTGCACTGTTGAGCGTTTCTGATAAGCGCGGCATCGAGGCATTCGCTGCCGGTCTGGTTGAACTCGGGTACGAGATTGTTTCGACCGGCAACACGGCGCGAACGCTTGCGGCCGCCGGTATTCCGGTTCGACCGGTCAGTGATGTCACCGGTTTTCCTGAGATTCTCGGCGGGCGGGTGAAAACGCTCCACCCTGCCATTCATGCTGGCATCCTGGCGCGTCGTGACGATCCTGGACACATGGCGGCGCTGGATGTCCACGGTATTGCGCCGATCGATATTGTCGCTGTTAATCTCTACCCCTTCAGCGAGACGATTGCCCGTCCCGATGTTTCCTTTGCCGAAGCAATCGAGCAGATCGATATCGGCGGTCCTGCCCTGGTACGCGCCGCTGCCAAGAACCACGACTCGGTGCTGGTGGTGGTCAGTCCTGATGATTATGATCCGGTGCTGACGGCGCTGCGCTCCGAAGCGGTGACGCCTAACCTGCGCCGGCGTCTGGCAGCGCGCGCGTTTGCTCATACAGCAGCGTATGATGCTGCGATTGCTGCGTATCTGTCCGATGAACCCTTCCCGGAGACGCTGCCGCTGGCGTTCCGCAAGGCGCAGGATTTACGCTACGGTGAGAATCCACATCAGCGCGCTGCGCTTTATGGCGAGTTTCACACCTTCTTCGAGCAACTGCACGGTCGTGAGTTGTCGTATATCAACATCCTTGATATTGCTGCGGTACAGGGGTTGATCGAGGAGTTCGATCCACAGGAAGGCGCCGCACTGGCAATCGTCAAGCATACGAACCCGTGCGGCGTCGGCATCGGTGCAACGCCGCTCGAAGCCTGGGAAAAGGCATTTGCGACCGACCGCGAGGCGCCGTTCGGCGGCATCATTGCGGTGAACCAGACGCTTGATCTGCCGCTGGCGCAGGCGATTGACGAGATTTTCTCCGAGATTGTCATTGCGCCAGCGTTCGCCGATGATGCGCTGGCGCTGCTGCGGAAGAAGAAGAACCGCCGCCTGATGCGTGCGCTGCGCCCCGTTCGCCTTGCCCGCGGGCTGGCATACCACAGCGTGCCCGGCGGTATCCTGGCGCAGGAGCCAGACCTTGCGCCGCTCGATGAGGAGCCGTTCCAGGTTGTGACACAGCGCGCTCCGACTGAGACGGAACGGGCTGCGCTGCGCTTTGCCTGGCGCGTGGTGAAGCACGTCAAATCGAACGCGATAGTGTTTGCTGCTGCCGACCGGACGTTAGGCATCGGCGCCGGGCAGATGAGTCGCGTCGATAGTACGCGGGTGGCGGTGTGGAAAGCGCAGAACGCTGGTCTCTCGCTCGCCGGTTCGGTCATCGCCAGCGATGCGCTGTTCCCGTTCCCCGATAGTGTCGAGATTGCAGCGGCGGCGGGAGCAACAGCGGTTATTCAGCCCGGCGGATCGGTGCGCGATGATGAGGTGATCGCCGCCGCCAACCGGCTCGGCATGGCGATGGTGTTCACCGGCAGACGACATTTTCTGCACTGAGCGTGCTATGACAGGCAACGGTATTAAGTTCGACGCATCAGGTCTGATCCCGGCTATCGTTCAGCATGCGCGGAGCGGCGAGGTGCTGATGCTGGGATACATGAACGAGGAGGCGTTGCAGCAGACGCTGGTGTCGGGCATGGTGACCTTCTGGAGCCGGAGTCGCCAGGCGCTCTGGCGCAAGGGTGAGACCTCCGGCAATGTGCTGCGCCTTATCGAAATCCGGCAGGATTGCGATGGCGACGCATTGCTGGTGCTGGCTGAGCCAGCGGGACCGACGTGCCACACCGGTCGTGTAAGTTGCTTTCACCGCACGCTTGATGGCGATGTCACCCCGGTGCGCATGCCGCAGTCGGTGATCCTGACCGATCTTGCGAATGTGATCGCCCAACGTGCATCCGCGCCAAAAGAAGGATCGTACACCACGAAGATGCTTGCAGGCGGTGTGGATCGGATCGGCAAGAAAATTGGCGAGGAAGCGGCAGAGGTGATCATCGCTGCGAAAAATGGCGCGCCTGACGAAGTGGCGTGGGAGATTGCCGACCTGATGTACCACACACTGGTTCTGCTGCAACAACAGGGGATGGCGATCGAAGCAGTCTGGCACGAACTGCGGCGACGCCACGGTGGTTGAACGTGACACAAGATGTGCAGGGCATTGCTGTTGTTCACGTGAACGGCAACGAAAATGGTAAAGAAGCGTCGCTGCCGACGCGTACCGATTACCTGGGCTGGATCGCCCGGGCAGGTCTGGCGCTGACGCGCTGTCGCACCGCAACCGATGCGCTCGACGCGATGGCGGCACAGCTTGACGCTGCGCCGTTTTTGCTGCGTGGTTACGTCATTCTGGCGGAGGCGGAAACGCTGCGCCTCAGTCGGGTGGTATCGTTTGGACGGGCGCCGACATTACCGGCGGCATTGCCGCTTGCCGGCAGTCTTGCTGGCGCTGCCATCGCTGAGAAACGTCTGGTCGTCGCTCCGCCTGCCGCGTCTTCAACCGCTGCCTGGGAACGAACCCTGGCATCAGAATCCACTCTGGTCTGTGCGCCGTTCCACGGCGTTGCATCACGCGGTGTCATCGTTGCCGCGCTGGCTGACGGCGCGGGTAAGGACGAGGAATATGGCGCATGTCTCCAGAGTGCGGCAATGCTGATGTGCTCGACTCTGGATCGCATCGGCGAGTGTGAAACGCAATTACGTCAGCGTATGCGGCAGATCGATGAGGCGCATACCGGTCGTCTTGCACTGATTGGACGTTTGACCGCTGCGCTTGCCCATGAGATTAACAATCCGCTTCAGGCAATTGCCAATACGCTCTATCTGTTACAGCATCGTCCGTTGAGCGATGAGAAACGCCAGCGCTATCTGGGGATGGCGCAGCAGGAGACGGAGCGTGTGATTGCAAGCGTGCGGCGGATGCTCGATCTCTACCGCTCGTCGGGGCAGGGGAAGCGCCCGGTGGCGTTGCACCGCATTCTTGATCAGGCGATCCAGCAGGCGAGTGATGTGCTTCGTGAACGCGGGATCGTTGTGCGATGCCTTTATGCGCCGGACGATCTGCGAGTGTCTGGCTTCGCCGGGCATCTGCGCTTCGCCTGTTACAATCTGATCCTCAATTCTGCATATGCGATGCCCAGGGGGGGGACATTGACCATCCGCACCTGCTGGCAGGATGATGACACTGCACCGTCGGTCGTGGTAGAGTTCGCCGATACCGGCACGCTGGTCGATGAAGCCGATCTGCCGCGTTTATTCGACCCGGACGGTCCGGTGCGCGGTGAGGCGAACGGCATTGAACTGCCGTTGAGTTACAGCATCATTGAGCAGCATCACGGTACGCTCACGGTCCAGTGCACTGATGATCAGGTGATCTTCCGCGTATGCCTGCCAGCGGCGACGTAGCCCTTTTCCGCCGCGTTGTTTACTTCCTGTTGATCCACAGCCATCGTCTGCCGCTGCGCAATGCCTGGAGCAGCACCAGCAGAAGCGTTGATCCAATGATGGTGTACAGGAGATTGAGACGGATCGTGCCCACGCGGATCTCCGTGATCGGGGGCAGGTTGAGCACGCTGGCGATCCAGGCGCCGATGAATGCGCCGATCACGCCAATGATGATCGACACCAGCATCACATGTAATCCCGGCGGACTGAAGCCGACGATTAACTCAGCGACTGCGCCGCAGATTCCAGCAATTACCAGCAGGATCAGCAACTGTAATGGGTCCATAGCGTTTTCCTGATCGAGAACTGAGAACCAAGAACCAGGAACCGAGAACCAGGAACCGAGAACCAGGAACCGAGAACCAGGAACCAAGAACTAAGAGCCTATCCGAAAAACTGTAACCTTTTCGCCAGTGGCGTGATTGCCGTGCGTGCCGCCGGGTTATTCGGACAGGCTCTAAGACGTGGAAGTCCGACGGGCTTGTCTACGGGCGAGCGGGATGCGCTCCCTCACGCCCGCGCAGGCGGGCTTCCCGCCTGCCAGCCGCGACTTCAGTCGCCAGGCGGCGAGCGGAAACACCCTGTCGCACAAGGTTCGTCATTCCGACACTCGAAACAGTCATGCGACCCGGTGTACTGAGAGCCTATCCGAAGAACTGTAACCTTTTCGCATGTGGCGTGATTGCCGTGCGTGCCGCCGGGTTATTCGGATAGGCTCTAAGAACCAAGAACCAGGAACCAGGAACCAGGAACCAAGAACTGAGAACCGAGAACCGAAAACCGAGAACTGAGAACTGAGAACCAGAACCAGGAACGGAGAACTAAGAATCTGACGGATTCTTCTGGGTCAATCTCCACATAAGCGCAGTGATGAGCGGTAACACGAGCAGCAGCGTGAGTGTCGCAAATTCGAGCGATGCGCCGTACTGTGGTTGCCCCGCATCGAGCACGCGCAGCGGCGCAATCAACGGTTGCGTGATACCGTACACCGCCTGAACCACCGGGTTGTCCGGGCGTGCGGCGAAGAGCCGCAGGACGAACCGCGCGATCAGTACCCCCTCCACAATGCCGATTACCACCGTTGCCGCTGTCAGGTATCGATATTTCAGTATATATGGTATGAATGAGAACATTCTCAGCGATGTTTCAGGCAGGAACCATCGTGTTCTTAATTGCACCCAGATATGATGATGGCGCCGTTGATTATAACAGGACTACAGCGCACCTGGAAGTGAGAGGAGGCAGAGCAGTGATGTACTCGCCGTCGGTTACGGTTTCTGATGCGTCTGCGGCGTCGGCGCCAGCGCGTGGTGTGCGCTTCTTTTGGGGGTTATTCATCGTCAATGCGCTGCTGTTCGGTTCCCTGCTTGTTGCACTCCTGCTGATGTCTCATCAACCGGCCAGCTCGCTCAGCCCGCTGGAAGCGGAGACACTCCGCGCTGCGGTACTCACCCGCCTCGATGGAACCGTCGATGATCCGCTCGTTGAAGCGGCGCCAGGCGTCTTCGTGCGCGCCAGCAATCCCGGTGGTCTCCGGCTGAATGGGATTGTCTACTACTACTATATCGAGGGTGAGCGCAATTTTGACCCGTTGAGTCGCGGAATGGTGGATCACGCCGATATTGACATTGTGCTGCGCGATATGAGCGGACCACAACCACTCGTCGTCTACCGCCTGCGGCATTGATGCTCGCCGTCGCGTGGCGCTCGGGGCGGGTGAAGGCAATGCGGTTGCCCGCCCGAAACCCTTCGCCGGAGATTCACACCACACCCTACCGCACACGCTCGATATGCGCTCCAAGGGTGCGCAGACGCTCATCGATCCGCTCATAGCCGCGGTCGATCTGACCGATATTGTAAATGACGCTGCGCCCCTGAGCGCACAGCGCCGCCAGCAGGAGCGCCATGCCAGCGCGGATGTCGGGGCTTGGCAATCCATCCGGTTCGCCGTACAACTGGCTCGGACCGACAACCACGACGCGGTGCGGATCGCACAGGACAATTCGCGCTCCCATGCTGATCAATCGATCCACAAAGAACAACCGGCTCTCAAACATTTTTTCCCAGATCAGGATCGTCCCGCGCGCCTGCGTGGCAACCACGATAGCGATGCTGATCAGGTCCGGGTTGAATCCGGGCCAGGGTGAGGAGTCGATCTTCGGAATGGCATTGTGCACATCATCGCGAATGCACAACTCCTGATCCGCCGGCACAACGATGTCATCGCCTTCATCGCGCCAGGAAACACCCAGCCGACCAAACGCAATCCGTGTCATGCGGTGCTCGGAGGGGCGTGCACCGACGATCCGCAGGGAACTGCGGGTCACTGCCGCCAGCCCGATGAACGATGCCACTTCCATGAAGTCCGGTCCGATCGTATACTCGCCGCCTCGCAGAGACGAAACACCCTGGATGAAGAGGCGGTTGGTGCCGATCCCTTCGATGCGCGCTCCCAACAGATTGAGGAAGTGGCAGAGGTCCTGCACGTGCGGCTCGGAAGCGGCATTGCTGATCACGGTGTCCCCTTCGGCGAGCACAGCCGCCATGATTGCCTGCTCGGTGCCGGTAACGCTCATTTCGTCGAGAAACAGGTCGGCGCCACGCAGTCGTTCGGCATGCAGCAGGTAGGCAGTCGGAGTGACTTCAATAGAGGCGCCGAGATCGCGCAAGGCGTTGAGGTGCGTATCGAGGCGCCGACGTCCGATCATGTCGCCGCCAGGTCGGGGGATGGCGGCGAACCCGCGCCGCGCCAGCAGCGGACCGGCGAGCAGCACCGAGGCGCGAATCTTGCGCGCCAGCGCGGGATCCGGTTCTGCCGATCCAACATCGGCGGCGCAGATCGACCAGCTGTGCGAACCACGGCGTTCAACCCGCGCACCGAGACGTTCCAGCAACCCGATCATTGCTGCAACATCGCCGATCTGCGGAATGTTGTGCAACACAACCTCGTGGTTGGTCAGCAGCGTTGCAGCCAGCAGTGGCAACGCTGCGTTCTTGTTGCCGGATGGTTTAATGCTTCCACTGAGACGGTGACCGCCTTCGATGACGAAACGTTCCACATTCATTGCTCCTCTGGCAGTCATTCTGAGTCGTTCGAGGACGCAGAAGGACGACGCAACGGCAGGCGATGGCGCACGCGTCGCAGCGCATGATGCCCGCGCTGACGCGCCTGTTCGACCAGATGACCGACGTGGTCTGCCACCCGGCCTGCCATTTCTTTCGCTGTAGCACCGGTTGCTTCTCCGGTCGCCCGCGCCTGTTCGATCAATTCACGCGCCTTTGCCATACCGATTGTTTGCGCTTCACCCACGATCCGTACCAGTTCCTCGCGTGGGATCAGTTCTCCTGTTTCGTACCAGCGCCAGGCCGCCATCCCTGTCGCGTAGGTGCCAGCGTAGGCAATGCCGACTTTGGGAACCACGCCCCAAACCGGCGCCAGGCCGACCAGGGTGCGGGCAAGTTCGCGCCAGACGAATGCCCCGCCAACAACCGGCATCACCTCCGCAATGCGCTGACGAAAGTCGGGCGGGGCGCCATACGCCAGCGCCAGGCGATAGACCATGATCGCCTGATTTTTGGTGAGCACCAGAATATCCGCCACGGCGAAGGGGATGCCGAGGATCGGGATCTGCTCCGGCAGGCTGGAAGCCAGTGCATAGGCAGCATTTGTCATCGATGTGGAGTCGATCAGGCGGCGCGCATACACGGCGCGCACGCCAGGGAAGCAGCGTGCCGCAGCCAGATGCTGCGTTGCCGGAAGATGCTCATAGAACCCCTCGGCGAAACGGCGCACCGCGCTGTTGTGATCCGGGTCTGGGATAACGACCGCTCGCGCAGCGGCGGATGGGGGCAACGGTGCGCTGGCGGCTGCCAGGCGCTCACCGAAGAGCAGCATCAGAACAGCCGGGCGCGGAAGGCGATCGATCTGCGTCAGCGCCATCGCGTCCGATCCGGTCAACCCGATGCGGCTATCGACCGCGAGGATGAGCATATCTGCGGAGCGCAGGAGATCGGTTTGCCGGGCTGCGTCGCGCAATGAGAGCAGCGTGAGCGACCTGGACAAGAGCGGGTAGCGGTTGTGCCCCTGGTGCGCCAGTGTGTCGATAGCCGCCAGCGCCGGATCGTGTCCGACAGCGACGATGTGGAGTGGTTGTTCCGCTTCTGCGCGAATTGCGCCAGCATCGATTTCACGGATCGTTGCCCACAGATTGCCCAGGGCGCTCCAACGCGACATACCGCCTCCTGTCTCGTGCTTTTCGATTATAGCACGTACCAGCAGCGGTACAGGCTGACAGGAAACTGAGACGAGGAAGGGGGGCGGTCAGGAGGGGTGCGGCAGGATGGTGGGCGCAGTGCATAGGCGTACCACGACCTGGACGCCCATACACTGCACGGGGATATGACATGTCCAGCCAACGAAGGCTTTACACCACAACCATTTCGCGGTACACACCAAACACATCGCGCAGCACGTCGCACATTTCGCCAATCGTGGCGTATGCGCGCACACAGTCGAGGATCGGCGGCATCAGGTTCTCTGTTCCCAGCGCCGCTTCGCGCAGCGCTTCGAGACGCCGCTTCACGAGCGCGTTATCGCGGGTGGCGCGCACGCGGTTCAACCGCTCCAGGTGACGCGCCTCGCCGTGCGGATCCATTTCGAGGATCGGGATTTCGAGCGGGGTTTTGATCGCATACCGGTTGACGCCGATCACGCCGCGTCGTCCAGAGTCGATCTCGCGCTGATACCGGTAGGCGGCATCGGCGATCTCAGATTGGAAGAAGCCACGCCGGATCGCGGGAATGACTCCGCCGAGATCCTCGATTCGACGGAAGTAGGCAAGGCATTCCTCTTCCATCCGGTTGGTCAACGCTTCGACAAAGTACGAGCCGCCGAGCGGATCGACCGTATTGGCGACGCCGCTCTCCTCAGCAATGATCTGTTGGGTGCGCAGAGCGATGGTGACGGCTTTTTCGGAGGGGAGCGCCAGCGCTTCGTCCATCGAATTGGTGTGGAGCGACTGACACCCGCCGAGGATGGCGGCGAGCGCCTGGATGGCAGTGCGAACGATGTTATTCTCCGGCTGCTGCGCCGTGAGCGAGCATCCTGCCGTTTGTGCGTGGAAGCGCAACCAGAGGGAGCGCGGATTCTGCGCCCCGAACCGCTCACGCAGCGTGCGCGCCCAGATGCGTCGGGCGGCGCGGTATTTCGCCACTTCCTCAAACAGATCGTTGTGCGCGTTGAAGAAGAAGCTGAGCCGTGGCGCGAATTCATCGACATGCAACCCGCGTTCGACACTCGCCTGGACATATGCCAGCCCATCGGCGAGGGTGAACGCCAGTTCCTGGGCGGCAGTTGCGCCCGCTTCACGGATGTGATAGCCGCTGATCGAGACCGGATTCCACTGTGGCACATGGCGGGTGGAGAACTCGATCGTATCGACGACCAGACGCATCGATGGTTCGGGCGGGAAGATATACTCGTTCTGGGCGATGTATTCCTTCAGAATATCGTTCTGAAGCGTGCCGCGCAACTGGCTCCAGGGAATGCCGCGCTTCTCCGCCACCACCAGGTACATCGCCCAGATAATCGCAGCCGGTGAGTTGATCGTCATCGAGGTGCTGATCTGATCGAGCGGCAACCCATCGAGCAGTATCTCCATATCGGCAAGCGAGGAGACTGCCACGCCACACTTGCCGAACTCGCCGGGCACCAGCGGATCGTCGGTATCACGCCCGTAGAGCGTCGGCATATCGAACGCGATCGAAAGCCCGGTCTGTCCCTGTTCGAGCAGATAGCGGAAGCGCGCATTGGTTTCCTCGGCGCTGCCAAAGCCGGCAAACATGCGCATCGTCCAGAGTTTGCCCCGGTACCCGGTGGGATGGATGCCGCGCGTGAACGGATAGGCGCCCGGCAACCCGATGTCGCGCACCGGGTCGGTTCCCTCCAGGTCGAGCGGGGTGTACAGGCGCTTGATCGGCTCACCCGACACGGTCGTAAAATCGGCGTCGCGTTCAGGAGCACGTCGCAGCGTCGGTTGGAGGATGGCGCGCTCCCATTCCTGGTAGGCTTCACGGAAAGCAGCAAGCGGATCCGACATCATCGTCTCCTCTGGCGGTGTTCGCCGTCTTTTCACAGATTGACAGTTGCTTTACAACTATTGTACACTATACCCCACCCCTCGCGTGTTTACTCCGTTCGTCCGTAGCAGGAGAGGTGTCATGCAGAAGACGTTGGTGCGCGCACGTCGATGGCGGTTTGTCTGGATTCCAGTCCTCATGGTTGCGAGTCTCGGATTGATGGCGGTGCGAGCGATCCCGGCGACATATATCGAGCGCCGCGAGGCGGCGCAACGTGTCTGGTCAGAACAATCGCTCACCTCATACCGCATCGTAGTGCGCGCATTATTCGCGGGTCGCGCCTGTGCGCAGGAGATCGAGGTTCATGGAACCCGACAGTACGTGTTGCGCGATACGTGCAACTCGTCGTGGCTCTCGTTCCTGACGGTAGACCGGCTGTTTGAGTTGGGAGCGCGCCTCGAAGCCGGACCTGAATGCTTCCCTTCAAAGCAGGATTGTGTCTGCCATCGCGTGCGCGTCGGCTCGATCGAGTACGATCCCGCGTATGGCTTCCCGGCAACGATCAACTGGCGTCGAGAAATGCAACCAAACTGGCAGCATGCCGCGTACTGGAAGCATATCTGGGAAAAGCGCGAATTGCCCAAATGCGCAACCCCTGTGCGCTCGCTCCGCCTGGAAGTCGTGTCGCTGATCCCCCTGGAGAATCATGAAACCCCGAGCCTATATCACGCGGCGTCTCCCGCAGGCGGCAATTGATATTGTGTCTGCCGCCTGTGAGACGACGCTGTGGGACGATGAAGCCAACCCTGTGCCGCGCGAAACGCTCCTGCGCGCTGTGGCGGATGTGGATGGCATTCTGACTCTGCTGACCGACCGCGTCGATACTGAACTGCTCGCTGCCGCCCCGCGCCTGAAGGTCGTCGCCAATATGGCAGTCGGGTACGACAATGTCGATCTGCCAGCGCTGACGGCGCGTGGGGTGTTGTTGACCAATACGCCCGATGTGCTGACCGAGACGACCGCCGATCTGGTGTGGGCGCTGATCCTGGCGGCATCGCGGCGGGTTGTCGAAGGTCATCGGTTGATCGCTGCCGGCGGATGGACGACCTGGTCGCCAATGTTTATGGTCGGGCAGGACGTGCATGGCGCAACGCTTGGAATCGTTGGCGCGGGACGGATCGGTTCCGCCGTGGCGCGACGCGCGGTTGGCTTCGGTATGCCGATCCTGTACCACAACCGGCGTCCATCACCCTCGCTGGAAGCGCAGATCGGCGCGATCCCCGGCGCGGTTATTCGCTATGCGCCGACGCTGGATGACCTGCTCAGCACTGCGGATGTGGTGGTGGTGCTGGTTCCGCTGACGCCGGAGACGCGCGGGATGTTCGGCGCGCGTGAGTTTGCGCTGATGAAGCCGACGTCGGTGTTCGTCAATGCCTCACGCGGTCCGGTCGTCTGTGAAGCGGAACTGATCGAGGCGCTGAAGCGCGGTCGTCCATGGGCAGCCGGTCTCGATGTGTTCGAGCACGAGCCAATCGGCGCTGATCACCCGCTGCTGGCGTTGCCCAACGTGGTGTTGACGCCGCATATCGGCAGCGCCACAGTCGCCACCCGTACCAGGATGGCGGTGGTGGCTGCCACAAACCTGGTGGCGGCGTTGACCGGTCAGCCTGTACCGAATCCGGTCAATCGGGTTGAGGTGAAGGGTGAAGGTCGGGACGGAGGAACGTAGCACGTGGGACGTGTGTAATGAAGATCGTGAAATTATAGCAGTTCTCAGATACGTTGAACCCTGTCTGGGAGCGCCGTGTCGCGCGAGACGCCTGCCGCTGACGGAGTGTAGACCGAAATTATGGAGATTGAGCATTTATTCCGCTCTACCGCGCTAGCCGTGGGGCTGATGAAGATTGAGAAATAAATCCGCTATCCCGCGCCAGCCGTCGGGCTGATGGAGATTGAGAATTTATTCCGCTATACCGCGCTAGCCGTGGGGCTGAAGCCCTCGGCTAACCAGGGCAAAGCCCGCCTGCGCGGGCTATACCGGATTATTTATTCAAAGACCATAAGCCCTCGGCTAGGCAAGGCGAAGCCCGCCTGCGCGGGCTATAGCGGATTATTTACTCAAAGACCATAAGCCCTCGGCTAGACAAGGCGAAGCCCGCCTGCGCGGGCTATACCGGATTATTTATTCAAAGACCATCATTTCGGTCACCGCATGGGGAGCGCGATTCCGGGAGTGTTCAACCTCTGTGAGAATTGCTACATGCGGGTGAGACACCCGCGCACCCAGGCTGTACGAGAAGACGCACTGTTCCAGGTACAGGGAGACCATATATGAGGATTGTATAAATCGCACTCAGGCGGTGTAGGGATGCGCGCCGCTCCAGAGCGCCAGGAACGTCTCACGAACGCCCATTCGTTGCCCCGGCAGGAATGCATCCTGATTGATCAAGATCAGTATCAGTGGTTCACAAATCCGGTGATAACATATGAGCACTGACATTGTTCGTCACGCCTTTAGCGTTCATGATTACGCACGTATGCGCGAGAGCGGCATTCTTACCGAAGATGATCGGGTGGAGTTGATTGATGGCGAGGTTCGTACCATGAGTCCGATCGGACCGCTCCATGCCGCAATCGTGCGTCGCCTTGTGAAGCGCCTTATCGATCTGGTCGGCGATCAGGCGATTGTCAGTCCGCAGAATCCGATCCAGTTGAACGACTACACTGAACCGCAACCCGATGTCGCTGTTCTGCGTCCACGCGCCGATAACTACCAGCGTGCCCATCCCGTAGCCGCCGATGTGTTGCTGATCATCGAGGTTTCCGATACAACAGCGCAGTATGATCGCATTGAGAAACTGCCGCGCTATGCTGCGGCTGGTATTCCTGAAACCTGGATCGTGGATGGTGAACAGCGCATCGTCGAACAGTGTACGCATCCGGTGCACGATCAGTATGCCCGCATCCAGAAGTATTTCCCCGGTGATGTGATCACGTCGCCGGTTGTGCCAGCAATTGCGCTCAATGCCGATGATCTGTTTGCCTGATGCATCTGTGCGCCGGGCTGACCCGTAAACAGGAACGGTCACGCTTCATTCGTCGGTGTTACAATCCGCTGTTTGAAGGGTCTCTATAATGATATACGCTATCGATCACGTAGTCATTCTCGTCCACGATCTGGCGGCGGCAACAAGCGACTATGCTGCGCTGGGGTTTACCGTGACGCCGGGCGGGGTGCATGCCGACGGCGCAACCCATAATGCGCTGGTCGCGTTCGCCGACGGCAGTTACCTGGAGTTGATTGCGTTTCGCCGCGAGGCGCCGGATCATATCTGGTGGCGGTATGTTGCAGAGGGCGAGGGTCTCATCGATGTCGCCCTGCTGCCCGATGCAATTGATGATGATGTCACCGCAGCGCGCATGCGTGGGCTGGATATGACCGGTCCTTTCTCCGGCGGCAGGGAACGCCCCGATGGGGTGCGTATCGCCTGGAAGACTGCCCGCCCTGCTACTCCCGATCTGCCCTTCCTGTGCGGCGATGTGACGCCGCGCGACCTGCGGGTTCCGACGGGGGCGGCTCGCCTGCACCTAAATGGGGTGACCGGCATTGCGCGGGTGCGGGTTGCGACACGTGATCCGGCAGTGAGCGCCGCCCGCTACCGCGCGCTGCTGGGGATCGAGGGTATGACCGTTGCAGCAGGCGTTTCCTTTGAACTGGGGGCGTCGGCAATCGTACTGACCGCCCTGAATGAACGCCACCGCCGTGAGGGACCCTGTGCGCTGGAACTCCGTGGCGGTGCGTCGGTCGATCTCGACCCTGCAATCACCCACGGCGTACCGATCCGCCTGGGAGCATAATCCTCCACAGTAGCGAGGTTTTCAGCCTCTGTTCCGAAATTCGCACATCCGTCATCGTGTTTGTTTGCTATACTGCGGATGCGGTTGCAATGACGCATCCGCAGTATGATGCTTCGAAGGAGCAGCTATGCTTTCCGATCTCGACATCGCTCAGGCGGCGCGTCTCCGCCCGATCCACGCCGTCGCCGCCGACCTCGGGCTGACCGACGATGACATTGAACGGTACGGACGCAATATCGCCAAAATCGATCTGGCAGTTCTGCAACGGTTGACCGACCATCCCCGCGGTCGCTACATCGTCGTTACTGCAATCACACCCACTCCTCTGGGTGAAGGCAAAACCACCACCACGATCGGTTTGGGTCAGGCGCTGGCGCGTCTGGGGAAGCGTTCCGTCGTCACCATCCGCCAGCCCTCGATGGGTCCGACCTTCGGCATCAAGGGGGGCGCCGCAGGCGGCGGGTACAGCCAGGTTGTGCCGATGGAGCCGTTCAATCTGCACCTTACCGGCGATATTCACGCGGTCGGCGCGGCGCACAATCTGCTGGCGGCAATGATCGATAATCACCTGCACCACGGGAATCGCCTCGACATCGACCCCTACACTGTAAGCTGGACTCGCGTGGTGGACATCAGTGATCGAGCGTTGCGACAGGTGATCGTGGGTCTGGGGGGAAAGGAGAACGGTCCGGTGCGCCAGGCGCAGTTCGACATCACTGTGGCGTCGGAGGTCATGGCGATCCTGGCGCTGACCACCGGTCTGCACGATCTGCGTCAACGGTTGGGGCGCATCGTGGTGGCGCAAACACGCGATGGCGCGCCCGTAACCGCCGACGATCTCAAAGCGGCTGGTGCGATGACGGTGCTGCTGAAGGAGGCGATCAAGCCGAACCTGTTGCAGACGCTCGAAGGCTCTCCGGCGCTGGTTCACTGCGGACCGTTCGCCAACATTGCGCACGGCGCGTCGTCGGTGCTGGCGGATCTGATCGGGCTGCACTGCGCCGATTATGTGGTCACCGAAAGCGGGTTTGGCGCCGATATTGGATTCGAGAAGTTCTGCGACATCAAATGCCGCGCCTCGGGTCTGGCGCCTGACGCAGTCGTGCTGGTCGCAACGGTGCGGGCGCTCAAGGCGCACAGCGGGCGGTACGCCATTACCGCTGGCAAACCGCTCGATCCGCAGCTTTCTGAGGAGAATCCCGACGATGTGGCGGCAGGCGTCGCAAACCTGACGGCGCAGGTGCGAATCGCGAAACTCTTCGGACGACCGGTTGTTGTGGCGATCAATCGCTTCCCCGATGATTTCCCATCCGAGATCGAGGTGGTGCGCCAGGTGGCGCGCGATGCAGGCGCTTTTGAGGTGGTCGAAAGTTTTGTGTTTGCAGAGGGAGGCGCGGGCGGATACGATCTGGCGCAGGCGGTGATGGCAGCATGCGAAATGCCGGGAAAGTTCACCCCGCTCTACCCGCTCGACATGAGCCTGCGTGACAAGATCGAAACGCTGGCGACGAAGGTGTATGGCGCAGCGCGTGTCGAGTATACGCCCGAAGCATCCCGCCAGTTGACGCGGTTCGAGCAGCAGGGGTATGGCGCCCTGCCGATCTGTATGGCAAAGACGCAGTTGTCGATCAGCCACGACCCAAAACTGCGCGGCGCACCTTCGGGGTATGTCTTCCCCATTCGTGAGGTGCGCCTGGCGGCTGGCGCCGGGTTCATCTACCCGCTCGCTGGCGACATCCGCACGATGCCCGGATTACCCGCTCATCCGGCTGCGGAACGGATCGATATCGATGCGGATGGAAGAACGGTGGGGTTGTCGTAGGTGCATGGAAGGAACGCAACGGCTTGCTAAAAGCCCTGCCTCCGTTCGTTCAGCCACGCCAGCGTGCGCTCAAAAGCGTCGGTTTCGGACACCTGCGGCGCATACCCCAGGTCGCGCGTCGCTTTCGCCGATGTGAACCAGCAATCGACACACGTGGACGCCACAACCGAACGGGTCAGCAGCGGCTTGCCGAAGCGCGCGCGGGTCAGGTGCGCCCAGCCTTCCAGCACGGTTGCCAGTGCGTATGCCGCGCGGTAAGGAATTGTCCGCCGCGCGGCAGGCAGCCCCATCGCCACCACGAACGACTCGACAAAGTCGAAGAAGTTGCGCGCCGGTTGATCGGTCACAACGTAGCACTGCCCGTTGACCGGCGAATCGGGGGTGAGACGGTCGGCTGCGAGGATATGCACGTGGGCGACATTTTCGACATAAACATGGTTGAAGCGCGCCCGTCCATCGCCGAGGCGTACCAGGCTGCCGCGGCGCGCCTCAGCAATGACCGTCGGCATGCGATACGGATCACCCGGACCGTACACGCCCGCCGGGCGGATCGCGCAGGTCATCAACCCGTTGCGTCCTGTAGCGGCGAGCGTCTCCTGCTCGGCAACCATTTTGGTATGCCCGTAGAAGGAGAGATGGCGGGTGGGGTAGGGCAATGTTTCGTCACCGTTACGGATCGGACGACCGGCGAAGACGGCATCGATAGAACTGGTGAACACCAGTCGCGTGTTGCGACGCGCGGTGCAGGCAGCGATCACATTGCGGTTGCCGATAACATTCACCTCGTAGAGCGTCTGCTCACGTCCGGGGTGCCAGTCCACCACAGCGGCGCACTGGAAGACAACCGCAGCATCGGCGCAGGCGCGCTGCACCTCATCGGCGCGGCGAATATCGCCCTGGAACATCTCAACCCGCGGATCATCGCAGGGTGTCCGGTCAAATACGCGCACCGGGCGTCCTTGACGGAGCAGCAACTCAACCAGGTGACGCCCGATGAACCCGTTGCCGCCGATCACCAGGCAGAGATCGCGTTCATTTCCCATTGTGCAACGCTGCCTCCAGATCACGGTATGTGCGCATCCGGCGGAGATCGACGCCGATTCCGACCAATGCCTGCGCAACTTCGGGACGAATACCAACCAGCACTGCTTCTGCGCCGAGCAACCGCGCCTGCTGGACAACTGCGAGCAGACCCTGGGCGACCTGGCTATCCACCAGCGGCACGCCGCTGATATCCAGGATCAGGCGCTGCGCTGTGGAACGTTCGAGCGCATGCAGCGCCCGGCTCTGCAACGTCTGCAACCGCTCCGTATCGAGCGCGCCGACCAGGGGCACGATCAGAGTATCGGCGCTGACCGGCAACACCGGAACGCTCAACCCCTGAATGATCGCGCGCTGCTGACGATTCTCCTCCAGCAGGCGCTCCTGGGCGGCGGCGCGCGCCTCGACCTCTGCCAGCGCCTGTTGCAACTCCTGGGTGCGTTCGGCGATTCTGGTTTCCAGCGTTGCCTGGAGTTCTTCCAGGCGCTGATTGCGCTGCTGCGATTCGTGCAGCGCAACCCGCAGCGTCTGACCGAATCGTATCGTGAAAATGCCCAGCACAATCGCAACAACCACAAATCCGCCCAGGTCGCCGCCGATATTCCCCGGACGGGACGCGGCAATCCCGACCAGCGGAACACCAAGCGTCTCAAGAATAGCGGTGACGGCCACGCTGATGCTGCTCAGCACAATGGTCACCGTGACCAGGCGCTCTTGACCCATCAACCCGGCAAGCACGATCGGCAGGGCGAAGGTAAACAGCATCGCCCCGCTGCTGCGCACACCGGTGGTAAGCAGCGCTGCGCTGATCACCAGGAGAAGCCCGATACAACCAAGCATAAGCGCCGCCGGGAAGCGACCGCGCCGTACAAGCGCAATGCCAGCGAGTTGCACCGGAATTCCGGTCCAGATAATGCCCATAACGATTAACCGTTCTGTCATTGGCAGCGGCGCGAGGAGCGTCACGAATGACCCGGCGAACGAAAGCGCCGCCACTACCAGCAGCATTGTCTGGAGCAACGTCGCCTGCCGGTATGCCGTCACATCGGTGTATGGCAGCGTGCGCATCCAGCGCATAAACGGATCGAGCATAACGATCTCCAATCCTGTGTGAATGGGAGTTTTTCGTGCCAGGTGTGCGTCAGCGCTCCGCCCCCTCCTGGCAGCAAAGCGATCTTCCAGGGAACGGCGGCGGCGCGCATGCCACATCTATTGAATCCAGTAATACCGAATGTTCTGGCCGTGGAGATGATGAAGATCAACAATATACACCGGTGTCCGTTCTGTCCGTAGAGTTGATGAAGATTGAGCATTAAATCCGGTATGCGCCTCGTGCCGTCGGGCTAATGAAGATTGAGAAATAAATCCACTATCCCGCGCTAGCCGTGGGGCTGAAGCCCTCGGCTATCCAAGGCGAAGCCCGCCTGCGCGGGCTATACCGGATTATTTCTTCAAAGACCATACGCCCTCGGCTATCCAAGGCGAAGCCCGCCTGCGCGGGCTATACCGGATTATTTCTTCAAAGACCATACGCCCTCGGCTATCCAAGGCGAAGCCCGCCTGCGCGGAACGCGAACTCCAATGGTGACCCTCTCGACCATCGGTTATCGGCTATGCAAGGCAAAGCCCGCCTGCGTGGAACGCGAACTCCAACGGCGACCCTCTCGACCATCGGCTATCGGTTATCGACTATCGGTTATCGGCTATGCAAGGCAAAGCCCGCCTGCGTGGAACGCGAACTCCAACGGCGACCCTCTCGACCATCGGCTATCGGCTATCGGTTATCGGTTATCGACTATCGGCTATCGGCTATCGGCTATCGGCGACGATCAGCCCTCAGCTCTGGAAGGTGAAGCCTGCCTGCGCGGGCTATACTGGATTTTATTCTTGAAATTCATTATTCTGATCGCTGCGTGTGGAGCGTGACGATCACTACGGTCGCCCAGTGTGGCATGTTCATCTGTCTACAAATGTGAGAATTGCTTACGAACTCCGATCGGGTCGTGATAGTCATCCTGTAAGACATTGTATCATACATTGTTGCTCAGGGGATTGACGCTTCTCCGCGCTTCCCCTACAATCGTCACGGGCGTTTGCGCTCAATCTGTGCTCAGGACGTAACAGGAGTACGTGTGTGGCCCATCTTGATCTGAGCATGTTCAAAGCCTACGATATTCGCACGCCAGCGCAGCAGTTGACACTCGACCTGTCCGAGCGTCTGGCGTATGCCGAGGCATACTATTTTCGCGAGAACCTGGGGGTTCAGAAGGTTATTCTCTGCCGCGATGCGCGTCTTTCCGGCGCGCGGTATCTCGAACAGGGCATTCGCATCTTTCGCGATCTCGGGTTCGAGGTGCTGGCAGCGCCGCAGGTCAGTTCCGCCTGTCTGTTCTACTATACGTGTATGCGTCATCCCGACGCGGCTGGCGTGATGTACGGCGCATCGCACAACCCTGGCGGCGACACGGGGCAGAAGATCGTCGCGCCGGGTGTGCAACCGATTGCGGATGGGTGCGGTCCCGGCGGCGGGTTGCAGACCATTCGCCGGTTGTACGAGCAGGGCGCGCGACCGCAGCGCATTGGCAGCGGGAAGTTGCGGATCGTCAACTATTTCGACGATTATGTGCGCGACTCGATGCGTCTGGCTGACGTCAGTCCGGGTGACCTGGCGGGGTTGCGGATCGTGCTCGATTTTCTCTCCGGCGCAGCCGGGCAGGAGATGATCCTGGCGTTCACCGCTGCTGGCGCGGAGATCGAGCCGCGCAATCTGGTGCCGGACGGTCATTTTCCTTCCGGCGCGCCCAATCCGGTTGTGCATGCGTCGATTGCGCCTTCGCTGGAAGTGCTGCGCAGCGGCAGGTTCGATCTCGGCATGTTTTTCGATGGCGACGGGGATCGGCTCGATATTGTTGCACCGGATGGCCGGCAGATCAGCCCGGCGTTCAACCTGATTGCGCTGGTGCCGCGTTTGCGCGCACTCTTTCCCGACATACCGCACCCCAACGTGTATGTCGATCTGAAAGCCAACCCGCTGGCAATCATTCGCATTGCGCGGCAGGGGTTCGGCGTGCACGTCATTCGCAATGGTCACTCGCAGATCAAACAGGCGCTGGGAAAGAATGCGGCTGCCGGTTTCGTCGCTGCTGTGGAGGAATCGGCGCACTACTATCTCAATCTGCGACGGGAAGGTGCTGTCTTCCCGATTGAAAACACGCTCTTTTATGCACTATTGACGGCGCGCGCCTGGCGGGAAGATCCGGCGCTGTACCGCGACCTGCTCGATCTGCAACAGACGACCTTTCGTGAGCGCGAATGGGGGTATCATTTTCCGAATGATGACCTGCGCGCAGCAGCGCTGGCGGCAGTCGAGGAGGCGTTCGTGCGGAATGGCTGGCAGGCGATGCATCGAATGGCGGACGGCGCCGCCATGGATGCGACCCTGCTCCGCGACGGTCTCCCCTTCGTGATCGACGCCGACACGCCGTTGACCGAAGAGTGGACGCAGGTTGCGCAGCGCGCCTCGCAGAGTGAGCGTGGATTGGCGCGCTGGGAAGTGACCGCTGGCACAGCTGCACGCAGAGACGCCGCCGTGCGCCTGATTGAAGAAACTGTTCGTCGTTTCCAGGCGGGACAAAAATATGTGGGGTAGTAGCTATGGACATCTTCAAGTTGCGCGACCATATCGTCAATGAGTTCGCCGCATATACGCAAAGTTTCCTGAACATTCTCGACCCCGATATTCGTGAGTTTGTGCAGCAAGAACTTGCGCGCGGCAAACTCTGGCCCGATGCCCTCGTGCAACTCTCACCCGCCTACGACCGCTCTCTGACGGTTGCCGATCTGGTTGAACAGGGCATCCTGCATCCGCTCTGCCGTGATATTTTTCAGGTCGGCGGAGCGACGAAATCATCCCTGCGGCTCTACCGCCATCAGAAACAGGCCATCGATATGGCCGCCGCCGGTCGGCACTATGTGGTGACGACCGGAACCGGTTCAGGCAAGAGCCTGACCTATATCATCCCGATTGTCAACCACATCCTGCGCAACCGTCCCGAAGATGGGCGTGTTCGTGCAATCATCGTCTACCCGATGAATGCGCTGATCAACTCACAGGCGCAGGCGATCAAGCGTTTCTTTGAGAATGCGTCCGGCAGGTGTCCGGTACGTTTTGCGCGCTACACCGGTCAGGAAAACGACGCGGAAAAAAAGGGCGTTCAGGAGAACCCGCCGCACATCCTGTTGACCAACTATGTGATGCTGGAATTGATGCTGACGCGCCCCGAGGAGTTTGCGTTTGTCGATGCCAGCGCCGCCAACCTGCAATTCGTGGTGCTCGACGAATTGCATACCTACCGCGGGCGTCAGGGCGCCGACGTGGCGATGCTGATGCGGCGTCTGCGCGAGCGCTGCGGCAATCCGAACCTGATCTGCATTGGCACCAGCGCCACGATCGTCAGTGGCGAGTCGGTTGATGATCGGCGAGCGGGCGTTGCCCGTGTAGCCGAGACGATCTTCGGCGTGCCGTTCACTGCCGAGCAGGTGATCGAGGAAACGCTGATCTACGCAACCCCTGCGGCATCGATCACAAATGCAGAGTTGCGCGCGGCTCTCGAAGATAATCCTCCGGAACGCCTGGACTGGAATGCCTTTCAACGGCATCCGCTGGCGCGCTGGATCGAACAGACTTTCAGTTTGCGCACCGATGCACAGGGACGCCAGCGCCGCGCCGAGCCACGCACACTGCGTGACGGTGCACAGGCGCTTGCGCAGCAGACCGGCGTTCCTGTCGAACGGTGCGAGAAGTATCTCCGCCATTTCTTCGCCCTGGGCAGCAACGTCAGAGACCCGGAGGGCAATCCGGGGTTCGCCTTCAAACTGCACCAGTTCATCTCCCAGGGCAGCGCCGTGTACAGCACGCTGGAACTTCCGCCAGCGCGTCATCTGACGCTCGAAGGGCAGCAGTATGTCGCCGGTTCGGACGGTGATCGGTTACTCTTCCCGCTTGTTTTCTGCCGCGAATGTGGTCAGCATTATGCGCTCTGCGCCTACGACGAGGAGCACGGTCAGGTTGTCCCGCGGCACCCGATGCTGCGCGGCGAGGATGTGACCGAACCGGCGCGCGCCGGATACCTGCTGATCGGCGCCGACGCCTGGAGCGAGGAACTCGAGGACACGTTGCCCGACACGTGGTTTAATGTGCGCCGCAACGGGCGCACACTGAAGAAGGAGTATCGCGAGTTCGCACCAAAGCGCCTGTACGTGCGCCCCGACGGTCAGACGTTCGATCCGGAGCGGGTTGGCGCCCGTCCTGGCGGTGCAGTGGACGCCTGGTTTCTTGCTGCGCCGTTTCTCACATGCCTCTCCTGCGGCGCGGTGTACACCCGCAGAGACAGGGACGACTTTCGGAAACTGGCGCGCCTGAGCAGCGAGGGGCGCAGCACGGCGACCACGCTGATCTCGCTGAGCGCCATCGAAGCGATGCACACCACCGACCTCGATCCGAAAGCGCGCAAATTGCTCAGTTTTACCGATAATCGCCAGGATGCGTCGTTGCAGGCGGGCCATTTCAACGACTTTGCCGCCGTCAGTCTGTTGCGGGCTGCAATCGCTGCTGCGCTGCAGAAAGCTTCGCCTTCCAATCCACTGACCCACCTGACTATCGCACCAGCGGTGTTCAGGGAACTCAACCTGCCGCAGGAGGCGTATGCGCGCACCGTCGGCGAATATGGCGGCGCCCGGCGACGCAACGAGGAAGTGCTGACCGCGTATCTGGAGTATCGCATCTTCGAGGACCTGCGCCGCTCATGGCGCGTGACGCAACCCAACCTGGAACAGTGCGGTTTGCTGCGGATCGACTATCTCGACCTGCACGATCTCTGTGCTGATGATCGACCGTGGCAGCGTCACCCGGTTCTGGCGGCTACGCCGCCTGATCAGCGCGAGCGCACCATCCGCGCCCTGCTCGACCATATGCGGCGCGAACTGGCAATCGATGCACCCTGTCTCGATCCGGAACAGCAACCAGAACTGCTCCGCCGCGTCGATGCTGCGCTCAAAGAGCCATGGGTCTTCGATGAAGCCGAAAAGCGCCCAAATGGGTTGCGCATGGCGACGCGCTTCGTGCTCCCCGGCGACGATACGAACGTTCCCGGCGCGCGAAGCCTCTCCCGATACAGCCGCGCAGGGCGCTTCCTGCGCTCATCGGCAGCCTGGAGCGCGCTCGAAGCGCCGCTCGATGATCAGGAGTATGCGGCGCTGCTGACGACATTGTTCGAGATCCTGATGGGCGCGGGGATTCTGGTTGACGTGACTGTGCGGCGCGGACTGCGCGCATTTCAGATCCGGCGCGATGCGTTGCTGTGGTTGCCCGGTGATGGAACGCCGCCGCTGCCTGATCCGATCCGTTCCCAACGAATGACGACTGTTGCACGGGCGGCGTCTGACGACACGCAGAACGGCGCTGCTCGCACCCCGGCGAATGCCTTCTTTTCCAGGTTCTACCTCCGTCCGCCAGAGCGGTTGCTGCGGATCGAAGGGCGGGAGCACACGGGACAGGTAACGCAGGAAGACCGTCAGGAGCGCGAGCGACGCTTCCGTGAAGGCGAACTTCCGGTGCTCTTCTGCTCGCCAACTATGGAACTGGGGATCGACATCGCCGACCTGAATGCGGTTCATATGCGCAACATGCCGCCAACCCCCGCCAACTATGCGCAGCGATCCGGTCGAGCAGGGCGCAGCGGTCAACCCGCGCTGGTCATCACCTACTGTTCGACCGCCAGCGGGCACGACCAGTATTTCTTTCAGCGCCCGAAGGACATGGTCGCCGGGGCAGTGGCAGCGCCGCAGATCGACCTGACCAACGAAGATTTGCTGAAGGCGCATGTCCACGCGATCTGGCTGGCGGAGACGGGGCTTGATCTGAAACGCTCAATGCTCGACCTGATCGATGCCGGCGCGCCAGACCTGCCGCTCAAATCGGAGGTGCAGGAACACATCATGCTGGACGATTCCCGCCGGGCAGCGTGTGTCGCCCGGGCGCGGCGCGCCTTCGGCGGGCTGCTCGCATCTCTTCCAGGCGAATGGTTCGACGAGGGGTGGCTGGAGCGGGTCATCAACGACGCGCCGCGTCACTTCGACGAGGCTTGCAACCGCTGGCGACAACTCTACACCGATGCGCGGGCGCAGTTAAACGAAGCGCGTCGCATCACCGACGACTGGCACCGCGGCATCGGCACGCGCGAGATTGCCGACGATGCCGAACAGCGTGAGAAAGAAGCGAAACGCCAGATCGATCTGCTGTGCAGCCACGAGCGTTCCAGCAGCGAAAGCGACTTCTACCCCTACCGCTACTTCGCCAGCGAGGGGTTTCTCCCCGGTTACAACTTCCCGCGTCTGCCGGTGCGCGCATTTCTGGCGCACAGACTGGGAGAAGGGGTTTACCTGGCTCGACCGCGTTTCCTGGCGATCCGCGAGTTTGGTCCGCAAAACATCATTTACCACGAAGGGCGCAAATATCGCGTGACCCGCACCACCATCCCGGCTGGTGATGCAAGCCGTCGCTTTCTGCGCGCAAAGATCTGTCGCGCCTGCGGCTACTTCCACGAAGGCGGCGATGCCGATGTCTGCGACCAGTGCGGCTTACTGCTCACCGGTCAGAATACAACGATCCTGCCGACCCTCTTCGAGATGAGCACCGTCATCGCCACCCCCGCCGACCGGATCACCTGTGAAGAGGAAGAACGTGTTCGCAAGGGGTACAATCTGGAAATGTTCTACCAGTTTGCGCGGGGACCGCACGGCGCTCGCCGTGATACAGGCAATGTTCAACTGGAGACGGCGGAAGGGCGCCAGGAGCATATTGCGCTCACCTATGCGCCAACGGCGACGATCTGGCAGGTGAATCACGGCTGGAAGCGCTCGAATAACGGCTTTGCGCTCAACGTGCGCAGTGGCGAATGGGGAAGCGACCCCGCCGATGATGATGATAACGAAGCTGATCCAGGTCAGCGGAACGAAGATGTGCGCACGGGCGTGCGGCTCGTGGTGCGCGACACGCGCAATCTGCTCGTTGTTGAACTGCCGCCGTCGCTCGCCGCGCAGGAACAGGTTGCGGCAAGCCTGCAGTATGCGTTGCAATCCGGCATCACCGTCGCTTTCCAGCTCGAAGAGCAAGAGTTGAGTTCCAGACGTCTCGGTTCAGGTGCGACGACGCGCCTGATCTTCTGGGAAGCCGCCGAGGGAGGAGCGGGAGTGCTGCGACGGTTGGTGGAGGAGCCGGAAGCGCTTGCGCGGGTCGCGCGCGCTGCGCTCGAACTCTGCCACTACGATGAACATGGACAGGAGCGCAGTGATGTTGGAGAATGCGTGCGCGCCTGCTACCGCTGCCTCCTCTCGTACAGCAACCAGCCCGACCACGGGCTGCTCGACCGCCGCTCCATCCGCGATCTCCTGATCGATCTGTCCCGGTCACGGGTGCAGCGCCAGCGCCACGATGATCGTGATACACCCGAGCACACCGCGCTACCCGCCGTCTCTCCCGCCATTGCGCGGGTGCTGACTGCCATCCGCGACCTGGGCGGGCGTGAACCGGATCAGATCCTGCCCGATCTGGACGGCTGCCGCCCACACCTCGTCTATCGTCCAGGCTACTGCATTCTCTGCCCGGAAGCGGGTGAAGACCTCGCTCCTCTGCGCGCTACCCTGGAAGAGTCCGGGTATGCGGTCGTCGTCATTCACCCGAACGACGATGTGGCCGCAGTGCTGGGATCATACGACTTCTGGCGCATGTGATCAAAGCGCCTGAATGGTTAGCATCCCGTTATCCAGGGTTGTTATTTCTTTTCTTTGTGAAGTTTGACACAATATATTTCGTGTGATAGACTCGGTGCATCAGATGCCTCGTGCGATGGAACGCATGCATCTGTGGACTTCATCATCCTGCCTTCAGGAGGGCTACCGATATGCGCCGTGAGCATGCGCGTGCGATCCTTTTCCCCCTTGTTCGTCTCCCCTGGTTGCTCATTGTGCTGGCGCTGATTGCGTATGGTGCGGTGCTGGCGGGCGGCATCGTCCCTGCACTGACCGGTGCTGCGGTGAGCGGCATCGCGATGTTCACCCTGGGCGCGGCGCTTGCGATATACACCGGTATGCGCGTTGGCGCGGCGCCGGTGCGGTTGGGCGGGCGCGCTGCGTCGGCGCGGCGCGCCTATCTGACGCTTGCCTTTGCCGCCACAGGCGTGCTCTATCTGGCGGTCATTTTTGGAGCGATCAACACGAGTGCCGGCACGTTGTGGACGTGCCAGACATGGCCCGGTTGCGCGATGACCGGCGATAGTGCCTGGCTTGCGCTGGCGCACCGCGGGCTGGCGGGCGGCGCAACCCTGCTGATTGCGGCGCTTGCGGTGCAAACCTGGCGCATCCGGCACGAGCGTTCGCTGCGGATCGCTGTTGCCTGGGCGCTGGGGCTGATGCTGATACAGAATCTGGTCGGTCTGGCGCAGGTGCTGCTGGCGCAGGGCGGCGAATCGCAGCCGGTGGCAGTCGCGCGCCTGATGCACCTGGGGCTGAGCGCAACGGCGTGGGGGGCGCTGGTTGTGCTGACAACGCTGGCGTTGCGGCGACCGTTTCCCGCTGTGGCGCTACTGCGCCCGGCGCATGTGGCGCGCCCCGGCATGACCGACACGGTGTTGCTGGAGGGTAAGCCGTCGCTGCTGAAGGACTATATCAGTCTGACCAAGCCAGGGGTGATTTCGCTGCTTATTCTGACAACGATCACCAGCATGTACATCACACCGGCTGGCATTCCGGAGTTGTCGCTGGTGCTGTGGACGACGCTCGGCGGCTGGTTGATGGCGTCCGGCTCGCACTCCATCAATTGTTATCTGGATAAAGATATCGACGTGAACATGGGGCGCACGGGTCGCCGTCCGATTCCGAGCGGGCGCATCCCGGCGTGGCACGCGCTGGCGCTGGGCATTGCGCTTGGCGTCGTGGCGTTCGTTATTCTGGCGTTGTTTGTGAACCTGCTGGCGGCGATACTGGCGCTGGCTGGCTTCCTCTACTATGTTTTCATCTACACGATCTGGCTGAAGCGCACCTCGAAGCACAATATCGTCATTGGCGGCGGTGCAGGCGCATTTCCGCCACTGGTCGGCTGGGCGGCGGTCACCGGTTCGCTTGCGCCGGAGGCGTTGCTGCTCTGGTTGATCGTCTTCTTCTGGACGCCACCTCACTTCTGGGCGCTGGCGCTCATCCGGCAGAAGGATTATGCCCGCGCTGGCGTGCCGATGCTGCCGGTGGTGGAAGGCGATCAGGAAACACGCCGCCAGATTGTGATCTACACCCTGTCGATGCTGGCGCTCACGGCGCTGCCTCCGGTGCTGGGGATGCTCGGATGGGCCTACCTGATGAGCGCGGCAGTGTCCGGCGGCCTGTTCCTGCACTATGCGCTCAAACTGCGCCGCGACGGAACGACCACAACCGCCTGGGCGCTGTACAAGTATTCGCTGCTCTACCTGGCGATCCTTTTCGTGGCAATGGCGGTGGATCGTGTGGTGTTTGCGTGATGGCGGAATACCGAACGGTGAACGCGACCTGAGCAAGCATATCGAATGGTACGGAACATGGACGGATGCACCTGATCCAGGGCGCGTGTTCGTGACGTGGCGTGGGGGGCGCGAGACGCGGGTCGAGAAGCGGTTGCTTCTCCCCGCGTCGTTCGTTTTGGAGCGCGGGCATCCTGCTCTCGTAGACGCGACAGGGGCGGGACGCCCTCGCTCCCAGGCGCACGTGTTACCCTTGGTGTGAACAGTTCCTCTTACCTCGCATAATTGCTGCATCGTGTGGTATCATACATACGAAACCAACACCGCACATCCCGATGATCGAAACACCAGTTCGTTCGCCGACTGAAGCATTCTGTGCAACAAGCCGTCTGCGCTACAGCGTTGCCGGTGGCGGTGAACGTGGAGTGGTGCTGTTGCACGGTTGGGGCGACACAAAAGAGATCTGGCACGCCACATGCGCCGTGCTGTCATCGCGCGCCCGCGTTTTTGCCCCCGATCTCCCCGGTCACGGCGGCTCGCCGCTCGACGGCGCCGAACGGATGCAGCAGGTCGCAGAGCGCGTTGCAACGTTCTGCACAGCGCACGGGTTGACCTCGTTTGCGCTTGTGGGGCACTCCATGGGGGGCAATGTTGCACTGGAACTGACGCTGACGCATCCGCAGATGGTCGAACGGCTGGCGCTGGTGGCGCCTGCGGCGCTGGGGACGGCAATGCCGCCCTACACGCGCCTGTTCTTGCAGGACGGATATGGGTGGGCAGCCCTGCGCGCATCGCTCCTCTTCTACCGCAGGGTGGATGCGCTGGCGCGCCAGTGGCGACCGATCACCGCCATGACCCGCATCCTTCCCGGAGTCCGTCGCGCAGCATTCGCTGCCCATCACGACCCGGAAGGTTTGCATCGTCTGCTGAATGCGCTGTTCGCCAATTCGCTCGACGGTCGACTGGACCGGGTGCGCGTGCCAACCCTGGTGATCAACGGCGATCTCGATGCCGTCGTGCCGTCCCGTCTGTCGCAGCGCGTGGCGGCAGCTATTCCGGAAGCGCGCTTCGCGCTGGTGCGGGGAGCGCTGCACCATCCGATGGACGAGCAACCGGAAGCGTTTCAGCGTCTGTTGCTGGAGTTTCTGACCTGATGGATCTGACGCGCACAACCGTTGTCGTTGCCGGAAGTGCGCCTGTGCGTTTGAGCGTCATTGATGTTGCACCGACCGCGCCTGTACGCGGTACGATGGTGTTCATTCACGGCGCCGGCGGGTGCGCCGAACAATGGTTGCCGCAGGCGACCTGCTTTGCCCGCAACTACCGTGTTGTTGCGTTCGACCTGCGCGGTCACGGTCAATCCGAAGCGCCGCGTTCCGCCTATACGCCGGAGGAGTTTCTGTGGGATTTCACCCAACTGCTCGACCGTCTCGAGATCCGCGAGCCGTTTCTCCTGATGGCGCACTCCTTCGGCGGACCGATTGCGCTGACATTCACCGCCGCGCAACCGCATCGCGTCGCCCGACTGACCCTCGTGGCGACTGCGCCGGAGATCCATCTGCATCCTGTGCTGGAAACCGTGCTGAAATTGCCGATCCCGCTCACCGCTCTCGAACGGTTGCGTCCGATCCTTGCGCCCAAACTGCATGCGCCGCTGTTCGTTATCAAGCGTGTGCTGGCGGGAACACTCTTTCCCTGGCGCGGATGGGATCTGCTCCCGCAGATCACCACGCCGACCCTTATTATTGGAGGACAGTTCGATTTCATCGTGCCGACGTCGGCGCTGCAACGGATGCACCGTCTCTTGCCCGATTCGCAACTGGAAATCATCAGGTACGCCCGTCATCTGCCGCAACTCGAACGCCCGAAAGCGGTCAACCGCGCCATCGAACGCTTCATCGGCGTGCGTCGAAGCTGGCGCGGCGACATTGAGGGCGAAGATGTCTTCTGGGAGGAAGGTCTTCCATGAGTCGTTTGTACGATCCACGCCTGCCCGACATCCTGCGGCGTATGCGCTGGTCGGCACTGCCGGAACGCTACGTTCTGGCGGGGATCGACCCGCGCGAGTCGGCGGTTGCGATCCGCCTGCTGGGAGGTCTGCGCGCGCGTCTGTGGCAGTTGTTCGTCGCACCCGATACCATCACCTTCATTCTGCCGGAGAGTGACTGGCGCAGTCTCAGTCCGGCATTTCCGCGCGCCCGCGTCGAACGTCCGTATCGGGTAGTCAGTTTCGAGATCGATCTGCCGCCCGACCTGACCGGATTCCTTGCGGTTATCAGCGAGGCGCTGGCGGCGGCGTCCGTGCCCATCGTTGCAATTTCCGGGTTCAGCCGCGATCATCTGCTGGTGCGTGAAGCTGATCTCGATCGCACACTGGCGACACTCGATGCACTGGTATCGTCCGCAGCGGCGGAGAGGTGAGTTCAACCGATATGGCTGCACGTCCCTGGCTTGCCTGGTATGATCCCGGCGTTCCTGCCGGGATCGTTGTGCCGGATAGCACATTGCCCGATCTGTTGGCGACAGCAGCGCGCGAATATCCGGCTGCGCCGGCAATCCTGTTTTACGGGCGGGTGATCGACTATGCCATATTCGACCGCCTGGCAACCCGCTTTGCCGTTGCTCTGCGCAACGCCGGTGTTGCGCCCGGCGAGCGCGTGGCGCTGGTGTTGCCCAACATTCCACAGGCGCCTGTCGCATACTACGGAGCGCTGCGCGCTGGCGCCATCGTTGTGCTCACCAACCCGATCTTCGAGGCGGGCGGTCTTGTACGCCAGCTTACCGATGCTGGCGCGACCACCCTGGTGGCATTGAGCATGTTCCATCCGCTGGTCACAGCTGTTCGCGAACGCGCCAGCGTGCATCGGGTCATCTATACCAATCTGAAGGAATTTCTTCCGCCAGGGCAGCGACGCCTGTTTACGCTGCTGCGTCAGGAACGTGAGGGTCACCGTGTCCCCACCGACGAGGCGCGCCGCGCACTCTGGATGGCGCATATGCTGGCGGATACTGCCGCTGCACCGCTGCCATCGCGCGATCCTGATGAACCTGCGGCAATTCTGTACACCGGCGGCACGACCGGTGAAGCGAAAGGGGTGGTGCATACCCATCGCAGTCTCGTCGCCAATGCGCTGCAAGTCGCCGCATGGTTTCCCGCAGCACGTCGCGGCGCCGAACGGGTTGTCTGTGTGCTTCCATTCTCACATGCCTATGGGATGACCGCCTGCATGAACTTTTCGGTTGCGATTGCAGCGGCGATGATCCTGTTGCCGACGTTCGAGACTGCTCACGTGCTGCATGCCATTCGCCGGGAACGCGCCACGATCTTCCCCGGCGTTCCGCCGATGTATGCCGCAATTGCGGAGATGAGCAATGCACGACGCTACGGGCTGTCATCGTTGCGCGCCTGCATCAGCGGCGCCGCCCCACTGCCGATAGAAGTGCAGGAAGGATTCGAGCGCGTCACCCGCGCCCGCCTGGTCGAAGGGTATGGATTGACCGAGGCGGGTCCGGTGACGCATGCCAATCCCCTGGGATCAGCGCACGAGCGCTACGCGACCATCGGCATACCCCTGCCATCGACCGATGCGAAGATCGTTGATGCGACCACCGGCGCCGATCTGCCGCCGGGACGTATTGGTGAGTTGCTGGTACGTGGTCCGCAGGTTATGCAGGGATATTGGAACCGCCCGGACGATACCGCAGATGCCTTCACGCCGGATGGATGGCTGCGCACAGGCGACATGGCGCGGATGGACGCCGACGGTTTCTTTCAGATCATCGAACGCAAAAAGGATGTTATCATCGCCGGACCGTACAACATCTACCCGCGCGACATCGAAGAAGTGCTCTATCAGCACCCCAAAGTGCTGGAAGCTGCGGTTGCCGGCATTCCACGACCCGAGGGACGCCCGGATCTGCGCGCCTTTGTTGTCCTGCGGAAAGGAGAACACGCCACTGCCGACGAAATTATCGAGTTTCTCCGCGAGCGCCTGAGCGCGCACAAGGTTCCGCATATCGTCGAATTTCGCGATGCGCTGCCGCGGTCGTTCATCGGCAAGGTGCTGCGGCGCGCGCTGATCGACGACGACCGTCAGAAGAACGCATAACGTTATGAACAGCATCTCTCGTCTTGCTGCGGCGCACGCCGCCGCCCGATCGCTGGTTGCGTCCGGGCGCATTCCGGGTGTAGTGGTCGCTCTGGCAGTCGGCAACCGGCAGCCGGATATCTGTGCAGTCGGTTCGGATGCCGACGGACGTCCGCTTACCCCCGACGATCTCTTTCCGGTTGCCTCGATCACGAAACTCGCGACCGCGCTCGCCGTTCTGCGTCTGGTTGATCGCGGATTGATCGCGCTCGACGATCCGGTTGACCGGTTTCTCCATCGGGAAGCGCCGCATCCCGGCGTTACCATCCGTCGTCTGCTCTGCCACACTGCCGGATTTCCCATCGACCTGAGCAGCGACGATGCTCCTTACGAACCGGGATTGACGTGGGAGGCGCTGGGGCGGGCATGCCTGCGGGCGAAACTGCGCCACCAACCGGGAACGGAGGTGCTCTACAGCAATATCGGCTACGGATTGCTGGCGCTGGTTGTGGAAGCGCGCGCCGGCGCGCGTTTTCGTGATGCGTTACGTAACCTGGTGCTGACGCCGCTCGGTATCGAAGGGTATCTGGGAGAAGAACCGCCGCGCGCGCCGGCGCGCATCGCTGATGTGCGCGGACGTCACCGCGCAACAGCACTGGAACCGTTCAACTCGACGTTCTGGCGATCACTGGCGCTGCCGTGGGCTGGACTGATCACGAACGCAGCCGGCGCCCTGGCGCTGGTGCGCGCGTTTCGTGGGCATCCGCCGGGTTTTCTCAGTCCACCCCTGCGCACTGCGGCGGTCACCGATCAGACGGGTCATTTGCCGGGAGGGTTCATCGAGCCGTTGTGGTGGGATCGCTGCCCGTGGGGATTGGGACCGGAAGTGCGCGGCGTGAAGGAACCGCACTGGCTGCCGTCGAGTGTCGGCGCCGATTCGTTCGGGCACACCGGCGCGTCGGGATGCCTGGCGTGGGCGGCGCCGGGCGCTGATGTTGCCTGGGCAATCCTCGGCGCGCGCACCGCCGATAACGGCTGGTTGTTGCGCCATTCGCGGACGATCAGTGCAGCAGTGGCGGGGGAGCGTTGAAGGTGGGAAGGTTGAAGGTGGGAAGGTTGAAGGTGGGAAGGTTGAAGGTGGGAAGGTTGAAGGTGGGAAGGTTGAAGGTGGGAAGGTGGGAAGGTTGAAGGTGGGAAGGTTGAAGGTTGAACGTTGAAGGTTGAACGTTGAACGTCAGGCAGGTGGGAAGCCCGATCGGTCGGCAGGTTTGGATGATACGATTCAGTTCCCGGTTCTCAGTTCCTGGTGCTCAGTTCCTGGTGCTCAGTTCTCGGCTATCGGCTATCGGCTATCGGCTATCGGTTCCCGGTTCTCGGTTCCCGGTTCTCGGTTCTCACCAGACCGCAACAAAGACGTTCAGGCAGGCGTATTATCGTCAGGGAAAAGGAACACTGAGCGCGTGAAAGAAAACGAGGTCAGCAATGAACGGGAATGGCTATCGAAACAGTTCAGGCGGGTTGAGCATTCCACCAATCTACCTGTATATTGGCATTGGTATTCTGGCAGTCATCATCATATCGGTCATCGGCGGATTGTTGAGCGCCGGGGTGCAGGCATATTTTGCGGTTGCAGCGGGCGCACTCCTGGTGCTGGCAAACCTGCGCGACCTGCTGAGCGGCGCAGGCAGCAGCGCCGCCTTGATGAATACCATGGTCGGCGCGGGGCTTATCTTTTTCTTCCTGGGCAGCGCCTTCGGCTGGGTCTGGTACATTCCTGCGCTGCTGCTGCTGGTTGCGGCGACTCCGCTTGCACTGCGGCGCGCCGATGTGTACAACGTCTACCTGGGCGCCGCGCGCTCGATGGCGGTCAATGTGCGTCGCGCCGTGGGCGGGCGCACCCGCCTGCCGTAAGCGTTACGACACAGCGGCAAGCGACCGCTGCACTGCATCGATCAGCTCTGATGCAGTAAACGGTTTCTCGATATAACCGACGCCGCTCCGCTCGAAGAAATCGCGCGTGCTGCGACTGGCAGTGTCGCCGCTGACGAACAGGACGCGCCGCACAAGATGCGGCGCGCGCTGTTTTAATTCGACGAAAAGTTCATCGCCGCTCATCCCCGGCATCCGCACATCACAAATGATCAGATCGTAGGCGACGCGGCTGAGCAGATCAAGCGCCTGCGCCCCGTCGTGGCACACATCAACAATACACCGCTGTTCGCGCAGCAATCGCGCGATCAATTCCGCCACCGCCGCTTCATCATCAACCACCAGAATATGGTAGCGCGAAGAGGGCTGAACGGTAACCGTCGTATCCCTGGTTGACGGAACTGATACAAATGACTGCACCGGCAGTTCGACAGTAAAGCATGCCCCCTTGCCAGGAGCGCTCTGCACGCGAATGTTGCCATGATACTGCCGGACGATGCCGTAACAGATCGACAGTCCCAGTCCGGTTCCTTCACCGACCGGCTTGGTGGTGAAGAATGGCTCAAAAATGCGCGGCAGATGTTCAGGCGCAATGCCGGGACCGGTATCGGCAATTTCAAGCACAAGCCACTGACGATTTTCGCGCAACTCCAGCCGTGTCGTGACGACAATCGTTCGCCGACCGCTCCAGGAAGCCAGCGCCTGCTGCGCGTTGTTCAACAGATTGAGCATTACCTGCTTGATCGCCGTCGCATCGGCGACGGTCAGCGGCAACTGCGGCTGGAGGCGTTCTTCGACTGTGATGTTGTGTGTGCGCATCTGATAGGCGAGCAGGCTCAACACCTGCCGTGCAGCCAGGTTCAGATCGACCTCCTCCAGGTGCGCCTCGCGTTGCCGCGCGAATGTCAGCAGATTCTGCACGATCCGTCGCGCGCGGGTGGCGCTTTCGACGATCATCGTCAGGTCGTGCTGGTATTCAGCCGGCGCGACTTCTTGCAAAATGCCGGCAAAACCCAGCACGGCGGTGAGCGGATTGTTGAGTTCGTGCGCTACACCGGCAACCAGTTCGCCGACTGCGGTCAGTCGTTCTGACTGGATGAGGCGCTGCTGGGCGATGCGCAGATTCGCTATCGCCTGCTCGCGCGCCTGATGCAGTTGTGCGTTTTGAATCGCAACCGCAAGATGCTGCGCAAGATCGGCAAAGGTGCGGATCTCGATGGCAGGGAAAGCGTTCGATTGCCGACTTGCCAGCAGCAGCATGCCGGAAAGGTTTTCGCCATCGACGATAGGAACGATCAGGCACGACCGGATGCCAGCTGCAACGAGGCGTTGCGTGAGGGGCGGGTTGCCGGTATCGTCCAGCGGCAGCAACACCGGTTGACGCTGTTCAATCAGGCGTCGCAGGAAGATCGTATCCTGGTCGTGGTAATGGACGCAGAGCGTTTCGGTGTTATCCGACGCCGGATAGTGCGCGACTGGCTGGAGATGCTGCGCCGTGCGATCAAAGAGCGCCAGTTCGGCGCTATCGAGTGGAACCACGCCGTGCAGGTGCTCGATCAGATGATCGAAGATCGCGCGCAGATCGTGCGTGGCGGTAATCGTCCGCGCGATTTTGTTCACCAGCGCGAGACGGGCGCTCTGTTCGCGGGCGCGGCGGTAGAGTTCGGCGTTGCGTACCGCCAGCGCTGCGTAGGTGGCGAACGCCTGGGCGCGCGCAGCATCGGCGCGGGTATAACGGTTGGGTAATCGGCTGAACAGGGTGAGCATGCCAACCACGTCACCCTGAGCGCGCAGCGGCACACTCAGCCATTCACCCGGCGCGTTCGATAACGAACACATGGCTTCGATTGCATCTTCAGGCAAACGACGCACAATCACCGGTTCACCGACGGTTTCGATGCGGTTGAGCAGCGCATTGTCTTTAGGGAGCCGTTGGTAGGTCGGCGCCGTGCGATCAGGCAGACCCCGGCTCGCGGCGATGTAGTACCCATCGTCGTCGCGCAGAATGATCGCCGCGCTGTCATACGAAACAATGCTGTGGAGGTGTTCCAGGATGAGATCGAGAAGCTGGTCGCGGTCGAGGGTCGAGATCAGCGCCTGGGTGATGTGCTGTGCGCTGCTGGCGAACTGATGTTCCGGAGTTTCACCCGCTTCGAGCCAGACGAGCAGCAGACGCACAGCATGCCCGTGCTGATCACGGACAGGGTACGCATTCCAGCGCCGCGACACCACTCCGCCGATCTGCGTTGCTGGCACCGTGTCATCGTGCCGGAGACCTGCCATCGAAAGCCACAGGTCATCGAGGCGATCGTCGCTGAAGCGGGGGATAACATCACGGCACAGGCGACCGGTGAGCGTCGCCGAGATACGAATACCGAGGCGAGCGCAGGCGCGCGCATTGATCGCCAGGATGCGAAAGTCGGGCAGCGATACGACCAGAATCCCCGCAGGAATGTGGTCAATCACTTCAAAGAGCAGATCGGCGCTCTCCGGTTGATCATGCGCTGGTGAATACCCCATACGCTTGCGTTACGGGTACATGCGATACAGCATCCGTGGGAAGGGAATCGTTTCGCGAATGTGATGCGTACCGGCAATCCACGCAGTCGCGCGCTCGATGCCCATGCCGAACCCGCTGTGCGGGACGCTCCCGTAGCGACGCAGATCGATATACCACTGATAGTCATCGACGTTCAGCCCGTATTCACGAATGCGGCGCTCGAGCAGCGCCGGGTCGTGGATCCGTTGTGAGCCGCCGATGATCTCGCCATACCCTTCCGGCGCCAGCAGATCGGCGCACAACGCCACTTCGGGGCGTTGCGGGTCGGGTTCCATGTAGAACGCTTTAATCGCGCTGGGAAAGCGTTCGACGAAGACTGGACGGTCGAACAGTGAGGCGATCAGCGTTTCGTGCGGTGCACCGAGGTCTTCGCCCCACTCCAGCGGCGTGCATCCCTCGACATCGGCATGCCGTTCGGCGATCAGTTTCAGCGCTTCATCGTAGGTGATGCGCGGGAAGGGCGGCACGCAGCGCTCCAGCGGCTTCGTATCACGCTCGAGGGTTGCCAGGTCGTCGGCGCGGCGCTCCAGCACCCGCTGCACAATGGCGCTGACGAATCGTTCCTGCAACGCCAGATTGTCTTCGTGCAGCGCAAACGCCACCTCTGGCTCGATCATCCAGAACTCGGTGAGGTGTCGGCGGGTCTTCGACTTTTCGGCGCGAAAGGTCGGACCAAAACAGTAAACCTTGCCAAAACTCATCATGCCGGCTTCGACGTAGAGTTGCCCGGTTTGCCCGAGATACGCCGTGCCGAGATCGAAGTAGGGCGTGGCGAACAGGTTGGTGGTGCCTTCGGCGGCGCACGGCGTGAGGATCGGCGTGTCGAAGCGCACAAACCCCTGATCGTTGAGCCACTCCTGCGCCGCAGCGATAATTTCGGCGCGGATGCGCAGGAGCGCGTGCTGCTTCGACGAACGGATCCACAAATGCCGATGTTCCATCAGGAATTCAACGCCGTGCTCCTTGGGCTGGATCGGGTATTCCGGCGCGATCTGAATGATTTCGATGGCGTTGACGTCGAGTTCAAACCCGCCGGGGGCGCGCGCATCGGCGCGGACGGCGCCGGTGATCCGGCAGGAACTTTCGATCGTCAACTGCTGCGCTGCTGCGAAGGTCGCTTCGGTGACATTGTTGCGGAAGACAACACACTGGATAACGCCGCTGCCGTCGCGGAGGCGGATGAAGACCAGTTTACCCTTTTCGGTCTTGTGCACAACCCATCCGGCGAGGGTGACGACCTCTCCGTTGTGATGCGCAATCGTGCTGATCGTGGCAGTGGGAAGGAGTGACATAGCCGTGCTTCCGTCATTCATCATTTGTTGAAAATGAGTATAGCATATCCTGGGTCGCTTTTCATGCATTTCAGGAGTCATGAGCCAGACACGAGACAGGCGCCATCGACAACCGGTATGGTATAATCGCCGGACACAGCAGAAAGGTCGGGTCTGCGACACAGTTGGACGGATGGTACAGAGTGCAGCCATCTCTTGCACGTGAATCTCAGCCGCTGGCGCGTCCGTTTATCAAATGGGCGGGCGGCAAAGGTCAGTTAATCCCGGAACTGGCGCGTCGTCTGCCGCCGCGTTTTCGCCGCTACCACGAGCCGTTCGTCGGCGGCGGGGCGCTCTTTTTCCACCTCTTCAACCACGGGTTGTTGCGCGATGGGGCGGTGCTCAGCGATTACAATCCTGAACTGATGGTCTGCTACGAAGTGATCCGCGATGATGTCGAATCGCTGATCACTGCCCTGCGCTGGCATCACCGTCACCGGCTCGACCCGCACTATTTCCTGGAGGTGCGGAACTGGGATCGTCAACCCGATTTTGCGCAGCGCAGCAAGATCGAGCGCGCGGCGCGCACGATTTTCCTCAATCGTACCTGTTACAACGGGTTGTATCGGCTTAATCGCAAGGGGCAGTTCAACGCGCCATTCGGCTACTACAAGAATCCGCTGATCTGCGACCCGGAGAATCTGCGGCTGGTGAGCGCCGCGTTGCGCAATGTCGAACTGTGCGTCGGCGATTTCAGCGATGTGCTGCACCGCGCTGAACCGGGCGATCTGGTCTATTTCGACCCCCCCTATGTGCCGATGAGCGCAACGGCATCGTTCACCCATTACACCGGGCAAACCTTCGGTCCCGACGATCAGCGGCGCCTGGCGGATGTCTTTGCCGAACTCGGCGAACGTGGCGTGTATGTGATGCTCAGCAACTCGTCGACTCCGTTGACCCGTGAGTTGTACGCTGCCCGCGCGGTCAGTTCGTCCGTAGTGTATGCCAGCCGCAAGATCAACTGCGATGGGAGCAAACGCGGGCACGTGGAGGAGTTGATTGTCTGTTCGTATCCGGTGGAGTAGATCTTTTGCCCCCTCATCCCCCTGCCCCCTTCTCCCACAAGGGGAGAAGGGGGAATGTGGGCGTCCTGATGCCTGAAACGGAGGCGGACCGGTCGGGGCGCGGCGATGGTGCGCCGAGGCGGATGGGTCGGGGCGCAGCATGCCGCACAGGGGTAGATCAGTCGGGGCGCAGCATGCCGCACAGGGGTAGATCAGTGGGGGCACGGCATGCCGCACAGGGGTAGATCAGTCGGGGCACGGCATGCCGCACGGAGGCGGATCAGGTCGGGGCACGGCATGCCGTGCCCCAACGTGTTCTGAGTCAGGAAAAAGGCCTCACATCGCCGCCGGTTCTTCCTGTTCCGCCAGTTGACGCAGCACGTAGTGCAGGATGCCGCCGGGTGCGGCGACGCTGCACAGGGGTAGATCAGTGGGGGCACGGCATGCCGCACAGGGGTAGATCAGTCGGGGCACGGCATGCCGCACAGGGGTAGATCAGTCGGGGCACGGCATGCCGCACGGAGGCGGATCAGGTCGGGGCACGGCATGCCGCACGGAGGCGGATCAGGTCGGGGCACGGCATGCCGTGCCCCAACGTGTTCTGAGTCAGGAAAAAGGCCTCCCACCGCCGCCGGTTCTTCCTGTTCCGCCAGTTGACGCAGCACGTAGTGCAGGATGCCGCCGGGTGCGGCGACGCCGCACGGAGGCGGATCAGGTCGGGGCACGGCATGCCGTGCCCCAACGTGTTCTGAGTCAGGAAAAAGGCCTCCCACCGCCGCCGGTTCTTTCTGTTCCGCCAGTTGACGCAGCACGTAGTGCAGGATGCCGCCGGGTGCGGCGACGCCGCATGGGGGTAGATCAGTCGGGGCACGGCATGCCGCACAGGGGTAGATCAGTCGGGGCACGGCATGCCGCACGGGGGTAGATCAGTCGGGGCACGGCATGCCGTGCCCCAACGTGTTCTGAGTCAGGAAAAAGGCCTCACACCGCCGCCGGTTCTTTCTGTTCCGCCAGTTGACGCAGCACGTAGTGCAGGATGCCGCCGGGTGCGGCGACGCCGCACGGAGGCGGATCAGGTCGAGGCACGGCATGCCGCACAGGGGTAGATCAGTCGGGGCACGGCATGCCGTGCCCCAACGTGTTCTGAGTCAGGAAAAAGGCCTCACACCGCCGCCGGTTCTTCCTGTTCCGCCAGTTGACGCAGCACGTAGTGCAGGATGCCGCCGTGCCGGTAGTAGGTGAGTTCGCCTTCTGAGTTGATCCGCGCTTTGACCCTGAACGTCAACGCTGAGCCGTCGGGTCGCTGCGCATGCACGGTCAGCTCCTGACCCGGACGCAGCGTTTCGATCCCTTCGATCGTAAAGATTTCACTGCCGGTTATGCCGAGCGACTGCCAGCTTTCGCCCGGCATGAAGGTCAGCGGCAGCACCCCCATGCCCACCAGGTTCGAGCGGTGGATGCGCTCGAAACTCTCGGCGATCACTGCGCGCACGCCGAGGAGGAACGTGCCCTTCGCCGCCCAGTCGCGCGAGGAGCCGGTGCCGTATTCCTTGCCCGCCAGCACGATCAGCGGCGTACCGTCCGCCTGGTAACGCATCGCGGCATCGTAGATGCTCATTCGCTCGCCGGTCGGCAGGTAGACGGTGTATCCGCCTTCGACACCCGGAACCATCGCGTTGCGCAGACGGATGTTGGCGAACGTGCCGCGCATCATGACTTCGTGGTTGCCGCGACGCGCGCCGTAGGAGTTGAAATCCGCCGGTTGCACGCCGCGGGCGATCAGGTACTGCCCCGCCGGACTGTCTTTGGCGATGCTTCCGGCTGGCGAAATGTGGTCGGTCGTGACGCTGTCGCCCAGCAACGCCAGCACGCGCGCGCCACGGATCGATGACAATGGTGGAACGTCGCGCGTCATATCGTGGAAGTACGGCGGATTCTGGATGTAGGTCGAGTCTGGATTCCAGGCGTAGAGATCGCCGCCGCTCACCGGGATGGCGTTCCAGGTCTCGTTGCCGGTGAACACGTTCGCATACTGCGCACGGAACAGGTCGGCGTTGAGTGATGCGGCCATCACCTCGGCGACTTCCTCTGCGGTGGGCCAGATGTCCGCCAGGTAGACCGGTTCGCCATCGGCGCCGACGCCGAGCGGCTCACGGTTCACGTCGATGTCCACTGTTCCGGCGATGGCAAAGGCGACGACCAGCGGCGGCGACGCCAGGTAGTTGGCGCGCACCACCGGGTTGATGCGCCCCTCGAAATTGCGGTTGCCGCTCAGCACTGCGCTGACCACCAGATTCCCCTCTTTGACCGCCCGCGCGATCTCGTCGGCGACAGGTCCACTGTTGCCGATACAGGTGGTGCAACCATACCCGACGACGTTGAACCCTAACCGGTCGAGATATGCCTGCAACCCGGACTGCGCCAGGTATTCGCTCACCACCCGCGACCCCGGCGCCAGACTGGTTTTGACATAGGGCGGGACGCTCAGTCCCTTCTCGACCGCCTTCTTCGCCAGCAATCCGGCGGCGATCATCACCGATGGGTTCGAGGTGTTGGTGCAGGATGTAATCGCGGCAATGATCGTCGAGCCGTGTGTGATCGACGTCGTGCGTCCGTTCAGGGTCACGGGTATGCGCGACGCAGCGTACAGATCGTGTCGTTCGCGCTTCCGTGCGCCATTTCCTTCGTAAACCGGCACATCACGCCCGAAGACCTGGCGCATCGCCTGGTTGAATGACGGTTTCAGGTCCGCCAGCGGCACGCGATCCTGGGGACGACGCGGACCGGCGACACTCGGTTCGACCGTGCTCAGGTCAAGTTCCAGGAGCGTATTGAACGTCGGAATGGGGGTGTCGTCGGTACGGAACAGCCCCTGCTCGCGGCAGTACGCTTCCACCAGCGCCACCAGGTCCTCAGAGCGCCCGGTGCTGCGCAGGTAGGCGAGGGTCTCGGCATCGACCGGGAAGAACCCGCAGGTTGCGCCATACTCTGGCGCCATATTTGCGATGGTGGCGCGATCCGCCAGGCTGAGCGAACTCAACCCCGGACCGCAGAACTCCACGAACTTATCCACCACGCCGTGCCGACGCAGCATCTCGGTCACCCGCAGCACCAGGTCGGTCGCAGTTGCGCCAGGGCGGAGCGCACCGGTCAACTTCACGCCAACGACTTCGGGGGTCAGCATCGCCAGCGGCTGACCCAGGAGCACCGCTTCGGCTTCGATCCCGCCGACGCCCCATCCCAGGACTCCAAGACCGTTGATCATGGTCGTGTGGCTGTCGGTGCCGACAAGGGTATCCGGTATTGCAACCAGTTCGCCGTCAATCTCGCGCGCAATGACCACGGTTGCCAGGTATTCCAGGTTGACCTGGTGGCAGATGCCGGTGGCAGGCGGCACGACGCGGAAGTTGGCGAATGCCTGTTGCCCCCAGCGCAGGAACTCATAGCGCTCGCGGTTGCGCTCAAACTCGAGTTGGGCGTTGAGCGCGAGCGCCATTCCGTGACCAAACGCATCGACCTGCACCGAATGGTCGATCACCAGGTCGGCGGGCACGAGCGGATTGATCTTCGCAGGGTCACCCCCCAGACGCGCCATCGCGTCACGCATCGCCGCCAGATCGACCACTGCCGGAACACCGGTGAAATCCTGCATCAGCACGCGCGCCGGCTTGAATGCCACCTCGCGCTGCCCGGCGCTGGCGGGCGTCCACTGCGCCAGCGCGATCACATCGTCAACCGTCGTAAAACCATCACCAACATTGCGCAAAAGCGCTTCCAACAGCACTTTGATTGAAAACGGCAGGCGATCCAGATCGACGCCGCTGCGTCGCGCCAGCGCGTCGAGACGGTAGATCAGAAAGGTGCGACCGCCAACTGCCAGCGGCGCGCGCGCGCCGAACGGGTCGTGCAAGGTGTCGCTCATCGGGTCTCTCCTGAACAATCTTACGGTCTCTGCACAGTATAGCAGAAGTGATCCATTGAGAGAAACAATGATCTATAATACTTTGATTGAAAATTTCAATGATACGGTGGCGCATGTCCTTCGATCTTCACCGATTGCGCATTTTTGTGGCCGTAGCGCGGGCAGGAAGTTTCACGCGCGCGGCGGCGCAGTTGCACATGGCGCAACCGACCGTTTCGCAGCAGATCGGGGCGCTGGAAGATGCGGTCGGCGCACCGCTGATCGAACGCGGTCCTCGCCGCCTGCGGTTAACTCCGGCTGGCGAAGCGTTGTTGCCGTATGCCACGCGACTGGCGCTGCTGGCAGACGAGGCGCTCCAGGCGACACGCACGGCCGCTGGCGTTGCGGCGCACACCCTGCGGCTGGGCGTTGGTCAGACGCTGGCGACCTATCTGTTGCCGGAGTTGCTTTGCCGGTATCGGGAGCGCGCACCACACTGCCATACCCGCATCGTCACCGGTAACAGCGCCGCGTTGCTGGAACAGGTCGCCGAAGGCAGCATCGAGATCGCGCTGGTCGGTTCGCCAGCGGCGCACCCGGATGTGGTGGTGACGCCGTTCATGCAGGACCGACTGGTGGTGATTGTCGCGCCGCACGATATTTGGGCGAGTCGAGAGGCGGTCGATCTCGACGAACTGCGCGACCGTCCATTGCTGACGCGCGAGCCGGGATCGGCGCTGCACGCGACGGTCGAGCGGTTGCTGGGGAGCGCGACGCTTGCCGGCGACACGGTGATCATGCTCGGTGAAACCGAAGCGATCAAGCGCAGCGTTGAGGTTGGGCTGGGGGTGGCGCTGATCCAGGCGATTGCGGTGCAGCGCGAGGTGGCGCTGGGACGACTGCGCGCGCTGGCGTTGCGCGGCGCCGATGACCGGCGCACCTATGCCTGGGCGCGCCGGGCGCGTCAGTGGCTCTCTCCAGCTGCTGCGGCGCTGGTGGCGTTGCTGGGGGAATAGAACACAGATGGGCACGGATGTGACGGATAGGAATAGAACACGGATTGACACGGATGTGACGGATCAGCGCGGATTAAATAAAAATATCCGTGCCCATCCGTCCAATCCGTGTGTATCCGTGGTTTATTCCCAAAACCATCCGTGGTTTATTCCCATGGCGTCGCGCCGGGGTCGATCCGTAGTGTGATCCCCATTTGCCGGAATGCTTCCATCACCTTCTCTTCCAGTTCCTGATCGCTGAGGGCGCCGTCGCGCAGGTGCAGTGTGATCTCCATATGCGCATACTTTGTCTGGAGAAAGTGCAGCACACCCATCAGACCGGATACCCTGCCGCGCGGGATGGTGAATGCAAGGGTGAGGGTGCGGTTCGGCGCGCTCACGGCATCGTGGCGCTGCTCTTCACCGATGGGCGGCGCCGGTTCTGGCTTAAACGTTGTGCCGGGTCCGTCGTGGATGGGGCGCGAAGAATCGCTTGCGGGCGGGTACGTTGGTGTTTCCGTCGGTTTCCGGGCGCGCTGCTCCTTGCAGAGATCGTCGCGGATGAGCACTTCGCTGTCGGCGAAACTGACGGATGGCGTTTCGTTGTAGGAGCGGCACACCGGCCGGTTTTCGTGCATGTCGCCCAGCCCGAAGAGACCTTTCTGCACCCCTTCGATGATACTCTCACGCCACGCGGATTCTGAGATAACCCGCGCTTCGCCCGGCGTCACCAGACCGGCGCGGACGAGTTGTCCGGTTGAAACTGTGTCGCGGTCTTTCAAAAATCGTTCCCGGATTGCCAGCGGCGCGATCTTCTCCAGGATCTCGCCCTGGCTGCGCAGGTGATCGTACACCTGCCGGCTGAGCGGGCGGGTCTCGCCGTGGGTGGGTAAGCCCATATCCAGGCGCTTCCAACCCTCGCGCGCCGGCAGATAGACCTGCCGGTAGAGACGCCGCACCGCATCGCCCAGGTCGCCCTCCAGACGCTTCAGGTTCTCCCTGATCTCCCGGCGCTGCTCATCGGTCAGCTTCAGGCTGGCATCATTCTGCATGCGCTGGTATGCCAGCATCCGGCGCACCAGGACGGCAAATTGCGCCCGTTCGCTCTCCTGCGGCGTCAGGACGAAGAGGGTGTTGCGGTAGACACGCCGGGCTTCTCCTTTGGTGTCGCGCAATTCGTTCATGCGCGTCTCATCAGCGTCGGGCAGGATGATCAGTTTCAGGTCGGGCGTGTCGGGAATGTCTGCCGATCGGTCGCACCAGATGAAAACGTTCAGGGGGGCGCTGCCTGCCTGCTGGCGCAGCAATGCTTTCTCGGTCTCCTGAATCTCGCGGTCGGCGATATTCTCCATGCGGGTGAGGAGCAGGCGGTTGAGGTTTGCCTGGTTGGAGAAGAAGTATCGGTCACCCTGGTATTGCAGATAGAACAGGCGACCTTTGAGTTTCTCGACCGCTTCGGCGACCACGGCTGCCGGGCTGCTGAGGGTGGCGGCGTTGCGCTTGATGTCGACCAGGGTCGCCCCTTTTTCGACCCCGCCGGAAAAGGAGGACATGAAGATCGCGGTTGCGGCGCGTTCGCCCAGATGCAGCCCGCGGTACGCTGAGCCGAGATCGGCGCTGACTTTGACGGCGCCGGCATCGGGCGCGGTGATGTCGGCGGCAATCACACTGTCAAACTCCGCTCCGATATGTTTGAGCAGTTCGCGCCGAATCTCGGCGTCGCTCAGGTTGATGTCCGCCAGGGAGATGAAGGGCAGGTCGCGGTCTTTGTGCGCGGCGATCACCAGCGCCAGCAGGCGCAACACGCCACGGGTGCGCTGGAAGGAGGAAAAACTGCCCCAACGCTGGTAGAGCGCGTCCACCACGTCCGGCAGGAAGGGGTACGACGCGAGAAAGCGCGCCCGGTATTCGGACGGTTCGACGCCTGCCGGCAGTAATCCTTCACGGGTTGCGTACTCCATAAATGTGTCAACCGCCTGCATCGCTTCCTGCTCTTTGATCTGGGCAAACAGGCGACGGCGGATGACGTGGGTGATCTCGTCGTCGCGCACCGGTGCGTAAATACGCTCGACCCGCCCGGAGACGCGCTGCAACTGCTGGAACATGCGCTCGGCGCTCGGATCGTAGTGTTCGATCAGACTGGTGGGCAGGGTGATGACCAGCACGACGCGATCAATGGCGCCGATCAGTTCGGTCAACTCCTGCATAAAGGCGATGGTTTGCGCCGCCAGGGTGCTTTCGCCGACCGGCGTGCCGGCCGCTTTGGTGACGTACTCCAGCAGTTCGTCGACGAGGATGAGCGCCGGCGCGTGGGCAGTCAGCAGCGCGCGCAGCGCCTCGCCGCGTCCGGGCGCAACCAGATCGGTGAACCGAACACGCTGACCGGTCAGTTGCTGTTCGATCTGTCCCCAGAGCGTATCGGTCGCCGCCATGGTTGTGCCCACCATCACCACCCGTCGCGCGCCCCATTCGGCTGCCTTGTGGTAGAGCGCGATCAGCGCATGGGTTTTGCCGCCGCCGAAGGGAGTCTGCAACTGGATGACCGGATCGCCGCCCTGCCCCGCCAGGCGCTGCTGCACGACATCGAACAGGGTGCGCAGCCCGGCAGTCACGAATGTCTTCTGGAAGAACAGCGCGGGGTCGCGGTACTCGGCGACGCCGCGCCCGCGAGCGACCTCGCCCAGGTCAGCGGCGAAAACCTCCATCGTCAGGCGTCCGCGCAGAATGTCGTCGTGAGGGATGGCGATGGTGTGGAACGGTGGCATAGCGCGACTCCTTATCTTTATTTTAACCACGGATGGACACGGATCAGACGGATTGCCACGGATGTTTTTACTTTTTAATCCGTGCTCATCCGTCACATCCGTGCCAATCCGTGTTCTATTCTTAATAAACCACGGATGGACACAGATCAGACGGGTTGGCACGGATGTTTTTATTTTTTAATCCGTGCTGATCCGTCACATCCGTGCCAATCCGTGTTCTATTCCCCATCCGTGCCAGTCCGTGTTCTATTCCCCATCCGTGCCAGTCCGTGTTCTATTCCCCATCCGTGCCAGTCCGTGTTCTATTCCTCATCCGTGCTAATCCGTGTTCTATTTCTTCTTCACCTTTTTCCGGTCGTTGGTAAGAATTTTGCGCACGAAGGATGGTTTTGGTCCAAAGTTGAGTAGCAGACCAACTTCAATCTCGGTGGATTTGAGGTAGTTGAGCAGTTGTGCTTCGTGTTCAGGGCGCAAGGACTCCACGACTTTCAGTTCGACGATGATGCAGCCCGCTACGATGATGTCGGCGAAGTACTCTCCCACCAGCAAGCCATCGTAGTATACCTGGAGAGGCGCCTGTTGCTGCACAGCAAGCCCTGCTTTAGTCAGTTCATATACCAGAGCGTTTTCGTAGACCTTCTCCAGGAAACCGTGCCCCAGCGTGTTGTAAACAGTGTAAAAGGCTTTGATGATGGCTTGCGTGATCTCCTCGTGCAGCATACCTCGTCCTCTCTTTCTTAATAAACCACGGATGGACACGGATCAGACGGATTGGCACGGATGGTTTTATTGGGAATAAACCACGGATGTGCACGGATTAGACGGATTAACACGGATGGTTTTTTATTTTTAATCCGTGCTCATCCGTCACATCCGTGTCAATCCGTGTTCTATTCCTAAAAGTCTATTCTCATTTGCGCGGCGGTCTGTTCGACCTCGGCGCGCAGGCGCTCGCGCCCGGCGAGGAAGCCGTCGAGCAGTTTCTTTTCGCGGCTCTCCACCGGCAGCGTCTCGCTGATCGCCTGCGCCACGCGGTAGAAGACCTCGCTGCGCCCGCCGGCGACCAGTGTCTGCACCAGATCGGCGCGCTTCCCCTTTTCCCACAGCAGCAGCGCACGGTGCAGCACGTCCACCAGGTCGCGCGGATCGTCCAGCTCCTCCAGCCGCCGCTCGTGCGGTCCCAGCAGGCGCACGAACTCCTTCTGCTTGCGCACCGCGCCGTGCCTGCTCCACGTCTCGGCAATGTCCAGCCCGCACGACTGCGCCAGTTTGCGCGCTTCATCGAAGGGGAGGGGCGCCTCTTTGTAGTTCCAGCGCCACAGCAGGTAGAGGCGGGTGAGCGGCGAAATCTCGGCGGCGAACCCGTTCTGCAGAATGCGCTGCACGGCGAAATCGGTCGCCAGCGCGCGCACCTCGTCGAGCAGCCGGTCGGCGCGGATCACATGCCCTTCGTAGTCGATCACCTGTTCGTAAGCGCCGAAGACCTCGATGCCGGCGCCGATGGCGGCGATGAAGAAATCGGCGCCGCCGACCCCCTCCGCCCACAGCCGGTCGAGTTTGCGGTGCATCACCCGGCGCAACTCGGCGCGCACCTCGTTGACGAAGCCGGTGGCGCGCCGCGCCGCCTTGCGCGCCACGATGTAGATCGACGACGCCAGCGCCGCCGATTCGTTCGATCGCAGACGGGTTTGCATCTCGGTGTTGAGGGGCCAGGCGGCGTTGACGACCAGTCCCGAATCGAGCAGGGCGTTGATCACCGTCTCCCATCCGGCGGTCGATTTGTGGGCGTAGACCACCACGGCAATGCCGCCCGGTTTCAGCACTCGCGCCATCTCGCGGAAGGCCGCCGCCAGTTGCTCCTCGAAGAAGCGTTTGCCCGCCTCGAAGCCTCCCTCGCCGTGGGCATACGCCACAATCTCGCCCGCCTTGGGCGTGAGCGGCGTGGTGAACAGGTCGGGGTGGAGGTGCCCGATGCTGCGCTTGAGCCAGACGTAGAAGAAGTCGGAGAGGTAGGAGTACGGCACATTGTCGTAGTAGGGCGGGTCGGTGAGCACGGCGTCGAAGAAGCCGTCGGGGTAGGGCAGGCGCGTGGCGGAGGCATGGGTGACAGAATGAACCACGGATTGCCGCGGGTGAGCAGCAACCACGGATTGCCACGGATTGGACGGATGGTCACGGATGAGACCGCGCGACTCTGTTCCATCCGTCTGTGTCTGCGCGCGCTCCCTGCCCGGCAGGGGAGGAATGCGGGTGAGGTGGTCGAGAACCAGACAGATACCACTTACATCCCATTCCCCTCGAGCACCACTGAATGGGTTTATTTCACCGTAATCCCAAACCATAGGAAGAGCCTGGCGATCAAAAGCGCGTTCAAAACTCAGAACATCGCCACGCCACCTAACCAAATTGCAAGAGTAAGTTGCTAATTTGTTCACGGCTAATCCCAAATACGTCACCACCGCCTTTGCAAAGTCTTCAGGGTAGCCCTGGGCGAGCATCTGCGCGTGGGCGCGGCGCACGGCGTCGGCGAAGGTGATCAGCGCCAGCGCCTGGCGCGGGTTGAACAGGTCGCCCCAGGTTTCCAGACCGTAGCCCTGGATACGAAAACCCAGGGTGCCCTGCGGTGGCAGCGGCTCGTCCGGCATGGGTTCCATCCCCCAGGCGGTGCGCAGGCGCTCGCATGTCGCGTGCAGCGCGGCTTCGGCGGCGCGGTAGGCATCCAGATCATCTGCGGTCGGCAGGCGGTAGGTTTTGCCGCCGGACGCTCTTCCATCCGCCTCCGTGTCGGTGGTGACGACGGCGACCATGCGCTGACCCGCCCTGCCGGCGCGGAACAGGCGGCGGGTCGTGGCGGCGTCAATCGTCGCCCCGCAGACCGGACAGGTCACCACTGCGCCCCTCACCGTGCCGTGTTCGGGGTCGAAACCGGGGGGCCGGGGCGCGTACCCATCCCCCACAATCTCAAACGCGACCGGGTTGGGATAAACCACGGATTTACACGGATCAGACGGATGTTCACGGATATTTTTATGTGATCCGTGTTCATCCGTCGCATCCGTGTCCATCCGTGTTCTATTCAAATTAACCACGGATTGGCACGATTCAGACACAGAGTCAGAATGAACCACGGATTGGCACGGATCAGACGGATGTTCACGGATATTTTTATTCCTTAATCCGTGTTCATCCGTTACATCCGTGTGTATCCGTGTTCTATTCCCCAATCCGTGTTCACCCGTTACATCCGTGTGTATCCGTGTTCTATTCCCCACATCCGTGTCGATCTGTGTTCTCTTCACAATACAAAGCGCAACTTGTTTCCTGTCTTTTTTTGCCAGCCAGAACTGGCGCATGAGCGGGATGTCAACGCCGCAGGACGGGTTCTGGCAGGGGAGCGTGCGCGCCCAGATGTAGCCGACGACGGTGGCAGCGCCGGACGACGGGTAGAACGGCGCCAGTTCTTTGCGCGCCTCGTTCAGCACCCATTCCCCCCACTGCTTCACCGCCGCCAGCAGGGGGTTGCCCGGCGCATCCCGGCTGAACATCTCCGTCTGCCCGAAGCTTTCGGGATGAACCACGGATTGACACGGATCGGTATGAACCACGGATTGGCACGGATCAGACGGATGGTCACGGATATTTTTCTTGAATCCGTGCCGATCCGTCCCATCCGTGTCGATCCGTGTTCTCTTCCCCAATCCGTTCCCACCAAACCGCTGCGGGTACTCCAGGGTGGCTTTGAGGATCAGCGCGGCGACCGGGTTATAGTCGTTGGCGTAAGCGTCGCATCCCAGGCGCAGGGCTTCGAGCGGATAGGAGCCGCCGCCTGCGAACGGGTCGAGGATGCGCGGCGGCGGGACGCGCCCGGCTTCGATGTCGTCCACACAGACGGGACGCCCCAGTTCGGCGCTCAACCGTTCGGCGTGGGCGGCGTAGATCGCGCGGCGGGCGCGTTGCAGCAGCGGGGCGTCCAGCGCACGCTCCCAGCGGCTCAGGTCGGCGATGAACTCGCTCTGCGTCTGCCAGGCGAGCGCGTCGGCGGGCGGCGGAACGAGCGCGGCGTATGCGGTGGCGCGCGAGGCGGCCAGCGGGCGGCGCGCCCACCAGATGTGCAGCGTGCTGATGTGCCCGTGGCGAATATTCTTCTCCTTCGCCGCGTGCTGGCTCACGGCTTTGACCGGGAAGGTTTCTTCGATGAAGCGGCGGTCGTCGCGCATCAGGCGGCTCCTCAATGAGTTGAAACCACGGATGTCCACGGATCAGACGGTATTTAACCACGGATGTCCACGGATCAGACGGATGTTCACGGATATTTTTATTGAGATCCGTGTTCATCCGTCACATCCGTGCTGATCCGTGTTCTATTATTTAACCACGGATTTGCACGGGTCAGACGGATTGGCGCGGATATTTTTCTTTCATCCGGGCTGATCCGTCACATCCGTGCCAATCCGTGTTCTATTCTAAAGCATGTGCGCGAATGTCATCGGCTGAGACCAGGTAACGAACGTCCATGCGCTCCTCTGGTTTCAGGCGCGCTGCCGGGTTCTGGATGCAGTGCAACGTCGGTTGGGGCGTGGCGGCGTCGAACACGACATACAGAAAATACTCGTCACCGAAGCGTTGCGCCTTGAACCACTCGTTGCGGGTCAACGCCACTGCGCCAGCATCGGCGCGCCCTTTGACCTCGATATAGCGCTGCTGCCCGTCAGCCGCGCGCGAACGAATATCGAAGCCCAGATTGTCGCGCGAAACGTCTTCAGGAACGCGCCCCTGACTCCGTTCATACTCCAGCGCCACCTGCATCGCAACCCGCTCGATGTCCGGGTCGGAGAACATCTCCGCAGCGACGGGCGCCGGCACAACCCTCGCCGCGCCCAGAAAACGCGGCGTGGAGAGGGTCAGGTTGCGTTCGCGCTCCAGTGCGTTCCGCAGCGCATCCAGCGCCTGCTCATACCGTCGCTTCTGGTCTTCCTTATTGCGAATCGCCAGGTCTACCGACTCGCCCCGGTCACGGCGCTCATAGAGCCGGATCAGGTCGCCGTCCAGTCTGATGATGAGTTCCTCCAGCGACGTCAGCCCATACTTTTCCTTGATCGTCGCCTGACGTTTGCGTTCTTCCAGCAGTGCGGCGCGATACGCTTCCAGTTCGCGGAACAGCACGCCACGGGCATCGCGCTGCAACGCCTCGAGCGAGGGGAACGCGCCGTCGGGCGGTCCGCCGTGCTGCAGGTCCCACAGCAGCGTCGGGTTGACCGGCTGGATCGTTCCGCGTTGCCGGTCGGCGAACAGCACGAACAGTCGCCTGCCGGCAATCTCGCCCTTGCCATCGCGGATTTCCCCCTCGTAGAAGAGCAACGTTCCATCCATACCGCCGTCGGGGTCGGTGAACCGCGCGCCTTCGTGCAGCGCCGCATGCAGCGACCGCTCAACCCATGCCATCGCCGCCTCGAAGAGCGGATGACCGAACGTCACCAGCTCCGCCTGTGCGTCGCGCATGGCGACGGTTTTATCGAACGTGATGCGCGGGTAGCGGCGGGATAACGCGCCGAACCGTTTTTTGAAGGCATCTTCGTCGGCGATCTGGCGCAGCGGCGCCGGCACGCTCTCCAGCGCGAGAAACGGACCGGACTTCCCGCCGATCTCCCTGAGTTTTCCCTGCAACGTCTCGATCACCTGGCGGAAGAACGCTTCGGTATATTCGGGGATCAGGCGTTGCTCACGCGCCTTTTCCGCCATCTCGCGGATGCGGGTGTAATCGATGAAGCGGGTCGCCAGGCTTTCGCCGAGTTGATCGCGGATGCGGTCAAGGTATGCCGGGTCTACCCGGATATCGATCTCGCGCAGGATGTCGTCGATGTTGCGCGCGCCGGCTGCCGCCTCCAGGAGCAGTTGCCCCAGGTCTTTCCCGTGGATCAGATCGCCCAGCACATCGAAGACCTTATCGCTGCCGAGCGCCTGGCGGATCTCTTCCAGTTTGCGAAACACCGCCTGCCACACCCGTCCCTCGCGCGTGTCGGTCGCCACCAGGTTGAACACGAAGACTTCGCGCGTCTGACCGTAGCGGTGAATGCGCCCCATGCGCTGTTCCAGGCGGTTGGGATTCCAGGGAATATCGTAGTTGATCATCAGGTGACAGAACTGGAGATTGATCCCTTCGCCGGCCGCCTCGGTCGCCACCATGATCTGCGCCTCGTTCTTGAAGGTTTTCTCAGCCTGAATGCGCGACGCCAGATCCATCCCGCCATGGATGGTGCAGACGGAGTAGCCCCAGAGCCGCACGTTTTTCTCCAGGTGCTCCAGCGTATCGCGCGATTCGGTGAAGATCAGGATTTTCTCGCCAGGGTGATTCTGGTTCAACTGTTCCAGGGCAGCGCGCAGATGGCGCAGTTTCGCCTCGACCGGCGGCGCAGCATTCACGATGGCGCGCGCCTGAGCGATGAGCGCATCCAGACTGGCCACCTCCTGCTCCAGTTCACGCCGGTTTTCCGCCACGCTCAGCGTTTCCCAAGTCTCCTCCCGTCGCCAGCGTTCTTCCTCGCTCAGGTCGTCCAGCTCCTCGACATCGTAGCTTTCGTCGGCGGTGCGCTGGCGCTGCGGCGCGCCCTGGAGCAGTTCCTCCAGCCGACGCTTGCGCCGTTCAAGCGAGCGCAACAGCGCATACGTGCTGGATGCCAGCCGACGTTGCAGAATGACCAGCGCAAAGGCGACGTTGCGGCGTTTCTCGCTGGTGAGCGCTTTATTGTACTGCGCATTCACATAGCGCGACAGGTCGTTGTACAACCGCTTTTCGTCTTCGCTCTCCACCCCCAGGTTAAACTCGATCGTCGCCACATGGCGCGGCAAAAAGAGCGGCTTGCCGTCAAAATCCTTCAAGTCCTCCTTCACCCGTCGAATGAACAGCGGATTGTCGTGCTGACGGATCGACTCGGCCAGCATATCGGATGTTGCAAAAAACCCCGGTTCGAGCAGATCGAGGAACAGGCGGAAGTTCTCCGGGTCGCCGCGGTGCGGCGTCGCGGTCAGAAACAGCAGGTGCGTGCAGATCTCCGAGAGGCGCTCGCCCAGGCGATAGCGGTCGGTCTTGCTCAGATTGTCGCCGTAGCGATACGCCGCCATCTTGTGGGCCTCATCGACGATGATCAGGTCGTACTGCACCGCCGCAAGACCGGTCAGAAC